>JAAERE010000081.1 GCA_024230675.1 bacterium | reverse complement strand
TCCCGCTCCCTGGGCCAGAGCTTTCGATTCGTAGCGGTCGTTTCCTTCCCGGTCAATCAGGATAGATATCCCCAGGATGGCGCCACCCAGGCCGGGACCGGCAGTGTCGGCCGAGAGGTATTGGTCGTCACCGGCCAGGTCAACGATGATCGAAGCGGGATAGCCATTGGGATATCCGGACAGCCGATATACATCGTTACCTCCACCATCAACAATCAGCAGCGGCGGATTGTAATACTCAAAAACATCGTCCCCGGCAGTACCGACCACGATCAGCCCTTTGCGGGTTTTAATTTCGGTCTTGGCTTTGGGGAAGGCCGGCGAATCGGAGTCGGCCAGACGGCGCGCTGCCTCGGCGAAATCCTGCGCCCCGGCCAGGGTCAGGTCGAAGTCGATCTTTTCCAGCATCTCGTACACCGTCTTCTGCAAATCTTCCTTTTCGTTTATGAAGTAATCAAACAGGCGTTCACGGTACTTGTCCTTGTTGACCTTGCCGAGACCTCGCTTGAAAAGGTGCTCGTCATCTTCCGCGAGAGCATAGATCAAGTCTATGCCGTCCTTGAGAGAAGCGTACTGCCCTCCGGTGAGGATATTCTTGTCCCGGGTGATAGAGGGTTTGGGAATCGTATCGGGGAAAACAAGGTAGTTTTCAAGAGGATCGCCCACCAGCCCTCGTCTGATCGGGTGGTCTATGAGGCGGCTTCCGGTAACCAGCAGTTTGGTCGGGTCGGAGGCCCCGGCAATGAGGTCCTCAGAGAGTACCTCGCCGTGGCCCGGCAGTTTGAACGGATTCTGGTGGAGCAGCGTGAAGTAACTGAGCCGCCACTTGTCGCCGCCCCAGGTGGCCATCTCGTCCCGGTCGAAGCGAACCTCGTCTGAGGTCAGCCCGCGTTGGGCCAGGGCACTGTCAAATAGCTCGGCGCCTTCGATTGTCGGACTTTGCGCCAGAACGCCCCCGGCGGCCAGCAACAGAACGAGAAGCAGGATGCAGCGATTCATTTCTTGTTCCTTCAATTGGTGGTTTGCTCCCGGAAGGAACGAGAAAACAAGTTCCCCGTAAAGCGTTTTTGATGGCGGTTCGCCTTGCCAAAAACCCGCTTTCAGGCTATCCTTAGGCCGGCTATATGAACTGTTTTACTGACGGGTGGAAAAATGAATCTGGAAAAACTGGTCGCGACGGCCAAAGAAAAGAAGATCGAATTCGTAGATCTGAAGCTCTCGGATCTGCTCGGTGCCTGGCACCACATAACAATTCCTGTCTCGGGGCTCACCTCGGAACTTTTCGAACACGGTGTGGGCGTTGACGGCTCATCTTTACCGGGCTTCTCGAAAATCGAGAAGGGGGATATGATTCTCATGCCCGATCCTTCGACAGCATTCGTCGACGCTATCTTCGAGCGTCCCACGCTCTCTATGATCGGCAATATCATGGAAGTGGGGGACAGCGTTGAAAGTTACAGCCGCGATCCTCGACGTGTGGCAACCGACGCCGAAAAACTGCTCGGTGAAAGGTTGCCTGGCACCAAGGCTGTTCTGGGGCCGGAGTTCGAGTTCTATATCTTTGACAAGGTCAACTTCTTCCAGGGACCAGACAGCGCCTTTTACTATCTGGATTCGGCCGAGGCGCAATGGAACGCGGCCGACGACGAGGAAAACCTTGGTTTCAAGATTCCTTACAAAAAGGGCTACCACGTGGCGCCGCCGATGGATCGGATGTTTAACCTGCGGAGCCACATATCGGCTCTGCTGGAGGACGTCGGCATCGGTCTGAAGTACCACCATCACGAAGTCGGCGGCGGCGGACAACACGAGATTGAGGTCAAATTCTCGACCCTGCTCCATATGGCCGATCAGTCGATGCTGGTGAAATACATCGTTAAGAACGAGTGCTTCCGGCAGAATAAGTCGGCAACCTTTATGCCCAAACCGCTTTTCAACGAACCCGGCTCAGGCTTGCACGTGCACCAGTATCTGGCCGACGACAAGGGCTCGCTGTTTTTTGATGGCGATGGTCCGGCGCGGTTCTCGGAGCTGGGCCGTTTCTACATCGGCGGCATGCTGAAGCATGTTGATTCGCTCCTGGCGTTCAGCAATCCTTCGACGAATTCGTTCAAGCGACTGGTTCCCGGTTTTGAGGCGCCCGTGGCCGGGACTTACTCGGTGGCTAACCGCACCGCCTGCATCCGCATCCCCGGTTATCAGCGTGATCCCAAAACAATGCGTTTCGAGTTCCGCCCCGGTGACGGCACCATGAACCCGTACCTCGGCTATGCAGCTATGCTCATGGCCGGTCTGGACGGCATCAAAAACAAAATCGATCCGGGTCTTCCGTTAAACAAGAATCTCGATCAGTTGCCAAAGGAAGAACTAGCCGCTATCCACCAATTGCCGACCTCGCTCAATAAGGCGCTCAACGCTCTGGAGGAGGACAACGCCTACTTGTTGGAAGGCGGTGTTTTCACAGAAGATCTGCTGGAGAGCTGGGTTCGCTTGAAGCGGCAGGAAGTTACCGAGATTCGGGTTCGTCCGACTCCGTATGAGTTCGAGACCTATTACGATGTTTAATTCTGGGAACTGAATAGAGAAGCGGCGGTCGGTTATCGGCCGCCGCTTTTTTTGGCTTTTTTTTGATTTCGGCTTGATCGCTACAACGGCTGGCCTTCGGGCGCAGGCGCTCCGGGCGGATAGGCCCCCAGCAGCGAAGAAATAACGCTCTCAAGGTCGTTGGGTACGGCCCTCTTGTCTATCAGAACGTCGGGAGCGCTGCCGCGCCAAAAGATCGTGTTCACGTCTGCATCGACGAAATCCAGGATCAGGGTTCCTTGTGGAAAGCTGCGATCGTCCGAAAGATGCCAGTCGTTGCCGTAAGCATATCGCCAGTGTTTCATCTCATCGCGAATATAGTCGTCAGGGCCGGCGTGAATGGCGATCAGGAAATCGGCCTCGTTTATTCGGTCTCTGCGAAAACCGCGTTTTATCAATAGGTTTTCTATCGTCTGGCTAATGGTATCTCTCGCCCCGGGGGTCTGGAGAAAGGGGTCGGGCAGCCTCGCCGGTTTACCCGACTGGTCGAAAAAGGCAAAGGTGTGGTACTGCGAAAAATCCATTTGCTGGTCGTAATAAATGTCGGTCCTGATGATTTTGGAGCATCCGACTAAGATCACCATCAGGCTTGCGCAGAAAAGCAAGAATATCGTTTTGGTCATTTGTCCCTCCCGGTAGGAAACCGGAGCCTAGAGCTTTTTGTGCAGAACCGTAGCCGAAGCCTGTGCGGTCGGCAGCACTGTCATTTGGGCGATCGTTACATGTTCCGGCTGAGCGGCCAACCAGACGACCGCCTCGGCTATGTCTCGTCCCTCCAAAGGTTTATACCCCTGATAGACAGTTTTGGCCCGATCTGAATTGCCGTAAAAACGAACTTCGGAGAACTCAGTTTCAACCAGCCCGGGGTCGACCGTGGAAACCCTGACGGGGGTCTCCACCAAATCCAGGCGCATGCCCTTCGTGAGCGCGTCAACGGCGTGCTTGGTGGCACAGTAAACGTTCCCGGCCGGATAGACTTCGTGGCCGGCGATGGAGCCTATGTTTATGACATGACCGCGCCCACGCTTCACCATGCCCGGTAGAACCGCGCGGCTTACCCACAGCAGGCCCTTGACGTTGGTGTCGATCATGTCCTCCCAACCCTCGAAACTCCCCTCGTGGAGCTTGTCCAGACCCCGGCTCAGCCCGGCGTTGTTGACCAGAATATCGACTTCATGCCATCCCTTCGGGAGGCTGTCGAGAGCTTCGTTGACCGCCTCTCGGTCCCGAACGTTAAGTTCAAGGACGTGACAATCGCCCCCGAGCTCCAAGGCCAGGTTGTTCAGCCGGTCGGCTCTTCGGGCCGCTAGTATCACCCTGGCTCCGACCTCTGCGAATTTCCGAGCTATTGCTTCTCCAATTCCCGAGGAAGCGCCGGTCACCAGAACCACCTTGCCTGCGATATTGACCATTGTTCATCCCTTTTAATATTGTTCCAGGAGTTCCAATGTATGAACTGGCTATCGAAGTGTCAAATCAGGTCTGGGAAAACTCCGGACGGGTAGTAAGAAAGATCAGAGGACGTGTTCGGCGGCCCTGATTGCGCATCAATTGAACAGCAACTGTTGAACAGCGCCGGACCGAATACCGGGATTTTTGGGGAAAGTTGCAGAGATTAGGCAAAAGACAACCCTTAAGGTCGGAAAATGTCGACCCTAAGTAGCTGATACGTAAGTTGTTAGAGATTGAGGAAGTGATGCGCGCCGGGCCGTCCGTCCGGCACGAGACGTGCAAACAAAATAGTCGAGTGACTGTCAACTAATCCTCGGTTTCGCCCGATAATCCAAGATGGCGACAGATTGTCTCCTCTCGGACGGGTCGAAACGGACGAAAGGAGCGACCCGTGGCAGACAGTAAGAAAAAGCGGCCCGCTGCGCTTCCGAAAAAGACTTACTGGCACCTTTACAGTCTGCAGACCATGCAGTCCGAGAAGCTGGCCAGGATTGTCGACAAGATATTGCGCAAGGAATACGTCCTCATAAAGTGACGATTCGACATTTATCTTGACAGTCGGAAGTCGGAAGCCTACTTTCTGTCCTTGTTGTGTACCGGAAAAAGAACGGGGTTTGCCCACCGGTTCACGGGAGAGATACACAGATTGAGAAATGCTTAAGGAAAAGCTGACATTCATGGTCGTCCCTGACTCTCAGGGCGTCTCCAAGCAGTTAAGTATACCGGTGTGGTCGCTGTACGCGTCTGTTCTGGCGATTTTGCTGCTCTTGTTCCTGAGCGTGTTTTTCGCCTCCGAATTCTTCGCCCAGCAGGTGGAGCAGTCAGAGCTGGAAGGGCTGAAAGCTGAAAACCAGCAGTTGGCTGCAAAGTACGAGGAACTCCGTTGGGCCCTGGCAGAAACCAGTGACCGCTACGATGAGCTGGTACAGAAGGAAATAGCTATCCGGGCCGTTTTCGACCTCCCCGAAATCAGCCTTGAGGAACGTCAGCTCGGCATCGGTGGCCCCGGCGCCGAAATCGTCACGAAGTTCACCGAGACCGAACAGTTGGCCTACACCACGGAGGCCGATGTTGACCGCCTCCTTCGCTTGTCGCGTTTCGAACTCGAAAAATACGACGAGGCCGAGAAGGAACTTGCCAGCCTCAAAGACCGCCTGGACCACACTCCTTCAATCTGGCCGGCCAAGGGTTGGTTCTCTCGTGGTTATGGAATGAAAGACGATCCCTTCACCGGCTACAAGCAGCTCCACCGAGGCATTGACGTTGCTAACTACAACGGAACCCCGATTATAGCCGCCGCCGATGGCAAGGTCACCAAGACCGGCAGTTTCGGCCGCATGGGGAAGATGATTACGATCGACCACGGATTTGGCTTTGTGACTCGCTATGGCCACCTGTCGTCGATCGACGTAAAGAGAGGCCAACGGATCAAGAGGGGAGACGTGGTCGGAAAGATGGGTTCCACCGGTTATTCCACCGGCCCGCATCTTCACTACGAAGTCTGGCGCAACGGCAAGGTGCTCAACCCGATGAACTACATTCTCAATTCCAAATAGCGGTCCGGAATAATCCAACCCTGCCACCCGTACCGGGTGGTTTTTTTTTGCAGAGCTATCCCAATCTGTTCCTCGGCGACGAGCGTTGCGGCGTGTGAGACAGTTTTTGTGTCGGAGAATGGCAGCGCCGGGACCGGATTTATGCAATTGAGAGGAACATTATCAGCTACTAGCCGGTTGAATAACAGAAGGCATCACAGACATTACTACACCTAATTAACGAGTATCTCGCATGAGACCCTCCGGTACCAATCTGGAAACCGATGACGAACTGGTCATCAAGCGGCTCATCAAAGAATTCAAGGGGGGTAACAAACAGGCTTTCAGTGAGATAGTGCGGCGTTATCGTAATCAGGTAGTCTCCCTGGCGTACAAGATGACCAAGGATTACGACGAAGCCGCCGACATAGCCCAGAACGTTTTCATGAAAATGGCTCGAAATATCTGGCGCTATGACGAGAAAAAGAAATTCTATACCTGGCTTTATCGCATAACCGTCAATGCGGCTATCGACCATATGCGCAAACACAACCGCCACCGCCACGAGCCGCTTGAAAATTTCCCCGATATCAGAGACAAGATCCGCTCGAGCCCGGATTTCAGTTTCCATCGCCGCGAGCTGCAGGGGCATATTCATCGGGCGGCCGAAACGCTCAACGACAAACAGCGTTCTGCCTTTTTGCTCCGCGATGTTGAGGGCTGCAAAGTTGACGATGTAGCCAACATCCTCAATATGCCCGAGGCCACAGTTCGCTGGTACCTACATCGCGCCCGCGCCCGAATTCGCAAAGAATTGACCCGCCGTTGTCCGCACCTGCTCTTCCTGCTGGGCGTACGCTGACGCAAATTTTTTTTGCACCGCACGTCGCCTTCCGTTTATATTGGAATCCATGTCAAAGACAACCGAGATGAACCTTGAGATCAAGGGCATGCATTGTGCCAGTTGTGTCAGCAGCATTGAGCGTCAGGTGTTGTCGCAACCGGGTGTCGCCGAATGTCGGGTCAATCTGACCACGCGTTCGGCGGTGGTGAAGTACGACCGGTCCCGCCTCGATGAAAGAGATATTGTCGACAAGATTGCCGAACTTGGATTCGGGGCAAAACCGGGCCGACCGGATATACTGGCGGCCAATCTGACCGAGGAGACCCGTGCCCGTCACAGCTTCTTATACTCTCTGCTCGGGACAGTCCCCCTCGTCCTGGTGGCCATGTGGTCCATGGTTGTCGGTGAGGCCCTTATATCGGAGACGGTTGATGGCCTGGTCGAGGCGGTTCTGGCCGGGCTCGTACTTTTTGTTGCCGGACGGGGGATTCTTGGCGACGCCTTCCTGCAGGCCATACATCTCAGGGCCAACATGAACTCGCTTATCTCTCTGGGTACGCTGGCGGCCTTCGGCTGGAGCCTCTACGCCCTGGTACGCATTGTTGGGGGACACCCTGAACCTCTCTACTTCGAATCAGCCGGGATGATCATTACGCTCATACTTCTGGGACGGCTTCTGGAAGCTCGGGCGAGGCGAAGAGCGGGAAGCGCGATCGAGGAGTTGCTCAGGCTCAGGCCCGCGGTAACTACGGCCGTGATCAACGGCGTGGAGATCGAGATAGACGCGACTTCGGCCCAACTCGGCATGACGCTTCTGGTCAAACCCGGGGAACGCGTTCCGGCCGACGGCGACATTATCGAGGGGGCGCCGGTATTGGACGAGTCGGTTCTGACCGGAGAATCGCAGCCGGTGGAAAAACGGTCCGGTGAGAAAGTTGTGGGCGGGTCCCTGAACGGCAACGTTCCGTTCAAGATGAAAGTGACCTCCTCTCCTGAAGAGAGTTTCCTGGCGTCGATAATCAAACTGGTGGGCGAAGCTCAATCGCGGAAAGCTCCGGTCCAGCAAATAGCGGATCGTGTCGCCGGCATTTTCGTCCCGATTGTTATGGCTTTGGCCGTACTTACCGGCTTGGCCTGGTTCTACTTTGCTCCGGATAGCCCTCTCTTGATGCGCTCCGTAGTGGCCGTACTGGTTATTGCCTGCCCTTGTGCGCTGGGTCTGGCCACGCCGACCGCCGTGCTGGCGGGTACCGGCCGGGGCGCCCGGGAGGGGATCATCATCAAAGGGGGAGATGTTCTGGAGAGGCTCTCCGAGGTTGATACCGTGGTTTTTGACAAGACGGGAACGCTAACCCGGGGCCAGCTTGAGGTTGTTGGCGTCAAGACTTTTGGCCAGCTCTCCGAACAGAACCTGGTCAGGATGGTTGGCTCCGTGGAAAGTCAGTCTGAGCATCCGGTGGCCCGAGCAATTGCCCGGCACATGCACGACCGCCAGATAACTCCCGTGGTAGTGAAAAACGTGAAGAGCCGTCCCGGTTTCGGCATGGTTGGCGAATGTGATCGACACCATCTGGTAGTCGGAAACAGATCCCTGCTGGAGCAGGAAGAAATCAGTCTTGGCCCGTCGCTGCTTCAAGGAGAAAGGGACATGGAGATGGGGCGGTCGATTGTCTTTGCGGCGATGGACGGTCAGGTGGTCGGTTTGATTTCGCTGGCCGATCAAATCCGCGGCGAGGCCAAGGACCTGATAGCGGCGCTCAAAGAACGCATGGAACGCGTCAGCATGCTTTCCGGCGATAATCGGAAGACCGCCACGGGCGTAGCCCGATCGCTCAATCTGGAGCATTTTGAGGCCGAAATAAAACCCGATCAGAAACAGGTCATTATCGAGTCCTATCGCCGTGCCGGCTTCAAAGCTGCTATGATCGGTGACGGTATTAACGACGCTCCGGCCTTGGCCGCGGCCAGCGTCGGCGTCGCCATTGGCAGCGGAACCGACGTGGCTATTGAGACAGCCGATGTCGTCCTGGTGCGCTCTGAACTGGGTGCGGTGATGAAGATGTTCAGGCTTTCGGAAGCTACGATGAAGACTATCCGCCAGAATCTGTTCTGGGCGTTCTTTTACAACCTCGTGGCGCTTCCGGTGGCAGCCGGCCTGTTCTATCCCATCTTCGGACTGACCCTCTCGCCGATCATGGCGGCCCTGGCCATGAGTCTTTCGTCAGTTTTTGTCGTGTCCAATTCCGTCAGATTGAGTCAGACCGAACTATAGACTACTACGCCGGGGTTCCTCGGTGCGTTTTGTCGGACGTCCGTCCCCCTCCCCCTTACCGCATCTGTCAATGGGGCAGGTGGTTGCCCCCCCGGCAGTCCCGCCGAATACATGGGTAATGATTTCGGGGCCTCGACCGATAATATGGATCAAAGGAATAGGGCGAAATATCTGTTTCACTAGTACGGTAAATATCGCAATATGATTAGTACTAAAGAAGAGAATCCGGTCGAATCTCCGGTAGCTTTGCTTGAAGAAGACCGGGATGCCGACCGATGGCTGGAAGTCTTCTCGATCTTCGTTCACGATCTGGAATCACCGTTCGCCTCCGTTAAATATCTTTTAGGACAAATCGAGTCCGATAAATTCGATCGGGAGCGCAAGGACCATCAGGTTCTGTTGCGTTCGTCTCGAATTGCCCTGGAGCGGGCGGAATCGATTCTGTACGACATAATGGCGGTCGCCAAGGCCGGGACAGTGGGCATTCCGGTGTCCACATCAAACCTGGTTCCGGACGCTGTTATTCAGGAAGCGGTCGAACTGGCTTCGGGTTCGGTTACGGAGTACGGTCTCGAAGTCACCTACACCAACAACTCGGGCAACATTCCGGTGAAGGCCGACCCCAAGCTGCTCAAGCGAATGCTGGACAACCTGATATACAACGCCGTCCGCCACACGCCCCAGGGGGGGCGGATATCCGTTTATACTGAGCCGGGAGAGAACTGCGTGTTCATACACGTCAAGGACACAGGCCCCGGCCTCGGTGATATCGATACTGAAGGTCTTTTCGAAAAATACGGACAATTGGAACTGCGGCGACAGGGAAAGCACCGAGGCGTGGGCCTGGGCCTCTATTTCTGCAAGCTGGCCGCCACCGGCATGGGCGGGACGGTCCTGGCCGACGATCATCCCAAAGGTGGGGCTGTCTTTTCAATCAGGCTGATGAAAGCCGAGGAGTAAAAACGTGAAGCTCGATGCTGAATCATATCTGCAGACAGGATCCAACGAATTAAGGGTCCTGGAGTACCGTGTGTCGGGCATGTCGTTCGGCATAAATATTCTCAAAGTCAGCAAAATCGTCAACGACCTGGTCAATTTCACGAGGCTTCCGGAATCTCACTCGGCGGTGTCCGGGATTTTCAGAGACATGGAGCATGTGGTTCCGGTGATCGATCTGGCCGAAATTCTGGGCATCTCCAGCGACGTCACTCGTCGCGAGAAGCTCGTGGTTACCGAGTTTTTTGGTATGCAATGCGGCTTCTGGGTGGAACGCGTCGACTGGATACATCACTTCCTGTGGGAGGATGTTATCGACGCCGAAAGCGTATTCTACGGCATCGACCACAAGTACACCATAGGCATTGTCAAGCCGACCGAGGACCGCATGGTCCAGCTGCTGGACTACGAGACGATCCTCCTCGACCTGTCACCGCACCTTCAATTGGGCAATGTCACGTCCTATGAAGGCACGACCGATTTTACCGGCAAACGCGTTCTGGTCGCCGAAGACTCCCCGGCTGTGCGGGCCATGCTGGTCAGCGAAATGACCGATCTCGGCTTCCAGGTGGTCGACGCCAGCGACGGGCAGCTGGCCTGGGAACAATATCAGAAGCAACCGTTCGATCTGGTGATATCCGATGTCGAAATGCCGCAGATGGACGGTCTGGCGCTTACGTTGAAGATCCGGGAGTCAGTTAGTCCCGACACACCGGTGATTGTCTATTCGTCGATCGGCGATGTTGGTATGAAAAACCGAGCCAAATTCCTGAAAGTTGACGCCCACGTCACGAAACTGAACATCAATCGCTTGCTGGAAACCGCCGACAGACTCATGCGCGGTGAGAAGATTCTACAGGACGAACTGGACGAGCCTGTGGCCGAAGAGGCCCCGATGCAGACCGTGCCGGTCGATTAATCAATTCCGACCGACAGCTCTACCTGATTAGCGGCCCGCCTCGTTCAAGAGGCGGGCCGTTCGTATATCCTTTCCGGCCGGGTCTTTCGTCCCCATTTTCTCCTTATTTTCTCCTCTGCCTATATGTATATTGGCACCATTCAAAGTTGAAAACGGTTAGTATCTGGTATGCGCAACGCTCTGTCTCAAAAATCCGCCCTGGTCATCTTTATAGTGCTGATGGTTTTCATCGTCGGCCAGGGAGCCTGGTGGGTCGTTTTTATGGCCCAACTGGTGGACGAGAAGGTGGACATGGCGGCGCACCTGGGCGGCGATCCGGCTTTTGTCGAGGAAATGCACCAGCAGGAAATAGCCCGGCAGATCATGCTGGGACTCGAGGGATCGGTGTTCCTGATTGTCCTGCTGATAGGCACCTGGCTTATCTACCGCGCTCTGGTCAAGACAGAGCAGCTAAAGAGGCATCAACAGAACTTCCTCATGGCCGTCACCCACGAACTAAAGACACCTCTCGCCTCGATGAAAGTCTATTTGGATTCTCTACAATCCGAAAAGATATCCTTCGAAAAGAAACAGGCGATTTTCCCCAGGGTCAAAAACGATGTTTCCCGCTTGGAGGGCATGGTCGAGAACATCCTCGAAGCGGGCCGGATCGGGCGCAACGCCTATCGGGTTAATCGCGAGCAGGTCAACCTCAGCGATCTGGTGGAGCGGGCGGCGGATGAGGTCCAGCAGGCAGTGTCAACTGTGCCCGTCGACCTATCCCGAAAGATCGACAAGGACGTTTGCATTGAGGGAGACCCGGTGGTGCTCAAGCGGGCTATCGACGCCGTGCTGGACAACGCCCTCAAGTACCACGACGGCAAGAGGGTAGGTGTCTCGGTTCGGCTCTCGGCCAACAACGGCCGCGCTGAGCTGACTATCGCCGACGAAGGTGTCGGGCTCGAAAAACAGGAGTGCGAGGCCGTGTTCGACAGGTTCTACCGCGTCGGCGACGAACTGACCCGAACCACCCAGGGAACCGGACTGGGCCTGTACCTGTGTCGCGAGATGATCCGGGAACACGGGGGGGATGTTTCGGCACGCTCGGAGGGCCGTAACAAAGGCACTCTTATCGCAATAACCTTACCGCTGGGAAACTGTGAATGAAGACTATCTTGCTGGTGGAAGACGACAGCAACCTGGCCGACGGCCTGGTTATGAATCTTGAGGCCGAGGGCTACCAGGTTGTCCACGTCGGCGACGGCAGCCACGTTGTCGATGTCTACGAGCGCGGGAACTTCGATCTGGTCCTCCTGGACATCATGCTTCCGGGGACCGACGGCTTGACAATCTGCAAGACGATGCGCAGCAAGGGGCACACCGTGCCTATCCTGTTTCTGTCGGCCCGAGACCAGACGGAGGAGAAAATCGAGGGTCTCATTGCGGGTGGCGACGATTACATAACCAAACCTTTCGAAGTCCCCGAATTGATGGCTCGCATACAGGGGATCTTCCGGCGTCAGGCCTGGCTGGCCAGCAACGAGCAGGAGGTGGCCGACGAGTACGCTTTTGAAGGCCGCCGGATAAATTTCAAGACTTTCGAGGCTGAAGGCCCCCGGGGCAAACAGGAACTGAGCCGTCGTGAGTGTATGGTCGCCCGCTATCTCATCGAGCGAGTCGGGCAGGTGGTCAGCCGGGATCAGCTTCTCGACGCTGTATGGGGGTACCATATCTATCCCACGAACCGGACGATCGACAATTTCATTCTCAAACTGCGCAAGATTTTCGAGGACGACCCGGCTAAACCGGGCTATTTCGAGACGGTCCGGGGAGCCGGCTATCGTTTCAATCGCCCCCCGAAGGAGCAGGGCTAGATCTGGGATGATTTGGCAATGATATCTCTGATCCTGGGGCTGGGCAACGTGGGCGAAGTCTACGCGGACACCCGGCACAACACCGGTTTTATGGCTCTCGACGAAGCTGCAAGTCTTGTTAAGGCTAAGTCTCCAAGGCAGTTGACCCATTGTCGTGTCAGCACGGCCACAGTCGAGGGCCGTGAGATCACGCTCGCTTGGCCGGACACGCTCATGAATCGCTCGGGTCTGGCAGCCGAATATCTGCTCTCGGATTTGGACCTGAAGCCAGAAGACATGCTCGTGGTCACCGATGACCTCAATCTGCCCCTCGGAACGATCCGATTTCGGGCGGGAGGCAGCGATGGCGGCCACAACGGGCTCCTGTCGCTAATCGATGTTCTTGAGACAGAGGCTTTTCCCCGGCTGAGGCTGGGAATAGGTCCCCCTCCGGACCGGGACAGTCTGACGGAATTCGTCCTGGGGCAGTTCTCAGCCGGAGAGGCAGATCAGGTCAAAAGAATGGTTGCAATTGCGGCCGAAGCCGTTATATTTGCCGTCTGCCATCGCCTGCAAGAGGCGATGTCGGAATACAACAGTAACCCTGCTTTGCCGGAATAAGTCTAGTCCAGGCAAAGCCGTTTGAACTTTTTGCAACGTCCGAAGGGAGGACTTAGTGAGACTCTACGAGACTACCTTTATTGTCAATCCCCAGTCAGATGATGCAGCTATTGACCGTCAGGTCTCGGCGGTTTCAGAGCTGATCAAAAACAACGAGGGCGAGATCGTCAAAGAGGACCGGATTGGCACTCGCCGACTGGCCTACAGCCTTGCCGGCCTGACTCAGGGATTCTACGCCAGCGTTATTTTCAAGGCGCCTACCTCGGTGCTGCCGATTCTGGAGCGGCATTACAAGCTTGAGGAACCCTACATACGGTATCTCACCATCAAGTATGAGCGGGACCTCAAAGAGCTGGAAGAACCAAAAGACACGGCACCTGTCGCCGAAGTGAAGAAGCCCTCCGATAAGCCGGCTGACAAACCGGCCGAAAAGACAGCCGAGAAACCGGCTGCTCCGGAAGCTCCTGAGACTGAAGCGAAAAAAGAGCCTGAAGCTGCCGCCGAGGAGACCGCTCCGAAAACGGCCGAGACTCCGGCTGAAAAACCGGCTCCTGAAGAGCCCAAAACCCCCGGTTCCGAAGAAGAACTGTAGAGCGAGGTAGCATCATGGCTGATTATGGATCCAAGCGCAGAAAAAAAATCTGCCGTTTTTGTGAGAATAAAATAACGTACATCGATTACAAAGATGATCGTATGATGCGCCGGTTTGTGACCGAGCGGGGCAAAATAGTTCCCCGTCGCATATCCGGAAACTGTGCCAAGCATCAGCGCAAGCTGACCGAGGCTATAAAGCGCGGCCGGCACATGGCCTTTATGGCTTTCGAGAGTGAATCGTTCCGCTAGAGATACGGAGCTCACCGCGAACGCCGAAAATGCCATAACTTCCGATCGACGCTCCGCTGTCTGGCCGGTACTGGCGGCTATGGTCGCCTTCCCGCTGCTGAACTATGGAGTGCCCATGTGGACGAGCAATCTGCTGCTCGGCACGGCCTCGATCGCACTAGCTTATTTTCTCGGTATCTTCGTGGTGCGGGGCGTCGCGATCGCGGCGATCGAAGGGAGGGTTCGCCTCCTGATGGTCACGGCCGTCGTAGCGGCAGCTCTCGGCGGTGCCGCCTGCCATCCGCAACAACTGCTCATGGCGGAGGCCAATTTTATAGCGCTTGTCGCGGCGGGCCTGATAATTGGCTGGCGCGCCAAGGTCGAAAAGAGCCAGTTGAAGCTGTACCTATGGGGGTTGATGGTAGCCCTCGCAGGAGGTCTGATAATGTGGGGGCCCCAGTGGCCCTTGCTCATGCAGACTTTCAGCGACAGCCTTGTCGAGATGTCTGACCAGGCGAAGGAGATAATGGTTGCCAGCGGTTATCACGAGGACGTCGCCGAGGAGGCTGCAAAAAGAGCCAGAAGCATGATGGACATTGTGATAAAACTAATTCCGACCGGCACTGTAATGAACGTTGTTACCCAGTTCTCCGTCGGTTTTCTCTGGCTGCTGTACCGGGGTGCTCCCGGGAGTGTGGCGGCCGGTGAACTCCGTCCATTTGGTCTTTGGAAAGCGCCCTTCGGTTTGACCCCGGTCATGATCGTGGGCATCCTGGCGATGCAATTCGGCGGCGAAACGCTGAACCTCATGGGGATCAATGCGCTGGCAGCTCTGTCGCTTTTTTACTGTGTGACGGGACTGTCGCTGTTGGAGCACTTCTTGTCGCGTCTGGCGGTGCCGCTCTGGTTCAAAGTCATGTTCTACATCGTGTTCGCCCTGAGCGGATTGATCGGATATTTCGGGGCTGTCCTGCTGGGCTTTGTCGACAGTTTTGCCGACTGGCGGAAAGTTTCGGCAGGTCCAATGAACTTGAATAATAGTGATTAGTTGCGTATACTGATTTGAGAGGTATAAGATGAAATTAATTCTGCGAGAGGACGTTCCGGATATTGGAACGGCCGGAGAAACGGTCGAGGTTAAGGACGGGTACGGCCGCAATTACCTGCTGCCACGCAACCTGGCGATCGTCGCGACCAAGGCGAATCTGAAGGCTATCGGCGAGATCGCCAAGCAGAAAGAGATTCGTGAGAAAAAGCTCCGTCGGGGCGCCGAACTCATTAAGGACAAAATAGAGAAAGCGGAACTCTCCGCCGAGGTCCTGGTGGGCGAGGAAGACAAGCTCTATGGTTCTATCACTAATCAGGATGTGGCCACGCTTTTGGAGAAACAGGGCATTGTGGTTGACAAGCGTTCAATCGTGCTCGAAGATCCCATCAAAGCGCTTGGCGTGTACACCATTCCCATCAAGATCGGTCCCGGCGTGTCAGCCGACGCCAAATTGTGGGTGGTGAAGAAATCGTCTTAGTATGGAAATGCTGGAAGTAAAGCTTGAGGGTCTGGCGCTGGATATGACCACCAATACTCCGGTAGTCATTCTGTCGCCTGAAGATCTCGACAAAGTGCTGCCGATCTGGATAGGCCATGCCGAGGCCTGGGCTATTGCCATGGAGCTGTCCGGTGTCGGCTCCAAACGACCTTTGACCCACGACCTGATGAAACGGGTTATCGAGTCGCTCGACGCTCGCGTTGATCGAGTAGAGATCACCGAGCTGAAGGAGCAGACGTTTTTTGCTGTGGTACATCTGGACCGCAACGGCGATGACTTTGAAATCGACGCCCGGCCCTCGGATTCCATAGCTCTGGCCCTCAAAGCCGGTGCAAAGATTCTCGTCAACGCCGAGCTGTTTGATGCTTCCGCCCAAAGCAGCGAGACGCCGGAGGCTCCTCCGATGCCTACCGATCCGGAATCGCTGAGGGAACGTCTGAAGAAGATCAATCCTGAGGATTTTGGGAAGTACTCGCTGTAAATGGGTATCCTGAAGTCGATCGCTGTCCTGCTCCTGTTCTTGTGGTCGGTCGCGCTCGTGCCGGCTCTGGGGGAGTCAATCGATGATTCTCCCGAGGTGGTCTCCGAGTACGCCAAAGGCAAACGGTATCTTCGCGAAGGCAACTGGCTCGAGGCGTCCCGGACGTTCGAGACGCTGGCCGGCCGTTTCCCCAATTCCAGGAACATCGATCTGTTTGTGTTCAACCGGGCGCGGGCTGAGTTCCATTTCGGGGATTTCCCCAAGGCGCTGGCCGGGTTCAGCAGTTTTGTGAGTCGTTTTTCCACATCTCCGTACGTACCTCACGCCAGGTATTTCATCGGAAACATACACTACGTCAAAGGTCAGTTGAACCGGGCCGTCGCAAGTTGGATAGAGGCGTACGGCCTTAGCAACGAGCCCCGGCTTTCGGATCTGGTCACAAGGTCGTTGGTCAACGCCGTTGAAAGGGCCGAGTCGGCCAAACTTGGAGCGGCTGATTTTGCCGCCGTTCCTCAGGCCCGCAGATGCGCCCTGATAGAACCTCTGGCCGAGGCTCTGGTCCGACGCGAAGCCTATCAGTCGGCTCAGGAACTGATGGCCCTTTGCGATAAGACTATCGACCTGCCGACCGGCACGACCGCGCCAACCGGCGCTTTCGGTCAGAACCTTGAGCTGGCGGTCGTATTGCCGTTCTCTGGTGAGATGCAGACGTTTGGCGAGGAGATTCACAACGGCGCCATCATCGCCGCCGAGGCCTATCGTCAGGAGACGGGTCGGAATCTCAAGCTGGTTCCATACGATACCAAAGGCGATCCGATCAACACCGCCCGGATCATGAAAGAACTGGTTGATTCTCAGGTCGACGCGGTAGTAGGTCCTTTGACAAGCGAAGAGGCCGCTGTGGCCTCGGCCGTTCTCAATTGCGGCAATCTGCCGATGATCGCCCCGGCGGCCACGCAGGCCGGCCTGACCCTGCTCAGCGAAAGCGCCTTTCAGCTCTCACCGAATATAGAGCTTCAGGGCATCCAAATGGCTGAGTACGCCGTTCTCAATCGCGGCGCCGATTCGGCCGCGATCATTACCTCGACCAGCACGGATCACCTGCGCACCGCGCGAGCTTTTGCCGACCGCTTCAAGCAGCTTGGTGGAACGGTTGTTGCAATTGAGTACTATCGCACGCGGGACAAAGATTTTGGCGATTACGTTCAGGACGTAAAGGCGATGTTGCTTGGCGTTCATCCCGACTCCGCGTTTTTCGTTAACGAGAGGGGGGACACGCTGGACGCAGACGGTATACCGGCCTATATCGATTGTCTGTTTCTTCCCGGCACGCCGCAACAGCTGAGGCTGCTGTTGCCGCAGATAAATTTCTACAATCTGAACGCCTTTTATCTCGGGACCGACGGTTGGGGCGACCAGGCCGTGTATCGGCTCGGTGACAATATCACCAAGCAGGCCGTTTTCCCTTCGCCCTTCCTTCAGGAACAGATGAGCGAAGAATTTCTGAGATTTGCCGCCGCTTACGACCTCCGCTTTGGAACCCGGCCGCGACGCCTGGCTTCGCTTGGCTATGATGCCGTGAGGGTGATCGCTTTGGCGGTTTCTGAGGGAGCGTCCAGTCGTGAGGACCTTGTTGATCGGCTCGGGCGTATAAGCAAATACCAGGGCGCGGCGGCGGAGGTCACTTTCGGCGGCCATCGCGAGAACGTGGAACTTCCACTGTATCGGATCGTGGACGGAGGGGCGGAATATCTCGGCGGAGCCGAGACCGGAGCTCCGGCGCCCGAAGAAACCCCTGAGGGCTGACGCCTTCCGCCGGACAAGCGTAATTGCGGACCGGCACTAATCGATGGGAGCGTACAATGACTGAAAAGAGAGTTGCCCTTAAAATGATCGTCAACGGCGAGGAACGGGAGATTACTTTCGAAGATCTTGCCCTGTCCAATAACCTCGCGCAGGAAGCCCTTGTGCGGCTGCTGGTCGAGAAGAAGTTGTTTGATCCCAACGAGCTTCTCAAGATGATCGAAACCGTCAAGAAAGAGCGCTATCGCAAGGTAGACGAGTAGTCAGTCCAAGATGACCGGCGAAAAAGACATTCCGGACGCCGAAGGCGCCGTTTCCGAAGAGATCGACGAGGGCGAGACTATCGCCTGGACCTGCCATCCCGTAAAGCGCAAACCGCTGGTGTCGGCCGCCGTGTCGGTTCTGATTCTTGTGGTGGGCATTACTGTCCAGTATATCATGCAATCGCCTCTTTTTGCCGTGTTCAGCATGGTGGTCGTGTTTGGTGCGCTGGCGAAATTCTACTGGCCGACCTCGTATCGTCTCAGTGATCGCCGCATCATGGTCAAGACCACTACCCAGACGCTTCATAAGGACTGGAAGATTTACCGAAGCTGCTACGCCGACAAGAACGGCGTTCTGCTGTCACCTTTTGAAGAGCCTTCCCGACTGGAAAACTTCCGAGGCCTGTACATTATGTTTAACAACAACCGGGACGAAGTTATCGCATTCGTCAGAGCCCGCGTCGGCGGGAAGCATCTGGAGAGCAAAGCGGCCATCAACGATAAGTCAACTGACGAGGCCCGCTCGTGAGCCACGGCGGATTTCTCAAAGGCGGCATGGACCTTCCCGGCGATGGGAAAGGTCTGCTCCCGGAGGAACAGGAAGCTGTCCTCGACAAGCTGGCCCGCAAGGTAGTCGACAAAGGCATGTCGGTCCCGGCGATTCTGTTTCTGGAATCGGTCAAGCCGCTCAACTTCATCGGTTCGCAGACGATGGTCTTTTTCGAGCCGATGGTCCAGACTGTTTTCAACTTCAAAGACTACGACAACCTTCGCTCGGCGCTGGAGAAGCGGGAGTCGATAGAGATCCTTATTCTACGGATCGAGGAATACGACGCGGTTTCCCACAGGCAGGAGAAAGAGGTCAAGAAGTGGTACAAGCAGGAAAAGAAGAAATGGAAGTGGTACCAGCGTTATCTGGGCATTTTCACTCCCAAATACACCGTCCCCGACGAAGTTGTCAATCCGCCGGAAGACTCTGACAAGCCGAAAGACTCAGGCGGCGAATCCAAATAGCTTGCAGGGCAGGATCCTTGTGATCCTGCCATCATGAGTAGCCTTTGGTAGCCCACCATTTTCGGTCGGCCTCTCAGGAGCCCCAACCCGTCTTTCCAGCTCCCGTGAGTCATCCGTCCGTAACTCATCCCCTCTATGCGCCATTTCCTTCCCAGACTCACTCCTCCCCATGAGTCATCCCCTCGGAAGAGGGGACCCAGGGCTCTGAGAGTCCGACGGGCCTCAGCCCATCTTTCCTGCGGAGGCAGGAATCCACTATTAGGATGGGCCCCTGCCTTCGCAGGGGTGACGGTGGGGTGCTTGGGAGAGACGGTGGGGTGCTTGGGAGACGGAGGGGTGCTCTTGTAGGGAAGGTTTGTCTTCAAACCTGCCATGTTCTGTAGGTCG
>JAAERE010000080.1 GCA_024230675.1 bacterium | reverse complement strand
TTCGGCAAACACCCGCGCGGCCTCATCATCCAAAGGTTCAAGGAAGTGTACTTTCAAGTTGTCTATTCCTTTTTGTTTTCCAAGATCACCCCATCGGCTTTGGCTTCTGCTATGACGTTGTCGGGGTAGCTGGCAGCCTGGTCCCATTCATTCGCCTGTTTCAATTGTTTCCAAGTGAGATGTTCGGCGCTGGTGAAATCTGTGCTGCAAAGCCCGGGCTTATCTGAGTCTAGTGCTCTCGTCTCTATGCGTTTCGATTCTGGTTGCCGCATGTCGTTACCGCCCCCGAGGCTGGCTCCCCTGAAATTCACTCGATGGAGGTTTGCGTGAAAGAACTCCGCTCCGCGCAGATCGGAGTCTGCGAGGTTAGCACCGGCGAGATCTGCGTGCCAGAAGTCAGTACCGCGGAGATCAGCACCACTAAACTCCGCTCCTCTAAGATCGGTGTGACTGAAGTCAGCCCAACGTAGACTTGCATCCCTTAAATACACGTTCTTGAGGCTCGGAAGTCTTGCCCACCTCCCATTCAGTCTTCTGATGATACCTGCTTTCCGGTAAACACCTTCCTCCCCAGTCCAGAAAAGGAAATCTGTCAATTGGTCCTCATATTCTCTGATCTGCACTCGGCGCTCACGCCAAGCATTGTATAGGCTAAGTATGACGCCAAAAAGGACTATATCGTAGAACAGGCCCCACGCCTCGACGATGTAGTTCCCCCACGACTCTGGGGAAGTGCGTTCAAGCCACATGAGAATCAAGAACACAGCTAAAGCCAACAGGGAGAACAGGACCCATGGGCTAAGTAAGAGTAGCCTCCGTGGCGGAGGTTGACCTGGCCGTCGTATGAAGAATATGCGTCGAAAAAGGTTCACTTGGCCCCACCCCAGAAAACCGCGCCAATGGAAAGCCAGCCGTATGTCTAACTCAAGAAACTCGCAGAGCGGCACAGGACCGACAATGTTGCCGGCCCTGTTGTACAAGTCAAACGGATATGTCAAACAACCTATCAGAACGTCTGCGTCAAGCGTGCCACCGTCAGGCGGCCGATCTCAGGGGCCCCCACGAACTCCACGTGCTTCTCGTCCAGAAGGTTCTGAATCGTCAGGGAGAAGCGAAGCCCCGAGACTATATCCGCACCCGCGTTCAGGTCAAGCACGCGGTAAGAATGTACCTGCGAGCCGTAGAACGGGCTGTCCATATCAAACGCATCCACAAAACGGAACCGGCCCTGTATGTTCAGAGCATGATCCTGATGCGTGAACTGCGCGGTCACACCAAACTTGTGACGCGGCGAGTTCAGATTGATATCGTGCACCTGGCCCGCGTCCTTCTCGAAAAAGTTCTTCGAGATGTATGAGTAAGTTGCCCCAACGTTCCAATTGCGCGTCAGGTGATAGGCCAGAGCCAGATCGGTGCCGTAGAAGCTGATGTCCCCGAAATTGCGATAGGTAACCAGCACCGCCTCGGGATCGAGAATCTCCTCCGGAGTTGCCGTACCGAACGGGATGCCGGCGGAAGTGGTCACGAACATGGCAACAAGCTCGTCAATAGGGCCATTGCTATTCTGATCAAGCGCTCCCAGAGCTGCCTGTGTCGCCGGATCGGCGTTCATGTAGTTCTGCGTGATCTCCGTTGCCAGGTAAGTCTGGAGCGTGGCCGGGTCAAGAAACACGTTCGGAGTCTCAACCGTCAGCGGGCCGATGAAGTCAAATTTGTTGGTGCGATAGGCATCAACGGAGAACTGCCACCGGTTGTTGATCACGCCCTTATAACCGAGTTCGAAAGTCTGTGTAATAGTCGGTTTCAAACGCTCAATGTCGGCGATGTCCTCGTTGGTCGTTACCACGAAATCCTGGGTATCCGGGTCCAGAGTACGGAGGAAATTCTCGACCCCGCTAACCGTCGAAGGTACTACCGACGCGACCGCCGGTTGAAGGCTTAAGGGAACTCCCGCCAAAACAGCGCCGCGTCCGATCCCCCACATCACGTTAGTAAAAATCGGATCGTTGAACTCGATGTAGTCGGAGGAAGTCAGGTCGCGAAGAGGATCAAGAGGTGCGAAAGTCGAACGGAACGCGGGGCCTTCGTCGCCCATCCTCCAATGGAAGCCCGTTTGCGGGACGCCCTGGACGCGCAGGTCGACTGCAAACGGGGCTCCGAAATTCTGGCCCAGACCATAGACGTCCGCCTTCTGCAGAATATCCAGGTACAGGTTATTGTTATCAGGAGTGCTGTAGGCGCGGTTGTAAGTAAAGCGAAGGTTATGATTCTCGTGCGGTTGATAGACCATCGCTGCACGGGGGGAGAAGACCATGTCCTTCAGCCGGTTGTTGTCGTCCAGACGCGCGGCCCCGACCAGTCGCAGCTGTTCGGTGATGCGTGTCTCTGCCTGCACGTAGGCACCGATCTCATCGATGTCGTCGTTTTGCTCATTGCGACCGTTGATTGTGGCCTCGGTACTGGGTCGCGTGAACAGGGCGTCGATACCATATGTGAACTGCCACTTGTCGTCAGGCGCATAGCTGTGCTGAATCTGTGCAACCCAGAGCCTGGACTTGTCGACGATCATCTGACCGGTTTGCAGAAGATATGTATCGCCGGCATCGCTGGTATTCACGAAGCCCTGTATGAACAGGTCCTTGTACTTGAGGCGCGCCTGGTAAAACATGTATTGCCAGTCAATCGCCTGGGCCGCACCAAGACCGGTCAGCTCGATACTGCTGCCCTGGTTGAAGCCGGTGTTGACAATAAGGGATAAATGATCGTGTATCAGGAAATCAACGCGCGCATCGGCCGCGAGTTTTTTGATGTCGAAATCTCTCAAGTTGGCAACGGGAGCGCTGATCGTATCCGGTCCCGAGGCAGAGAGGCGGTACTGTGCTATGGTGTCCGGCTCGGCCGGGTCTGATGAATTCCAGTCCGTCCCCCGATAGTATTGCCCCGAAAGTTTGAAGCCGATGCGGTTGTTGTAATTGCCTGCGTGTCGGAACGACCCCAACGCCAGGTCGCGCTCCCCTCCGCCCACGCTGATGCTGGTTCCCTCGGAGCCAAACGGTGACTTGGTGACAATATGCATTACGCCGGAGGCTGAGTTTGGACCGTATAGTGCCGATCCCGGCCCCGAGACGACTTCGATACGCTCGATATCATCGTTTGTGGTCGGAATAAAATTGTAGGCGTTGAAACGCAGGGAGGGAACCCTGGCGATGCGATTGTCGGTCAGGGCGAGCAGACTCCCGGAGAATATATTGTTAAAGCCGCGAACGACCACGTTGGATTGGTTTAGACCGGTGGTGGCAACGTCAACAGCCGGGATACCCTTCAGATGTTCGGTTGGCGTCAGAGTGGTTCGAGATTGAATGTCTTCAGATTCGACCACGCTGACGGAAGCCGGGGCGTCGACCACTTTCTCCGGACGGCGCGAGGCTGTGACCGATATGGAATTGAGGTTGATTGCCCGAGGAATAAGGGCGGCGTCGAGCATTTCCTCGCCGTCCTCCCTAATAACGAGTTCTTCGATTCTCTCGGTCGTGAAGCCCACGAAAGATACCGTCACACGATAGGTTCCGGGGGACACGTTTTTCAGTTCGTAGCTGCCATCTTCATCAGTGGCCGTGCCCGTGACCTTACCCGTGGGGCCGGTTGGGTGCACCGTGACGGTAGCGCCGAATAAGGGCTCGCCGCCGCTGTGGTCAAGGACAAGACCCTTCAGGGTACCTCCAACTGCCGAGCCGCCGGCGACCGATGTCAGGATGATGGTTGATGTCAGCAGATAATACAGGATAGATCGCTTACTCTTCGACATGGCAAGATCTCCCTCAGTTATGGATACCAGGTCTATAATCGTAATCGAGCTGGGACAAATCGCTGTTCGGATCTTGGAACTGCCTGTCGGCAGCTTGTGTATCGCGTACCTTCGGGTGCCTGAATGCACGAAATATGTGAATGTTGAAGGGAGAAATCAAGAGTATTTTAATCTGACCGGTCCGGTCGCGCCGGTTCGAATGTGCCCGTTTACGGCTCGGTTGTTCCGGAGCAATTGCCGCACAGCCCGCAGGCTTGGATGCGGTCGGTCAGGAGTTTGAGGTCGATGCGGGCGCGAATCTCGACACCCTCCAGTCCGTAGTCCACCGATTCGATCGAGAGAAACCCGTCGCTCTGACTGCCGGTGCCCACAAAAGCTCCCAGCGCCCCTTGCAGGGAAAACAGATGCTTCAGGTGCAAATACTCATCCGTGCCGGACCGCAGGTCGGAACCGGCCAGGACTTCGACCGCGGTCAGTTTCAGTATCTGATCGATGTTCTTGTGCTTGACCCATTTTCGGATGAGCCCGCGCCCCGCCACGGCCCCGCCGCAAGTTTGTTTACTAAGTTCGTAATCTTTGAGGCGTTCCTCCGAGTCAAGTGAGAGCCTGAGATTTTCTGTGACATCGGTGCAGGGCATATTACAATTACGCAGGAGCCTCGACTTTTGTCAAAGATATTTGACCTCGAAGACAAGCGGCCGCATAGAAATAATAATCCGGGGGCAGGTTGTCTTTTGACTCCGGTTCTTGTATACTTCGACGACATATTATGGCTAGTACCGGCTTGGTGAGGCGGAGGGACCGCCGCTCGAGTCGGGTCGTACGATAGAGAAAGGATCAGTTATGCTGGTCGGAATGCAACAGAAGGTCAATCCTGAAAAGTGGAAATTCGCTCCGCACGTCCTGTCTCTTGAGACCTCGATTATCAGAGAGATTCTCAAGTTCTCGTCTCAGCCCGGCGTTATTTCATTTGCAGGGGGGCTCCCGGCTCCGGAGATGTTTCCCAAAGAGGATCTGAAACGAATCGCCGCCGAGGTTATCGAAAAGCACGGCGATGTCCCTCTACAGTACTCACTCTCACGCGGTGTCCCTTTGCTCAGGGAATTGCTCGCAAAGCGAGCCTCGGAACGGGGGACGCCATCGAAGATGGAGAACATCCTCGTCACATCCGGGTCCCAGCAGGGTATAGAGCTGCTGGCCCGCGCTTTTATTGATCCGGGAGATTATATTCTTACTGAAAATCCGACCTATCTGGGCGCTCTTCAGGCTTTCAACTATTACCGGGCCAGGTACGCCACTGTGCCGATGGACAACGACGGCATGATCATAGATGAGGTCGAGGCTACGATAAGGAAGTACAACCCCAAGCTGATCTACTCGGTCTCAAACTTCCAGAATCCAACCGGCGTGACCATGTCCGAGGAACGTCGCAAACAGTTGGTCGAGCTGGCTGCGGCCCACGATATCCCGGTAGTCGATGATAACCCTTACAGCGATATTCGGTTCAAGGGAGACAGGCTGCCCACGCTGAAGTCGTTCGGCGGCGACGAAGTCATCGCGTTGCGGACGGTTTCGAAGACAATCGCTCCCGGCCTGCGCATCGGTTGGATGAACGGTCCCGACAGTGTGATCCGGCAGTTCGAGAAAGTCAAGCAATGTACGGATCTCCATACCAGTACCTTCACTCAGCTCATGGTGTACGAGTTCATGAATCAGGGACTGGCCGAACCGCACATCGAAAGAATCAAGGCCGACTACGGCGCCAAACGAAACCTGATGCTGAAAACGATGGATGAGACTTTCCCGGAAGGCGTCAAGTGGACGCGCCCCGAGGGCGGACTGTTCCTCTGGGTGGAGCTCCCCGAACACATGTCTGCGAAGGCGCTGTTTGACAAAGCTATCGCTCTGAAGGTTGCCTATGTCCCGGGCGGTCCGTTTTTCCCCAACGGCGGCGGCGATAACACGCTGCGCCTGAACTTCTCCAATTGTACGCATGAGACAATCGTGGAAGGAATCGGCCGTTTGGCGAAGCTCTTCAAAGACAACGCCTAAAACTGTTTGCAGGTATAGAGGGCAAACGCCGCGAAAGGACCCGCCCCGGCGGGTTTTTTCTTGCCCGAAATCGGTGCCTGTGCTTTATAGGAACTTCATGAAGATAAAGTTCTCGAAATACCACGCTCTCGGCAACGACTTCATTGTCCTTGACCGGCGCAAGACAGAGATATCGACCAGGCGGCTGTCTCGACTGGCAAGTATGATGTGCGATCGGCACACCGGGGTAGGCGCTGACGGTCTTGCCTGCCTCAGTTCCAGCGATAAGGCTGACTGCAAGGTTGATATCTACAACGCCGACGGCGGTTGGGCGGAGAAATCCGGCAACGGCCTGAGGATCGCGGCGGTCTACCTGAACGGCCGTCGGAAAAAGGCCCGTCAGGTGAAGATCGAAACCGGGACTTCGGTGGATACGGTCAACCTTACCAGAGAAATAGCCGGCGGCCATATTGTCAGGACGGAGCTCGGACAGCCGGAGTTTGAAACCTCTAGAATCCCCGTACGTACCCGCCGGCGGTTTGTCATCAACAGCCCGCTGAAAGTAGGTTCAGTTGAGCTGCCAATGACGTGTGTGGCGATTGGCAACCCCCACGTGGTGCTCCTGGTCGACAGTTTCGACTTCGACTGGCCGGCACTTGGGGCGGAGATCGAAAATGCACGACCGTTTCCGAACGGTGCGAACGTCGAATTCGTGAGAGCGGATACGTCCAAACGAATCGAACTTGCCGAGTGGGAGAGAGGCGTGGGAGCCACCGACTCCTGCGGCACTGGAGCGGCGGCCGCGGTTGCCACCCTGGTGATGATGGGGCTCGCCGATCGCAAATGCGAGGTAGTTTTCAAGGCCGGTTCGCTCAAAGTTGATTGGAAAGCGGATACCGATATTATCGAGATTTCCGGGGCTGTCCGGTACGTGATGCAAGGCACCTACGACTTCCGCTAGCGACCGATCCAATAAAGGCCGGGGCAGGTCAGACCGATGATCCTTATGCTCGACAATTACGATTCCTTTACTTACAATCTGGTCCAATACCTTGAAAGTCTTGGGGCCGAGCTGGAAGTTGTGCGCAACGACGAGCTGTCCGTCCATCGGGTCCTTGAGATGCAGCCCGAAGGGATCGTTCTCTCGCCCGGGCCGGGGCGGCCGGAAAGCTCGGGAGTGATGAACGACTTGATCCGGGAGGTGTCAGGTAAGCTGCCGGTGTTAGGGGTCTGTCTTGGTCATCAGGCGATTGCGCAGGTTTTCGGAGGGCGAATCGACTACGCGCCTTCGGTGATGCACGGGAAGACGTCGATGGTTTCGCACGATGGTTCACGGTTGTTCCAGGGTATCCAGTCTCCCTTTGAGGCGACCCGCTATCATTCGCTAACGGTAGATCCTGACTCGTTGCCGGAGGAGATCGAAATCACGGCTCGTACCGAGGACGGCGTCGTTATGGGGCTTCGCCATCGCTCGCACGACGTATACGGCCTGCAATTCCATCCAGAATCGATTCTTACGCCGGACGGAATGAAGATGCTGCAGAACTTCCTGGAATGCGTACACTGAGCGGCGGGACCGACTGAATGGCCACCGAGATACGCCCACCCGAACAAAAAGCACCTGAGACCGGTCTATGGGCCCGGCTCACCGAAGGCCTCGGCGAGTACCGCTCCAGCGTCAGGTTGTTCTCCAGGAATGCAAGGCTCTACTTGATCGGCTCGTTTCTGATCGGCGTTAATTTCAGCGTTTTCAATCTTCTGTTCAATCTATACTTGAAGGAGCTGGGATTTGTCGAAAGCCAGATCGGCATAGTCAACTCGTGCCGGGCGGTGGGGATGACCGTGATCGCGATCCCGGCCGCTATGATCCTGAGCCGCATTCGTCTCAAACCCTTGTTGCTCGTGGCATGCGTGTTTTTCGCCTTGTTCTCCTTTGGTCAGACGACCTTCCAGCAGACGAGCCTCCTGTTGGGTTCCGCCGTGCTGACCGGAATGTCTTTCGCCTTTTTCAGGATAGCTTCGGGGCCGTTCTATATGCGAAACTCCACGCGCACTGAACGCACGCACCTATTCTCGTTCTCGTTCGGAATGCACCTTCTCGCCGGGATAATCGGCTCGTGGGGAGCCGGCCACCTGGTGACGATTATCGGGGAGCGAACCGGGGATATGATTGCCGGCTATCAGTATACGCTTTTCGTCGCAATTGCGATCGGTCTGATGGCGCTGATTCCGTTCGGGGTTGTCAAGGCCTCCGCGCCTTCCAGTGAGGAGAACCGCATAACACTCAATCTCGAGCAATTCAGACGCCGGGGCTCTTTCTACTTCAAGATTACGTTCGTCAATTTCTTGATCGGTACCGGTGCCGGCCTGATAATTCCTTTTATGAACCTGTATTTCCGGGATCGCTTTTTCCTGCCGCCGGACAAGATCGGGCTCTATTTCATTCTCCTGTCGTTCGGAATGCTGGTGGGAACGCTGTGTGGGCCGCTCCTGACGCGGCGGCTGGGGCTCGTCAGAACGATCGTGATCACACAACTGGCTTCGATTCCGTTTATGCTGACCCTGGCGTACAGCTCGGTACTTCTGCTGGTGGTACCGGCGTTTGTTATTCGGGGTGGCCTTATGAACCTCGGGGTTCCGATCAGCACGAATTTCGGGATGGAATTGTCCGAAAAGAAGGAGCAGGGGCTTGTAAACGCCCTCCTCAGCGTTTCCTGGACCTCGTCCTGGATGGTCTCCGTGGCGATCGGCGGCAGCCTCATTGAACATTACGGGTACACCGTAGTGCTGAATATCGCGTCCGGCTTGTACCTGCTCTCATCGCTTTCCTATTTCTGGTTCTTTGGAAGAATCGAGAGGCGGAATTCCGACGGCCCCGGCTATTATGTGCCTCGAGATGTCCAGCTCTGACTCCTCGGCATAATATTATTGCGATTCTCCGGCTATTATCAGATATTACGCCCTCGAATTACGATTAACGACGACTCTGAGTATGACAAAAGATAAATACAAAAACGAGTTCGCTACGGCCACGGCCCAAGCTTTCCGTGAGGCGTATCCTGATATCTTCGCGGAAGTTGGCGAGGCCGAAGTGTTTGCGGGGGATGTCATCTATGAGGGTCTCGCAAAGCCCAAGGACCCCAGCATGGGCCGCTTTGCGTTTCCCGTGTTTCGCTATGTACGCCTGTTAAAGGAAAAGCCGCCTGAAATCGCGGCTAAGGTCGCTGCCGCCACCGCGTGGGCGAATGGAACTTCGGAGGCTGTCGCAGGCTTTCTTAACGCTCGCATTGACCCGGTGAAGCAATCCGAGGGCGTCGTTTCCGAGGTCCTTACGAAGGGCTCTCATTACGGCGACAGCGATGAGGGGAGGGGGCTCACCAACCTGGTAGAGTACTCATCGCCCAATATTGCCAAGCCTTTTGGGATGGGGCATCTCCGGTCGACGATTATAGGCAACTCGCTGCGGAAGATCTATCGCAAGCTTGGCTATGATGCCGTAGGTATCAATTATCCCGGCGATTGGGGTACGCAGTTCGGAAAGATGATTGTGGCCTATCGCAAATGGGGAGACAATACGACCCTGACCGGCAACGCCGTCAAGAATCTTCTGACCCTATACGTCCGGTACCACGTCGAAGCGGAGAAGGATACCACGCTGGATGACCAATCCAGGGAGGCGTTCCAACAACTTGAGGCAGGAGAAGCAGAGGCGGTCAAGCTCTGGGAGGCTTTCAAGGACATTTCCAACGCCGAAATGCAGCGAGTGTACGATCTGCTGGGGGTCAAGTTCGACTGGGTTTGCAGTGAGTCTGACCTAAACGACAAGATGGAACCCGCCATCGAACGGATGAAGCGCGCCGGGTTGACATCAATCTCACAGGGTGCGCTGGTAGTGCACCTCGAAGACGAGCAGCTTCCACCGGTTCTCCTCAAGAAGGGGGACGGGGCTACCTTGTACGCTACTCGTGATCTGGCCGGGCTTATTTACCGCTGGGGAAAATACCCGGAGTTCAACAAATCGCTGTATGTGGTCAATACGGCCCAGTCGGATCACTTCAAGCAGTGTCTGGAAGTAATTGCGATGCTTGAGGAAGCGGAACGAATACCGGCGGACAAGCGCATGACCAGCAGAGTGAAACATGTGGATTTCGGATGGGTCCGTTTTGCCGGCAAGACTATGTCCACGCGGGGCGGTAATACCGTGCTCCTCGAGGATGTGATTTCAGAGGCCACCGACCTGGCCCGAACAAAAATAGCGGAAAAGAACCCCGATTTGGCAGACGCAGAAGCCACCTCGCACATGATAGGCATCGGGGCCGTGATATTCTCGCAGTTGTCGGTAAGACGCACGCGGGACGTCGATTTCCGTTGGGAAGAGATTCTGACTTTCGAAGGCGAGACCGGACCTTACTTGCAGTACACGCACGCGCGGCTGTGCTCCCTTCAGCGCCGCTACGGTCAGGATGTATCTCCGGACGTTGACTTCAAGCTTTTGTCCGGGGACGAGGAGCAGCGAGTTATCGAATTGCTGGCCGATTTCCCCAGGGTGATCGCCGACTCCGGCGAACAATACGAGCCGTACTTCATAACGGCTCATCTGCTCAGGCTGGCCGGGGCGTTCAACAAAGTATATCAACGCAAGGACGCCGACGGGAACATTGACAAGATAATATCCGATAACGCCCCGCTGACGGCCGCTCGCATGGCGCTGGTGAAATCGGTGCAGATGATTATAAACGAGGGGCTCCATTTGCTCGGGCTAAAGGCCCCGAAGGAGATGTAGGTTGAAGGCGCCCCACAGGAGTCGGAAGTGCTCGTAGTGATGGAACGCAACGCCACCCCGGAACTTGTAGCCAGGGTGTGTGAGGAAATACAGAAGATGGGACTGAAGGCTCACCCCATGGAGGGTACTCAGCGCACAGCTATCGGCGTCACTGGAAACGATGGACAGGTGGACTCGGATCGCATCCTGACGCTCAAGGGTGTTCGCGACATTCTGCGCATAACGCCCTCCTATAAGCTGGTCAGCCGGGAACACAAGCCGGAGGATACGATAGTGACCGTCGGCAACGCCTCGATCGGCGGTCGCGAATTCGCCGTTATGGCCGGGCCGTGCTCGGTTGAGAACCGCGACCAGTGTCTGACGATTGCGGAAAAGGTCGCGGCCTCGGGTGCGAAGATATTCCGAGGCGGTGCTTTCAAGCCGCGAACCTCACCTTACAGCTTCCAGGGGTTAGGAGAAAAGGGACTGGAGATTCTGGCGGAAGTCCGTGAGAAGTTCGGCCTTGTCATTGTCACCGAGGCGATGGACACGGAGACCCTGGATATGGTGGCCTCTTACACGGACATCGTTCAGATCGGCGCCCGCAATATGCAGAATTACTCCCTTCTGAAAAAGGCGGGTCGGGCGGACAAACCGGTCCTGCTCAAACGAGGAATCTCGGCCACGCTGGATGAGCTCCTAATGGCCGCGGAATACGTTATGGCAGAAGGAAACGAGAACGTTATTCTTTGCGAGCGCGGCGTGCGAAGCGCCAGCAATCACAGCCACAATGTTCTGGACCTTTCGGCCGTCCCGTTTGTGAAGAAGTACAGTCATTTGCCAATTATCGCTGATCCCAGTCACGGGACCGGTTCGCGAGACCGGGTGATGCCCCTCTCGCGGGCGGCGCTGGCGGCCGGGGCCGATGGTCTCCTTATCGAAGTGCACCACGAGCCGTCGAAAGCGCTTTCGGATGCCGCTCAGGCAATCAGCCCGGAAGATTTTGAGGGACTTATGAAGGTCATGCGCCAGATGGCGCCGGTGATAGACAGGACGCTTCCGTGAAGAAGGAAATACAGCCGACCAAGGATATCGGCGGAGTGATCAGAGTGCCCGGCGACAAGTCGATTGCTCACCGAGCGGCACTCCTGTCCATCGTATGCGATAATCCGGTTCAGATAGTCGGCTTCCCTCAGGGCTCCGATTGCCGCGCGTCTTTGGAGGCCGCCCGCAAGTTTGGGGTAACCGTAGAAAAAGGCGACGACGGTTCAATGACTTTGACGCCTCCCGACAATCCGGGCGTTGAGCCCGAGACTATCATTGACTGTGGCAATTCAGGAACCACGGCGCGCCTTCTCTCAGGTTTGGCCTCCGGACTGAAGGTAGAAGTGATCATTGCCGGGGACGACTCCCTGTCCGAACGCCCCATGAAACGAATTGTTGATCCGCTCACTGAAATGGGGGCGGAGCTTTTCGACAAAGAGGGACACCTGCCGCTCAAGATCAGCGGTCGCAAGCTGCTGCCGTTCGAGTATCGCCTGCCGGTGCCTTCGGCTCAGGTGAAGTCGTCGTTGCTCCTGGCCGGACTGGCTTCTCAATGTTCTGTCACGGTTCAAGAGCCTGTGGTCACTCGCGATCACACCGAGCGAATGATTGCAGAACTGGGCGGAGAGATCGCAGTCCGGGAGATCAAACCGGTGCGTGAGGAAGACCCGCTA
>JAAERE010000079.1 GCA_024230675.1 bacterium | reverse complement strand
TGGCTCAGAGCACTGACCGGACTGGACTGGTCAGTTGAAGAGATGGCCGACCGGCTTACGCTGTGCGGCACCGCCTGTGAAGAAATTGACTTCATGGGCCAGTACCTTGATAAGGTTGTTGTCGGCGAAGTCACCGACGTCCAGCCTATCGCCGGCGCCGACAAGATAAGGAAGGCCAGCGTGACCACCGGTTCGGGAGCGCTCGACCTCGTCTGCGGAGCGCCCAATGTCGCGGTTGGACAGAAGGTTGCTGTGGCGCTTGAAGGCGCTGAACTGGCTGGCGGTATCAAAATCAAAAAGGCTAAGATAAGAGGTGTCGAATCACGTGGGATGATCTGTGCCGAGGACGAGTTGGGCCTCTCCGAGGATCACACCGGCATTCTCGTTCTGGCCGCTGAAGCAGTACCCGGAACGCCCCTGATCGAGCATCTTGAACTCGACGATTACATTATGGGGTTCGAGCTGACCCCCAACCGCGCCGACTCGATGTCGGCTGTCGGCATCGCTCGCGATCTGGCCGCCCTGGCTTCCTCAAAAGTCAAATACCCTCACGTTGAAGTTAAAACGACTTCCGAGAAAGCCTCCGATGTTATTAGAGTGACGATCGACGACGCTGAGGCCTGTCCCCGATTCACCGCCCGAATTATAAGAAACATTAAAATCGGACCCTCTCCGTGGTGGATGCAGGAGAAGCTCATTGCCTGCGGCATGCGACCGATCTCGAACGTGGTCGACGTCTCCAACTACGTCATGCTGGAGACGGGACATCCGGTTCACGCCTTTGACCTCGACCGTTTTGGCTCCCGTGAAGTTCTTGTCCGCCGAGCAACCGAGGGAGAGGAATTGGTAACTCTCGACGGCGAAGAGCACAAGTTGACGCCAGAAGTTCTGCTCATAACCAACGGCAAAGAGGCCAAAGCCGCAGCCGGTATCATGGGGGGCAGCGACTCCGAAGTTGACGATGACACCCGCAATATTCTCCTCGAGGTGGCCTGCTTCAATCCGCGAGTAATACGCCGCAGTCGCAAACAGATGGGGATGGACTCGGAAGCCTCGACCCGTTTTGAAAAAGGGGTCGACCCCAACGATTTGCCGGAAGCCTCGGCTCGCGTCTGCCAATTGTTCGCGGAATTGTGCGGGGGAGAGGTTTCGGAAGGTATCGTCGACTGCTACCCTCACAAGATCGAACCTTTGACCGTGGAATTGCGGCCGAAACGCTGCAACGATATCATGGGCGTAGAAGTGCCAACTGAGCGAATGATACAAGTCTTCAAGGATCTTGAATTCGCAGTCTCAGGCGACGACCCCATCAAGGTTACGGTGCCTACTTTCCGCCCCGACATTTCGCGCGAAATAGACCTGATAGAAGAGGTCGCGCGCATTGAAGGATACGAGAGCATCCCCGACTCTACCGACAACATAGGCTCTCTCTATACTCCGGATCACAAGGGCGACCGGTTTGAGGACGAGGTTCGCACGGTCCTGACCGGAGCCGGCTTTGATGAGATCATGGGGCACGGTTTGTCCGACAGTAGGCTGGCCGAGTTGCTCAACCCCGGCCTCCCGCAAATAAAGATTATCAGCCCGGTGTCTGAGGATCTCGACATCATGCGCAACGATCTGGCTCAGACGACCCTGACTTCGATCGGCCACAATCTCTCGCATCGCAATCTTGACCTGAGATTCTTCGAAATCGGCAAGGCCTATTTCCCGGCCGATACGAACGGGGACTGGATCGAAGAAGACCGTTTGCTATTGGCGGTCACGGGGCAGACCTCCGCCAACTGGCGCGAAAAGCCGCGAGCCCTTGATTTCTACGATCTTTCGGGCGCGTTGAATAGATTGACCCGGCATTTCCACTGGTCCCGATTCGAATTCGATCCGGCCGAGGTTAATTACCTTCAAGCCGACTTATCATTTTCTCTGAAGTTCAACGGGGATGTAGTTGGGAGTATAGGGCAGGTCGCGCCCGGGATCGCCAAGAAAGCAGATGTAAAGCAACCCGTTTACTTGGCTCAGTTGAAAATGGCCCCGCTGTTTGCAGAGAGCGGTGAGCTCGCCGAGTTCAAGTCGCTGCCGGTTTATCCGGCTGCTCCTCGCGACCTCGCTCTGGTCGTAGACGAGTCGGTTCGAGTTGGCCAGATAGTGGATCTGATAGAAGATATGGCCGGTGAGCTGGCCGAATCCACGACTATTTTTGATCTCTATGCGGGCAAGCAGATTACCAAAGGCAAAAAATCTGTGGGCGTAGCGATAACCTACCGCTCAACGGAACGCAGCCTCTCCAGTGAAGAGGTCGACCAGATGCAGTCAAAAATAGTGGCCGCACTTCGCAAGAAATTTAATGCTGAAGTCAGGGATAAATAGTTATGTCGGATAGGCTTGAACTGCTGGATAAGAAAGTTTCGCAAGTCCTGGACCGGCTCGAAAGCCTCAAGCGGGACAACGCGTCTCTGAAAGACGAAAACGCTTCGCTCAGGTCGCAACTTGGCCAACTGCAACAGGATCTTGACAGCATGAAATTGAGCCAGAACGATCAGGCGGATGTGATCCGGAGCAAACTGGTATCGGTTCTGGGCCGGATCGAAGAGCTCGAGAAAAGCGGACTCTGAGATTTTTCTTGACACGGTTCTAATATATTGGTATAAGACATTAAACGATAGTGGGATAGAATAATACAACTTGTTGTGACTGGATGGGAGCTTTGTCTAGCCCGTCGGTTGAAAATAAGGTCGTTGTTAAAATATTTGGAGAAGAGTACCCTATAACCGGATCAGATGATCCGGCGTACATCTCCAAAATCGCTGATTTTCTTGATTCCAGAATGCAGGATGTGGCCCGTCGAAGTCGAACGCGTGCCAGAGAAAAGGTGGCAATATTGACCGCTCTTTCCTTGGCTTCGGAGATTTTGGATAATGCCGAGTCCGTTCGGGAGTCGGCCGCCACAAGAAAAACGAATCTGGATGAAGTCCTGGCTCGGCTCGACCGGGCTCTGGGCGACGACCAACCGACGCCATAACGGCCTATCCTCACCACAATCGCCGGTGTTCTTCTAACCCTCTGCTATCATTATCATATATTCCGAGACGTCTGGTTTTCCGACCGGACGGGAGGACACTATGGACACTTTGACCATCTTAGTAGTTGTCGTGGGCGCCGCCGTCGTTGGTTTTGTCGCGGCTTGGTTTATGTCCCGAAATATAGGTGAGAAGAGCCTGGTCCGAACCGCGGAAGAGGCCAAACGAATAGTCATCGAGGCCGAAAAAGAGGGCGAAATTCGCAAGAAGGAAGCCCTGCTGGAAGCTCGCGAGAAATCTCTGAAGGCCAAGGCCCAATTCGACCAGACTTCCGAGGAAAAACGGCGCAAGCTCGAAACCTTGGAGAAACAAGTTGAAGAGAAAAACGGCACTGTCCAGAGGAAGATGGACCTGATTGAGTCCAAAGAACAAGACCTGACCAATCGGACCAAGCAGCTTCACGGTCGCGAAAAGGGGATCGAACTGCGTGAGGAAGAGCTCCATCGAACGCTGGAATCTCAGAATGAGAAACTGCAAAAAATAGCCCAGATGACGCCCGAGGAGGCCAAAAAGCAGCTCATGGACAACATGACAGGTGAGGCCAAACTTGAGGCAGCTGCCCATATCAAAGAAATCAAGGAAAAGGCCGAACAGGAAGCTGACAAAGAGGCCAAAGAGATAATCCTTCAGTCGATCTATCGCTGTGCGGCCGATCACACGGTTGAAACTACCGTATCGGTGGTCAGCCTGCCCAACGATGAGATGAAAGGGCGAATCATTGGACGCGAGGGCCGCAATATCCGCGCGTTTGAGACGGCGACCGGCATTGACGTCATTGTTGACGACACCCCCGAGGCCGTGATCCTCTCCGGCTACGACCCGGTGCGCCGGGAGATAGCTCGTATGGCTCTGGACAAACTTGTCTCCGACGGCCGTATTCACCCCACCCGGATCGAGGAAGTGGTTGAGAAGTCTGCCAAGGAGATGGACGTTATCGTTCGCGAAGCCGGCGAGCAAGCCTGTTTTGAACTCGGCGTGCACGGCATGCATCAGGACCTGATCAAGATGTTGGGCAAGCTAAACTATCGTACTTCGTACGGGCAGAACGTTCTGGCTCACTCCAAAGAAGTCGCCATGCTGTGCGGTCTGCTGGCGGCCCAGTTGGAGCTCGACGATGTTCTGGCCAAGCGATGCGGCCTTCTGCACGATGTCGGCAAGGCCGTTGACCGAGTGACGGAGGGAACTCATACCCAGATCGGGTCCGATTTCCTGCGGCGCTACAAAGAACACGAACTCGTGGTCAACGCTGCGGAGAGTCATCATGGCGATGTCCCGATGCTGAGCCCCTATCCGGTGCTGGTGCAGACGGCTGACGCCGTGTCCGGGTCTCGTCCGGGCGCCCGGCGCGAACCGCTCGAGGCTTACATCAAGCGGCTGACACAACTCGAGGAAGTAGCCGACAGTTTCAAGGGAGTTTCCAAGGCCTATGCTATACAGGCCGGACGAGAGGTGCGGGTCATTGTGGAGCACGACAAGATCGGGGATCTGGCGAGTACTATTCTGGCCAGTGACATCGCCGAGAAGATTGAGGCCGACATGCAATATCCCGGCCAGATCAAGGTGACGGTTATTCGCGAGATGCGAGCCACCGAATTCGCCAAGTAGGTTGCGCCGATAAGCGGCCGCACAAAGCTGTTGATTATCAGGTGGGGTTTTAGTAAACTCCACCTGTATTTTTTGTTTTTGGGGGGACCTGATCGGGACCGGCGGAGCGGTCAGGGCGACACAACTTCCGCCTTAGAAAAGAGCTCCAATGTCCTTACTTACCGTGATGTTTGTCGCTGATATTTGTGGCAAACCGGGTCGCCAGGCGACAGCTCACATGATTAAGCCGCTCAAGGAAGAATTTGAGGTCGACTACGTCATCGCCAACGTCGAAAACGCCGCCGGAGGCTTCGGCATTACTCCGGAAATGTCCCGCAAGATGTTCGCCTACGGAATCGATCTGCAGACTTCGGGCAATCATATCTGGGACCGCGTCCAGATTCTGGAATACATCGCCGAAACCCCGCGCCTCCTGAGACCCGGCAACTATCCCCCCGGCGTTCCCGGCAGCGGTGCTTTCGTCGACACGGTCGGTACGCATAAGATCGGCGTGCTTAACCTGATGGGGCGGACATACATGAACAACATCGATTGCCCCTTTCGCCAGGCGGCCCGCGATGTCGAACAGATGTCAAAAGAGACGCCGGTGATCTTTGTCGATTTTCACGCCGAAGCTACTTCGGAGAAACAGGCTCTGGCGCATTATCTCGACGGCCGCGTCTCAGCGTTGATCGGGACGCACACCCACGTACCGACCGCGGACGAGAGAATCTCTCCCGAAGGTACTGCTTACCTGACGGATGCCGGCATGACCGGGCCTCAGGATTCTATCATTGGCATGGACAAAGGTCCTTCGCTGGGACGTTTTGTAACCGGCATGCCGAAGAGGTTTACGACTGCCTCCGGTGATGTCAAGATAATGGGCGTGATTGTCAGGATCGACGCCGACACCGGCGCCGCCAAACATATTGAACGTTTTTCTCGCGGCTTTGATCTATCCGATGTGCAGAACAACGGCTCCAGCGGGATGGACTGACAGGGGGACCTGAGAGTATGGCAGCTACGATCATAGAAGGCAAAAAGGTTTCGGCCCGCATCCGCAAAGAACTCAAGCCGCGTATTGCCGCCCTCAAAGAAAAAGGCGTTACGCCCGGACTGGCCGCCGTACTGGTGGGGGATGATCCGGCCTCGCAGACGTACGTCGCAAGCAAGGGCAGGGCCTGTGACAAACTCGGACTGTACTCCGAGATTATTCTGAAGAGCGCCGGTACCAGTCAGGACGAACTTCTGGATATCGTCCGGCAGCTAAACGAAAACGACCAGATTCACGGCATCCTGGTCCAGTCGCCGCTGCCGTCTCACATTGACGAAATGACCGTCACGCTGGCGATTCGTCCCGACAAGGACGTGGATGGTTTTCATCCTCACAACGTCGGCCTGCTTTTGCTGGGTCGGCCGGCTCTGATCTCGTGTACACCCTTCGGTATAATCAAACTCCTCGAGCATTACGATATCGACCCCGAGGGCAAGGAAGTGGTTGTCGTAGGGCGATCCAACATCGTAGGTAAACCGGTTGCGGCTTTGCTCATGCAGAAGGGACGTACGGCCAACGCCACCGTCACGGTGGCCCACTCGCGCACACCCGATCTTGCTGAAGTAACCAGGCGGGCCGACATTCTGGTTGCGGCTATCGGACGGCCCGAGATGATTACGGCTGATATGGTGAAAGACGGGGCCGTAGTGATCGATGTCGGGATCAACCGTGTGGAGGACGCCGGCACGGAGAAGGGCTATCGCCTGGTCGGCGACGTAGCATTTGAGGCGGTCGCTGACAAGGTCTCTCACATCACTCCAGTGCCCGGGGGAGTGGGGCCACTGACCATTGCTATGCTGATGACCAACACTGTAACAGCCGCTGAGATCTTGACAGGCATCGACAGCTAGCAACTAGCATGCCGTCAGGTTGCGCTTATGGTGCAAGCGACTGCATCGCGGGAGATTACCGCTGCCCTCGCGGGTTGCACCGATCCTATCCTGGCTTCTCCTAAATCAAGATGCTGTTCAAAAAGTGACCATAACTCATTAACATCAAAGCTCTTACGCGTGCGACTAGATGTGGATAACTAAGGGAATATTTTTCCGCTATTTATCTGTGGCGCAATGGGTTGGGGCATAGAGTTTGCTCACATCCTTAGATACCGGTTCTAATGTTTTGCACGCTAAACAAAGTTGATTTGGTGAAAAGAGCGCAACATATCCTGCTCGCAATCCTCTGGCTGACGCTGACGCTTTTTGTCACGTCTCAAACAACCTTCGCCCAGTCCCGCGAATCCGGTCACGCGACTACTTCTCAAGCAGCCGCAGACTCCGGCGCCGCGGTGTTCGAGGCTGAGGCTTTGGATCGACTAGTTCTTGAGATCGCATCCGAACAGGTAGTCGGCTATCCTCTGCACGGTACGGCTCGAGTGTTGTTGCTCGATGAAAACTCCGCTTTGGTGACCGACTATGATTTTGCCGGGGATCCTATCCAATTGGCCCCGGACTCCGGGCTGCTAGCGCCGGATGTCATTAGCGACTCCAGTCTCTTTGCGGCAGGAGTAGTAGACTTTTTGCCGCTGGGCGTGGTTTATGAGGGCTCCTCCGGGACGGTCGCCATAACCGCATCCAATTCAGGCGTTTCTTCGCTGTCGACGCTGGTCTCCTACAGCGGCTACGAGATATTGTCGGTTTTCGACCGCCTTGGCGATCCCGTTGAAAGCGTTTACTCTGATCTGCCGGCTACCATCAAGGTACCTGTATCAAACGGCGGGGATCTTTTGGCCGAGTCCGAGCCTACATTGAAGGCGTTTTTTGCTTCAGGCGGCGGCTCGGTGAAAGTCTTTTTCCCTCCCAAGACCAGCGGTATGCAGGATACGCTGGAGATTGATCTGCCAACAACCGGCCTGAGCGCGGGGGAAGATACGCTGGTCCTGGTATTGGAAAGCGCCTACCAACCCGCCGACAGCCTGCTGGCGGTCACCGATACGGTGCGAACGCCGGTCACAATCCTGCCCTCGGCTGACTTCGGCCTTGTCGAGGGTTCCCTGGTGCCCGAGTCTGTGTTCGTCGGGGTTTCGTTCGATATGTCCTTCGATGTGTCCACCGGCGGTTTTGCCGGCCCGATCGACAGCACCAGCCTGGCGGTTCATCTGGTGAGCGCTTCCGACTCCGTAATCGCAACTATATACGATGGCTCGCCGAAATACGCGGCGTTTGAAGACTCGATAATAAGCTATGCCGATCTGGAAGCCATGGTCGATTCCAGTCTTGGTCTGACCGAGGGTTGGTTCGACGTCAGACTGGACTTTCGATTGTCGTCGGGAGGCAGCGTATTTTGTCTGGACCCATCCCCGACCGATTCCCTGTTCCTGTTACTCGCTCCCGCTCTCGGGTATGTGCCGGGCAGTTTCGGTCCGGTTGAGGTGTCCTCTGGCCAGGAATCAACCTTCGAATTCGACTTCTCGCTGGGCGGGTCGTCTCCGGTGCACTTGGACTACGACCTGAGTTGGTTCCTGATCAGTGGCGGGAGTTTTTCTGCGGCCGCCAGTCTGGTGGTGGAAGGCGATTCACTAATCCCCGGACTCAATCATGTGACGACGGGCCAGGTGTTCATTCCCCCCAGTCATCTGGGTGACTCCCTGGAAGTTGCGGCCACAGTCACGTTCCATAGGGAGGGTTCAGCCAATTGGCTGACCTTCACGACCGACTTCGACAGCCAGGCTGTGGTGGTCGAAGAACTACCAACTGTGCAGATAACCGAAGTCTCTGTAGTAGCGCCCAATAGCCCAAACGTAAATACGAATCAGGAATTCAGGATTTCTTTCCGGATCGCCAATCTGTCAACGACAGACCAACCACCTTTCAATATCCGCCTGGTATCGGACGGCGCTTCCGTCTTTGAGTCCGACCACACTATCCCCGGCGTGCCCGGCGAGAGCGTTATAGATTCTTTCATTGTCGTGCAGGCCTCTCCGGTGGCCAATGCCTCCGAGATCTTCCGCGTAGACATAACCAGCCTGGGGGTAAATCAACTGCCGCCTATCGACAACATAGCTCAGGCTATGATCCAGGAACCGGCGCTCCTGACGGTGTCCGTTCTGTTGCGCGGGGCCAGCGATGGCTATGTGACGGTCAACGATGACTTTGATCTGATCCTGACCATCGTTAACAGCGGTGAGGCCGAGACCTCCGACGGTGAATTCACTCTCACCACCAACGGTCTGGATCTGGGCGTCCCCGACCCGCTCGTCCTGTCGGTGGAGGTTGGCCAGCCGGCCGGTATTGAGTTCCTGGCGCCATCCTTCGACACTTCCCTAACGATCAACTTCGGGCTAACAGAAATCCCGTTGGACATAAACACGGGTCTACCCGCGCAAATCGGTGAGACCGAGTTTGAGACCAATCTGGCCGTGCTTTCCGAGGATTTGGAGCTGCTCGTCTCAGCCGAACCGGTTCTTCCAAACGTTGTTTTCCCCGGCAAAACCCGCGATCTGATTCGCCTGGTTCTCGACAACAAAGGCACGTCCTCGGTAACAGCCGTCGCGATGCAATCGATGTCGTTTGCCCTTAAGGATGCCGAAGGACAGCCCGTCAGCGTGAGGTCTGTGCTGGAGGTGGGGAGTACCGGATTGTTCGACGGTTTACGCGAAGTCACCCGGGCCACTGCCGGTGGTAATCGTCTCAATCTCACATTCGAAGACTACATCATCAACGGCACTTCACCCGTTGAGTTGGTGCTGCGCTCCAGGATACTTGCCAATGCTGGCGGCGTCTTTGGCGTCTCGTTGATGATGGAAGACATAAAGGCCGTTTTTGCCTCCGGTCCCATAGGGGGGCAGCAAGTTGAGATCAGCAGCCAGAGCGGTGAGGAAGAGGTGGTCAGCGAGGTTTTTACTACGGTAGCTGCCGATCTTGTGGGGTCGTTCATTATTCGAGACAACCCGTTCAACCCGCTTTCTCGTCCGGCCGAGTTCCAGTTCTTTCAGGCGGAAGCGGGCACGATCGTATTCAGGATTCTAACCCTTTCCGGAGAGATCGTGTATCGCAAGACGCTTCCCGCTGAGGGTCTCACCGGTTCTCGGACACTTGAATGGGATGGGCGCAACGATAGAGGGCAGATGGTCCTCAACGGCGTTTACCTGGCGGTTCTGACCGACGAGTGGACAGGTGCCCAGGCGGTATTGAAAGTGGCGGTGCTCAAATGATGAGAGTATCGAAATACATCGCCCTGGTGCTTCTTTTGTCGGTCTGTATCAGCACGGCCCAGGCGGGAGACGCTGGAAGGGAGACGCCGTTCGCTATCGGCGCCGGTGCCCGTCCGCTGGGCATGGGCGGCGGTTTCGTGTCGATGGCCGACGACGCCACATCGCTCTATTACAACCCGTCGGGGCTCTCCTCTCTTGAGTTTCAGGAATTCGCTGCCATGCACACTGTTCTGCTGGAAGGCAGCATTTACGACGTTGTCTCGTGGGTCTATCCGATCGGAGACCACCACGGCCTGGGCATTGGCATAATGCGCCTGGGCACCGAGGACATCACCCGACGTGTGGACTATTTGGACCGTGGGGCTTTCCATTACGCCTACTCCCAGTCGCTGCTCTCCTACGGCCGGTCGCTGGGGAACCGCTTTGCGATTGGCACGAGTCTGAAGATCTTGCGTCAGTCTCTGGCGGGTCATACTGATTTTGGTATAGGCCTCGATCTGGGATTGACCGCTAAAATACATCGCCATCTCGCTTTGGGCGTCATGGCTAGAGACATTCGTGCCCCGGAGCTTCAACTACAGGCCACATCGGAACGCACGCCGGTGTCGGTTGTCGGTGGACTGTCATTGTCCGATCTGGCAGTGTCCGAGTACGTCCAGCTTACCGCGGCTGTCGACCTTGAGAAGACTGAAGACCGCGATCTCAAAGTGCGGGCCGGTGCCGAAATAGATTTTCACAGGTCCTTTGCTCTGCGACTGGGGTACGACCGAGACAATGTGTCGTTTGGAGCGGGGCTTAAATACCGACGGCTCAAGGTGGACTATGCCTACAAACTCGTCGACTATGTTAGCGATATCCACCACTTCTCACTGTCATTCCTCATAGGGAATTCGGTCTCGGAGCAGATACGTCTGAAGGAAATAGCGGCACTGCCTCCGGAGCCCACGGAGGAGGAAAAACAGTTCGCCGCGCTTATGGAGCAGGGCAATCTGTATCTGCATCGCTTCCACCTTGACTCGGCGACTTACTTCTTCAGCGAAGCGCTGAAGTACCAGCCCGACAACCGGGAGATAATCGGATCGATAGCGGCCATCGAGGAGGCCAGACGGAAACAGCGAGAACAGGAAACGCTGTTGTTCGAGGCTCAGGAAGAGCTCAATCAGACGCTGGGCGGCTTCTTAACTCAGGCCGGCCAACTGTACGCGCAGCGCCACTACCGGGCGTCGCTCGACCTTCTGGAACTGATCTTTGACATCGATCCCGACAATTACCGGGCGCAGCAGCTTCAGCGTCAGATACGACAGTCCATGTCGGACGAAATAGCAGCCAACTTCGAGACCGCCCGGCAGGCGTGGGAGGCCGGGCGTCTCGTTGAGGCGATCGAAGCGTACAATCGTATTCTGGATGTCGATCCGGACAACGAAGGTGCCAGTCAATCCAAGCAGCAGGTTTTGGCCACCATGGGGCTGCCCGAGAAAATCAGGCTGGGCATAGAGATGTTTGAGAAGGGTCGCTATGAGGCTGCCAAGACCCAGTTCCGAGCAATTCTCGACGTCAATCCGAACGAGGCTACGGCGCTCGACTATCTCAACAGGATTCAGGAAGCGCAGACTCGGACGGCGACGCTTGAGGACCTCCAGAACGATGCTGAGATATGGAGCCTCTATCTCGACGGTCTGAGGTTCATGCGCAACAAAGAATATCAGCAGGCCATAGAGGCCTGGCAAAAAGTGCTGGCAAAATACCCCAACAACCCCAACACTTTGAACAATATCGAGCAGGCCCGGCTCCGCATGGGGGCCCAGGACTCCGACAACTAGCTACTTCGTTTTTTAGTGGTTTTCTCTCTCTCCGGGAGTACTTTCCGTTATGTTCCGTCGTCCAACAAAGGAGATAAACGCCGAGTTTCAGGCGGAAGAGAAGTACCTCGACAGCATCCAACGTATCGTGCGCGAGGTCTGTACCGCTGCCGGTATGAATCGCAAGTACGTATCGGCCGTTCTCCTGGCTATCGAAGAAGGCGCCACGAATATCATTCGTCACGCTTACCTTTATGAAAAGGGAAGCATCCGACTGCGGATCGTCACCTACAAAAAGCTTATCAGTTTCTCGTTGATAGATACCGGACGTTCGTTCCGGCCGGAAGGTACCGGCAAGCTCGACCTGAACCGGCTGGTGGAGTCCGGACGACGCGGCGGTCTTGGCTTCTACATGATCCAGAAGATCATGGATTCGGTGGAATATGTGTCTTCGGCCGGGCAGAACGAACTGAGGATGACCAAATGGCTGGGGGCGGAGGCCGGGTCAGCCACGCCGCCGCTGTTGCGCCGTATGTTTACGTTACGCGCCAAGTTCTCGTTCTGGACGCTGGTTATCGTGAGCATTCTTATCGGGACGGCTTACTACTTCATCAACGATCGATCTTCGCGCGAGGTATACAATTATCTCGACGGAACCGTGGCCGCCCTCGGCAAAACACTGGCTGAACAGGCCGGCCTGTATATCATCAACCGCCGCAGTGACGTGGAGTTCGACGAACTCGTCATTAGCTATTATACTTCCAACCCGGTGCTCAAGCGCATCGTACTAACCGACTCCTCGAACGTCATTCTGGCCCACTCGGACGATATCCACAATATCCGGAGACCCTATCAATATCCCCCGGAGGCGGACCCGGGCTTCCAATCTGCGCCGCAACGCTGGCGGATAGAGAACCGAGAAACCAACTACCTGATTTTGCCTATACGCGCCGGAAACCGGGAGCTGGGCTCAGCCTATCTGACATATTCTTCCGAACTGGTTCAGCAGCGTTTACAGCTCGCCAAAGAGAAAATCCTTCAGTTCACAGGCTTGCTGCTGGTGATTGGCATTGTGGGTATCTACCTACTGTCTAATTATTTCGTGAAGCCGATCGTGGCGATCACCCGTAGGGTCCGACGGTTTTCTTCGGGCGATCTTGAGAGCGAGCTGCCTCTTGAAGGCGCCGCCGAGTTTTTCGAGATTTCGAGCGCCCTCAACGAGATGATGACGCGTCTCAGGCGCGACCGCGAAAGCGCGATCGAACGCGAGAGAATGGCCAAGGAAATTGAGGTCGCCTCGCAGATTCAAAAGACCCTCCTCCCGGTGCGCCTGCCACATCTGCCGGGTCTTGAGATCGACGCCTTTTACCGCGCCGCCTCCATGATAGGTGGAGACCTATATGACATTTTCGATATCGGTGGCAGTCGCTGCTGTCTGGTTGTCGCGGACGTCTCCGGCAAAGGCGTGCCCGCCTCGCTGGTTATGTCGATGCTGCGAACGGTGATCAGGATCTTTGCGCAGGGCTCTGCCTCGGCCCGGGATACGTTACTGTCGGTCAACGATTACCTCTCGGGAAACATGCCGCGCGGTATGTTTGTTACGGTGCTCATGGCGATATTCGACTCCTCGACCCGTAAACTTGACTTTGTCTCGGCCGGACACAACCCGCTGTTGCTGTACAAGGCCGCCACGCGCAAAGTTGTGAAGCTGAATCCCTCCGGTATGCCCCTTGGCGTGCCGGTGACCCTGGCAAAGGACTTCGGCGATTCCCTGGAGAGCTTTGACCTGCAACTCGACGAGGGCGACCTGTTCTTCATTTATACCGACGGAATTACCGAGGCCGTCGATCGCGAGGGCAATCAGTACGGCCTGGAGCGTATGATTGACTTCCTGCAGGGGTGGCAGGAGGCCGACCGCAAATCGGAACTCAAGGCTCTGTCCAAAGAGATTATTGACAGGGTCGACAGCTTTTCCGGTTTTGCGGCGCAACGGGATGACATAACCTTTGTGGTGGGACGAACAGTGGCCGTTAAAGAGGACCGTGAGGACGACGAGGAACTGGACGAACAAACCCTCGACAGCCGAACCCTGCCGGAGTCCGGAACCGGCGAGGAAGGAAGTTTTTAGTTGCCCGGAGTTGATGTTAGCCGGATTTTTGGGCAATTGGAAAGAAGTGTACAGCTACGGATGACCCGGTAAGAGCATGGAAAACATTAGTATTTCTTTATCTGAGAGCGGCCACGACCGTGAAGTCTCCGAGATTCGCGTTGACGGAGTCGTGGATACGTTGACGGCCAACGAACTCGAGCAGGTTATTGACTCTCTGCTGCGTCGGGGGCGCTACAAGATCGTTATTGATTTAGCCGGCGTCGACTATATCTCTTCCGCGGGCTGGGGGATTTTTATCTCCCATATCAAGGACGTTCGCTCCAACGCGGGGGATATCAAGTTGGCCGGTATGGTACCGGATGTTCACGAGATTTTCGAACTGCTGGAGTTTGATAAGGTGCTTCAGATCTTCACCTCGGTGGACGATGCCGTGGAGCGGTTCGGAAGGGGCCAGGCGCCGACCGGCGGAAAAAAAAAAGGGGCCCCGACAAAACTGACAGTGGTGGAAGAGGTCGCCGCCGCGGCCGATGACGGACGTGTGGCCCGTACCGAGGCGTATATAGCTCCTTCGGCGGAGGTGGAGAAAGACCCCGAGTTGGTGGCTCTGCAAATGGTCAAGAACGATCCTTTTGTAACCATCTCCGAGATCAGGCGGGAGCTCAAAAATCGTAGTTCGGAGCAGCCCGCGGGTTGGTGGAGAATCTTCTTCATCCTGAAAAGAAATAACCTGCTTCGCAAGAGATCACGGTTCCGCTACGCTTGGGGGCGCACTTGATCGCCGCCTGTTTTATTTGACAATTCCCTGTAATTGGTTATTATTCAATTAAGTAAGAGTCCGTTATACAATAGGTCCGGTCATGACGCAGACCGTGCTGGTCATATTTCTCATCGTTCTTGTGGTGATTCTTGCCACGATCCTGCTGATCCGAATCAGGTCAGAGAGGCGTCGTCTGGCCGCAATAGCCAGGATGGATCTGGAAGAATTCTCCGATTTCTTGCGCACCAACTGTCTTGAAGGCTCGATTCAGGACGTGGCTGGCAAAGTATCCGACCTTCTCAAACACGCCTGTGGCTGTGAGATCATTCTCTTTTTGCGGAAGCGGCGGCGGTCTCTTGATCTGAACTATTTCCACGGCATTAGTCGATTTGACCGGAAGGACCTCCGCACCCGATACTCGGACGATCTGGTCAATCGATTGAGAGGTCAGGTTTTCCCCGAGGAAGTCTCCGATCTGGAGAGCTATCTGCCGGAAAATCTCTGTCGCAAACTGCACGAATGGAAATGCGATCTGTATTTCCCAATATTCTGGCGGGATCACCTGTACGGCCTGTATTTCATCAGAAGTTCTATTGAAACGCGGACGCCTTCGTTCAAGCTCCTTGTGGCGGCCCTGGCGCAATCCCTGTCGGCGGCCTATCACATTCGTTGGCACGAGAGCAAATTCGGGAAACTGCAGGACCGCGTCGCGGAGGCAGAGAACGAGGCCTTGGCGCGTGCGGTCGAGAGTAAGGCACCCGCGATGGGCGTGCTAAAGCTGGTTCGACACCGCAATTCCGAGACTCTCGTTGGAGAGATTGTGGAAGAGATGCAGAAAGACATAGGTCTGGAGAGCATGGCTTTCCTGTACGAGCCCAAATGTGCATCCGATCCTCTGCGGATAGTCGAAGCGGGCACGACCCGTCAGTTCGAACCGCCTCGCCATGAGAAATTCGCCGATCTGGTCGGGCGCTTGTCGGTCAACGGGTGGATATCCGTGGGGCAGTTGAAAGATCACGGGGCGGAGGCGGCCGCCTGGGGCGAGAAACTGCAGGAAGCCGGGCTTATGTATCTCTCCAAGTTCCCCCTGACCGAGGGCCGCGCCGGAATAATGACCTGGAACGATAGTCGAAAGCCCGCCGAGATCCAAATGCAACTGCGCCGACACGAGACTAGCGCCGGCCACCTGATGGAGAATGCGGTCTCGTTTGAGAAGGTCGAAGAGCTGTCGTTCACGGACAATCTGACGGGTCTGGCCAACCGCCGCTATTTCTTGAGACGTCTGGAGGAAGAGATCGATCGCGCCAAACGATACCAGCGTTCGCTGGGGCTGATTATCTTCGATCTCGATGAATTGAAGAGCGTCAACGATCGTTACGGCCACCAGGCCGGCGATGCTGTCATCAAACGTATTGGCGAAGTCCTGAGACTGTCGATTCGGTCTATCGATGTAATTGCGCGCTACGGGGGCGACGAGTTCTGCGTGGTTATGCCGGAATCCGACCGGGCGACCTGCCGCCAGTTTATGGACCGCCTGCAGCGGAAAATTGTTGGTTCCAAGTTCAGATTCGATCAGATTACCACAGACCTCGTTTTCACTATTTCCCAGGGGGGGGCGGTCTTTCCCGACCATGGAGAAAACTCCGAACAGCTCATATTCGCCGCCGATATGGCCCTGCTGAAAGCAAAAGAGGCCGGCCGCAACAAGTACATTGTTGCCTGACGCTCCTGTTCCTCACCAGCGCCTTAAAAGGAAACCCAATCCAGACTTTTTTTGAGCTTTACACTCGTCAACACCGGGTCTATATTTTAGGCTCTAACTAAAAGGAAAATTGCCGATTTCTATAGTAGATCCATTTCTGGGAGATATATGGACATGAAACGTCTGTGGTTAACAGGGATTGTTAAGGTCGCGGCGGTAGCGCTTCTGCTATCCGGACTGGCTGTCGGTCAATTGATGGCGGCAGAATATCGTATCGGTGTGGAGGATGTCATTGACGTCAGCTTCTGGCAGGATCCGGGCCTGAACGTTCAGGTCACGGTGGGCCTTGACGGCAGGATCACGCTGGACATCATCGGTCAGATCCAGGCCGCCGGGAAGACGACCGAGGAGTTGCAGACCGATATTGTGCGCCTTATGTCGCGCCTCAAAGAGAATATCTCTCAGGCCACTGTGAGGGTCTCGGGATATTATCACAATCATGTATTCGTGATCGGCCAGGTCAATTCTCCCGGTAAGCTGGCTTTCGAGGAAATTCCCGACCTGTGGACCCTGATCAACGAGGCCGGCGGCGTTGGTGAACTGGGCGATCTCAGCCGGGTGACGATTATTCGCGGCGGCGATCAGGCGGGAGAGATTGAGGTCGTAAACATCAGCCAGGCGATAGCCGAAGGCAGGCTCTCCGATCTGCCAAAAGTCCGCCGACAGGACACGATTGAGATTCCGAGGACACCCGGGCAGGTGCTGGCGGCCGAGGTGGGGCAGAGCACCGAGAAGAAGAATCTGATATATGTTATCGGGGCGGTTTCCTCACCGGGGCCGATTAAATACGAAGAGGGTATCGACGTTATTGAGGCGCTGGCCCTGGCCGGCGGTCCGACCGCTGACGCCGATCTGAGAAAGACTCAGTTGATCCTGAAAGACGGCCGGTTTGCTCAGACGGTACGTTTTGACCTCGAGAAATACTCACAAACCGGACGTCCGGTCCGATACATAATGCAGAAGGAAGATATGTTTGTCGTCCCGACTCAGCGGTCCGGTTTCTTCTCAGGTGGCTTAACCGGCGTGGCCACGGTCCTGGGAGTGCTTACCACTACCGTCTTCCTCATCCGGGAATTGTAGGCCTCCCGCTGTGCTTTTCCCGGGCCCGATAGAGAACTATCGAGGAGTCAGGGACGTTATGAAGTAACAATCGGGAAACTGTTTGAGGCGTATGGAAACCTATCGTATTAACAGCAAGCTTAGAGAAGACGACCGCGAGTATCTCATCCACACGACCAACGATCCTTCGGTAGGCTCAGTCTCCACTACCATCTTTGTTGACGGCGTCCAGGCCGAGACCGTCAGCTGTCCCCATCCTGCGGAATCAGACCCGCAGGAAGTCCTTTCGCTGGTTAAGCTCACTCACGGGGAGAAAAAGAAGGAAGTTGAGACGCTGCTACAGACTTACAGCGAGGTCGTGCAGCAGGGCGACCCGGACACGACCTACCAGCTCGGCACGGCCTTTTTCTATAAACGATTTTTCACTGAGGCCGCCCGCCTTTTTGTACAGGCGGAGCAGTTGAGAGCCGGACACCATCAGTCTGCCAACTATTTGGGAATGACCTACCTCGCCCTGGGGCGTTTTGACGAAGCGGTCGAGGCCGCCCGCCGCGCGGTTGCGGCTCGACCAGGTTACGCTGATTATCGCAACAGCCTTGGTGAGGCCTATCTGGCCGACAACAATCCTGAAGCGGCCATTGGCGAGTTCCAGGAGGCGATAAGCGTCAACATGTATTACGGCGACGCCTACCTTAATCTGGGGTTGGCGCATCTCCTGGCTTCGATCAACGCCGGACCGTCGGGAGGAGCTGCTCCCTCGGTCGAGAGAATAACCGGCTATTTGCACAAGGCTTCGCTGATCTATCCTGAGTTCAAGAAGAGAAGTGACTTTGAAGACGGGCTGCAGGCGCTGAAGACCGGCGATAGAGGCCGCGCGCTCATTCTCTTCCGGGAGATAAGAGATGCACGCAAAGAAAGCCGGCGCAAGGAATTCTCGGCTTATTACATGAGATTCGTTACCTCCCCGGGTCTGGTGTCGGAAAGATCACTGGTTGACCGCATCGGTTTTTTGGAAGGGGAGCTGGGCCGCAATCCAACTTACGTTGACCTCCAGGCCGAATTGGCCCACTGTTATCTGGAACACTCCCGGCTAGTCTGGCGTAAGGGAGTAGAGCAGTTCCGCAAAACGGCTGAGATGAATTCTTCTCTGCCGGGTGTGACGGAAGCCCTGAACCAGTCTGACCAGGTTCGTCGAGTAATCGACGAAGCGGTCGGAAAAATAACCGGGAAGAGATAGGACAATTCCATATGGCTCGTCCATCGATGCCGCTCATTGACTATTACTCGCTCGAGTCTCCGGTAGCCACGGAGTTTCGCCGCCTCCTGCACACGTTTCAGAGAAAGGGGAAGGAGGCGGACCTCAAATCGATCCTCTTTACTTCGGCCATTACTTCCGAGGGCAAGTCGACCGTGGCCTCGCTAATGAGCATCACAGCTGCTTACAAGGGTCATAAGACGCTGTTGATAGACTGTGATCTGAGACGGCCCTCGGTACATCGACTGTTCGCCTGCGAGCGAGGCAAGGGAATGTCCGAGGTGCTACATAACGGCGATGAGGTCAAAAGCGTCGTCAAAAAAACCTCGCTCGACAATCTTGATATTATTACCGCCGGCAAGGCCGTGGCGCACCCTACGGAACTGTTCGACTCAAGGATAATCGGGGGGCTGGTCCACGAACTGAAATTCTATTATGATTTCGTGTTCGTTGATACTCCGCCGGTCATTCCCGTCTCGGATCCCATGTTGCTGGCTCAGGAGATGGACGGCGCGGTTCTGATCGTGAAGGCCGGATCGACGGCGCGCGAAGTGGCCCAGCGAGCCGCTGATATTCTGTCTTCCAGCCAGATCAACCTCCTTGGTGTGGTGCTGAACAACGTCAAGGGAAGCCTGCCTTACTACTACGACTACAGCCACTACAACTACGATTACAGTCAGCGCCACGACAGCGGCAAACCGATTGACAATCGAAACAACCCCGGCGCCGTGCGGGCTTCCAAGACCGACCAATCGGAAAAAGAGACCGATTCACCCCGGAAGAACCGAATCCCCAAATAACCACCCCTCCCTGAACCATGAAACGCCAATCGAACGTACTCACCGTTGATCTCGAAGAATGGTTTGTGGTCGAGAGTCTGGCCGACAGGATCAGATTCGAAGACTGGCCCGGCCTGCCCACTACCCTGGAACGAAACTGCGAACGCCTGCTGGCTCTGTTTCGCCGCCACGATGTTCAGGCTACCTGGTTTATCGTCGGCTGGTGTGCTGAGCGCCACCCGGACCTGATGCGCCGCATCGCCGACCACGGCCACGAGATCGGCTGCCACAGTTATCGACATCGCCGGGTAGACCAGCTCGAACCGGAGGTTTTTCGGGAGGACACCGAACGGGCCCTTGAAGCTATAGTGAACACTTCCGGTTTTCGGCCGCTTGGCTACCGGGCTCCCAGTTGGTCCATCAACGAGGACGTTACCTGGGCCTTCGAAATCCTGGGGGAGTTTGGCTTCGAGTACGACAGTTCTATCTTTCCCATCAAACATGACATTTACGGCATGCCCGATGGTCCTCGTGAACTGTTCAAAATGAGGTTGGAGAGCGGTAAGTATCTCTATGAAGTCCCGGCCTCAACCCACCGCCTTTTCGGTCAGAACCTTCCCCTGGGCGGCGGCGGATATCTTAGGCACTCACCGTACTGGTATTCCCGCCGGATGATCCGCAAACTGAACGACCAGGGCCGGCCGGCTATGGTTTACGTCCACCCGTGGGAAATCGATCCCCAGCCACCTCCGATAACCGGCCTGACGATGCTACAGCGATTCAGAACCTACGGGTCAACCGATACGCTGGAAATCAAGCTGAACCGTCTGCTGGGTGACTTCCACTTCTCCACCTTGATGGATCACATTCGCTCTTCGGCGCGCAACCGTATCGGTTTTGAGGGGTAAATTGGGCCTTTCGTAATTCTTTCGCCGACATAACATTACGGCCTACGGCGGAGGTCTCTGTCGCTGCCGCCGAGATTACAGGAACGGTTCCAAAGCTCTTGTGTATCAATGAGTAAGTGCATCGGACGGATTCGTCCATTAAATCCTTGACTATTGCCCGGACAAGGCTTAATCGTTGTAGATACTTACGGGTATTGCTGCAGGAGGAAATGGTGATGAAGAAACTCGTTATTACTATTCTGGCCGGTCTTATGCTCGCCCCGATGGCGGACGCCCGGCGCAAGAAACCCAAGGCCGGAGCAGTGAAAGACGGCGTCTATACCGACGCCAGCTACGGCTTTGCGCTCTCGATTCATGAAAATTGGAAGGCGCGCGTCAATAAGAAGGACGACAATGTTCGCCTGACGATCACGAAGAAGAACTACGGAATTCCTTCCGATTTCGTGAACGCTCCGGACTACACTAAAATTCCGCGCATCGTCGTTTACGTGGATACGACCAGCCTGGGCGCGCACGCATTTCTGGACTCTCTGACGTCGGAAAGCTTCAAGTCGAATCAGAAGAAGGAAATCGTCAAAGAGTTCGAGATTTTGCAGCCGTCGGACATTTACGATGGCGAAGTTGTCCCCAAGGGAAGGTCCCGGCTGGAGATCGCGGGTGAATCGGGAGTTATGTGGAAGGGGCAGGTCAAGTACCGGCAGATCGTGTCCACCTCCGCCTCGTCCGTGGGAGGTAAGCTGGTTCGCAGCTCCTATGGCGGTGCTATCGGCGCGGTCAAACACGGCGACCATATCTACCTGTTCCACGTCATGTGCGAATGGCCGTACGTAGCCACGGTTCTGGCCGAGGTGGAAATGACCGTCCGGAGCCTCAATTGGGGTGAAACCTCGGGCGACGGCTGATCCGGCGCCGTCGGCACCGCGTTTTTTGTTGCCCCGGCGAGCGTGCGACAATATAATATGTGGCTCTGGTTGAAAACGCCAAACTGACGGAGGTCGTATGTGGGTTGTACGGGCTGTTCTGGTGCTGCTGCTTATTCTGCTGGTAGTTGCCTTCGCCTATAACAACTTTGGAGCCGACCAGACGGTCGATGTCAAACTTGAGCCGGTGCTGCCGAACTATGTCGATGTTCCCCTGGTAACCGTTGTTTTCTGGTCGTTCGTGGTCGGGGCCGTACTGTCGATGCTGTTGTTCGTTTCCATGTACATCAAGCAGTCGGTCTTGGTTCATTCCTCGCGAAAACGCATCAAGGCTCTTGAGGGAGAAGTGTCAATCCTGCGCAACCGACCGATCGAAGAATCGGTGGAACTGCTCAAGGGAGCCGATCGCAAGCAGGACGAACTTGAATCCCCGTTCTCGGGGGGACAATCGTCATGACCGAATACTTCCTGGTTTTCCTGTTTCTGCTTCTCGTGGCAGCGGTCTTTTACATCGGATACGAACGTCTCTTTCGCCGAAGCAGCAAGCCGGACTCGTCGCTCTACGTTGATGCTCTCCGAGAGCTGCTCGACGGTCGGCAGGAATCGGCCTTCACCAAACTTCGACAGGTGGTGGCCGAGGATTCCACTAACCTCGACGCCTACATTCGGCTCGGCCTGATTCTTCGAGATAACAATCGCCCGGAGCGCGCCGTGCAGGTGCATCGCGATCTTACGCTAAGACCGGGTCTGACCCGCTCCGACCGGGTTTCGATCCTGCGGCAGCTGGCCTCGGATTATCTGGCGCTCGAGGATATAAAGATGGCCGATGCGGCCCTGAATGAATTGATCTCGATGAACCCCGATGACCACTGGGCTCATACGCAATTGCTGGCTCTTCAGGAAAAGGCTCAGTTGTGGAACGCTGCCTACGAGACGGCGGTACACATACTGCATCTGGAGGCCAACAAGTCCAAAAAACCACTGGCCCGGTTCAAGTATCTGGCGGGCGAACAGCTGTTCCGCAAGCGCGAATACCATAAGGCGCGAATTCTCTTAAAGGAGGCGATCGGTCTCGATCCGACCTACACGGCTGCTTATCTGGCGATCGGTGACTCGTACTGCGAGGAAGATCGCTCCGAGGACGCCGTCACATTCTGGGGCAAGTTGATATCTTCGGTCCCGGATCAGGGGCACCTGGTTATCGACCGCCTCAAGAAGACGTTTTTTGATCTCGGCAGGTACGGCGACATTCAGGGCGTCTGCGAAGCTATTCTGGAACATTCCCCTAAAAACCTGGAGGCGCGCCAGGCGCTGGCCGAGTTTTACGAGAAGAAGGGGGATCTTGACCAGGCGATTGATCTCTGGAGCCGGGTGATTGAGGATTATCCCGAGAACATGGAAGCGGTGCTGGAATTGATCCGAGTTTACCTGGAGAAGGGGGACCAGAAGAAGATTGCTCAATTACTGCGGACTATCGAGCATCGACGCGAGGACAAGAGAAGAAAACAGCCGGGCAAGCCGATCTCGTCGGACCCGGCAAACCCAACAGCCTGAGCCAGCTCGGCCCGGGCGCGATCTACCGCCGATGATTCGTCTCATTGTCATAGTCAGTCTGACTGTTCTGATGGCCCCCGTCGGGTCAGCTGCCGCCGACATATACGGCCTGATCCGGGATGGCAAGCTGCAGGAAGCCCGCGATTCTCTGTCTCTCCGAGCTACAGCCGCCTCCCGGGACGGCGACTATCTCTTTTGTCAGAGCCTCCTGGAAAGCAACGCCGCTCAGGCCTCCCGATTGATGGAGGCCGCCCTGAATACATCGGTGTCGGCGCGGTTTCAGGAAGAAATACACTATCGCCTGGCGCAATACTACCTGATTGCCGGTGACCGCGCCAATCTTGCGCGGCTCCTCACCGATTACCAGTCGCGCTGGCCGCAAGGCAAGTATGAGTCGGAGATGATGCGACTATCGGTACTTCTGGATGAGATGGCGAAAGATTTCGAGGCCGCTCTCAAACAGTGCGACCGGTATCTGATCACCTACAAGTCGAGTCCGTTCGAGCAATGGGGACAGATAGACAAGGCTCGCGTGCTGGCTGCAAACAAGAAGAATATCGGCTCACTCAGGACGCTTCGGCAACTTTCACGAGCAAAGTCGGGCGGGACGATCCCCCTGGCGCTATATCTGCTCGGCACCGACGCTGCCCGAAGAAACAGGACCGATGACGCCGTGTTCTATTACAGCATTTTCCGCGAAGGATATCCGGCAGCGATCGGTCTGGATGACCTGGTGGAACGCCTGGGTGGCATGTCTTCGGAGACAGGGGCGAGCAACGAGGCCGAGAAGCTCACCGGCACCTTCTACTCAGTCAAGATCGGAGTGTTCTCAGAGAAAGGGAACGCCAAACGTCAGCGCGACCTGTTCAAGGACTATGGTCACAAGATTGACATTCAGTCCAAGACGATCTCCGGCAAGAAGTACCACGTCGTTTATGTCGGGCGCTTTCAGAATTACCAAAAGGCCCTGGCCGTGCAGTCGCAGCTGGAAGCGGCCCATAACGAACCCTTCCAGGTTGTCGCTCGATGAGCAAGAAGTCCGACGCCTCCGCTTTCACACCGCTGATGCGGCAATTTCACGCTATCAAAGAACAGCATCCGGATAAAATACTCTTTTTCCGCATGGGGGATTTTTTTGAGATGTTTGGCGAGGACGCTGTCAAGGCGGCGCCGGTGCTGAACATAACCCTCACTTCGCGTGCTCACGGTAACGGCGAGCGCATTCCGCTGGCCGGGGTGCCGCATCACTCGGCCGATCGTTATTTGGCCCGGCTCCTCGCCAAAGGCATCAAGGTCGTGGTTGTGGAACAAGTGGAGGACCCCAAAACAGCCAAGGGGCTGGTGAAGCGGGAAGTAGTCGAGATTCTGACGCCCGGCACCTCGACCGTCGAAAGCCCGGACCTCGACCAGCGCTCCGGTCCTCTGGCGGCGGTGTATACATCCGATGGCCGGACGGTAGGCCTGGCCGTGCTGGATATCGCCACGGGCTCTTTTTTGGTCGATCAGGGCCCGTCTGAGCAGATGCTGGAACGGCTGCGCGTCCTCGAGCCTCTGGAGATAATACATCCGACGGAATCGACGAAAGAAAAACTCCCTTCTCTTTTTGAGAATGGACTCACGGGCGCGGAACTGACCGCCTACGAAGACTGGAACTTTGATCTTAAGACAGCCCGGCGCGAGTTGAATCAACATTTCGGTACCAGCACGTTAGAGGGGTTTGGAGTCTCTGAGGTCCGGTTGGCCGAGACCGCGGCCGGAGCGATTTTCCGGTACCTTCGCGACAATCATCGCGAGCAGCTCAGCCATATCAACCGACTGACCCGGCTGGACGACGCCGAGATCATGTCACTCAACTACAGCACGGTGCGCAATCTCGAACTGGTTAGGAATATCTCCGGCGGCGGCGAAGAAAACACGCTGTTCGGCGTGATAAATCGCTGTCAGACCGCGGCCGGATCACGAAGGCTGCGGCGGGCGCTCCTGCAGCCGTTCAAGTCACGCTCCAAAATAGAGACCCGCCTGGCCGGTGTGGCGGAGCTGGTGAAAAACAGAGACCTGACGTTTGAAGTCAGAGGGGAGACGGAAAAGCTTCCGGACCTGGAACGTCTCGCCGGGCGGCTGGGAATCGGCAAGCTCAATCCGAGACAGATGGCCGGGATAAGCTCAGCGTCATCTACGGCTCTCAAGCTGAAAAAACTACTGGCCGGGGCTCACAGCCCGCATCTGATGCAGATAGGTGACACGCTGCCGGATTGCAGCGGCCTCATCGAAAAGATTGACTGCGCGCTAACCGAAGAGCCCCCGCTGGTCACCAGCAAAGGGAGGATATTCAGGCGCGGTTTCTCTGTTCGCCTCGACGAACTCAACGATTCCATCAAGTCTGCGCGGGAGTACATCTCGTCTCTACAGGAAACCGAGCGGGAGCGTACCGGCATAACCAGCCTTAAGGTCGGCTTCAACAAGGTTTTTGGATATTACATTTCGGTCACCCACGCTAATGTAAACCTCGTTCCCGAAGATTACATTCGCAAACAGACTCTGGTCAACGCCGAGCGGTACATCACACCGGAACTGAAGGAGAAAGAGCAGCTCATTTTCGCGGCGGAAGAGAAAATCATCGCGCTTGAACTGGAGCTGTACTCAGAGTTGCTCATCTTCCTCAACGAACACATCGGAGACTTGCTGATTACGGCCGAGCTTCTGGCCGAAACAGATCTAGTGTCAGCACTGGCCGAACTGGCCGTCGAGATGGGCTACTGTCGCCCGGAAGTCTTTGAGGACACTCGGCTGAACATTGTCGAAGGCCGCCATCCTGTTGTCGAGGCCGTGCTGCCCTCGGGTTCGTTTGTGGCTAACGACACGACGTTGTCTTCCAACGAAGATCAGATCGCGATTCTGACCGGCCCCAACATGTCCGGCAAATCGACTTACCTTCGCCAGATAGGTCTGATAGTTATCATGGCCCAGATCGGCTCCTACGTCCCGGCGGCCAAAGCAGAGATAGGTTTGGTTGACAGAGTATTCACGCGGGTTGGGGCGATGGACGATCTTGCCGGAGGACGCTCAACCTTCCTGGTTGAAATGGTCGAGACGGCCAACATCCTCAATAACGCCACGGAACGCTCGCTGGTGCTACTTGACGAAGTCGGTCGAGGTACCTCTACTTTCGACGGTCTCTCCGTGGCCTGGTCGGTCGTGGAGAGGATCAACGAAGTCTGCCTGGCGCGGACAGTCTTCGCAACCCATTATCATGAATTGACCGGCATGGCCGCCATGTACGACCGTGTTCGCAATTTCCAGGTGGCCGTCAAGAAATGGGAAGACAAGGTCATTTTTCTGCACAAGATTATCCCGGGCGGATGTGATGACTCGTATGGAATCGAGGTAGCCCGACTAGCTGGAATTCCGCGTCCGACTATCACTCGCGCCAAACAGATTCTCCGCCTGCTGGAGTCGGGCAAGTTCAATCAGAGCGAGTTGGGAAAGGGGATTTATCAGGAGAAAGTCCAGACCAGCCTGTTTGAAGCGGCGCCCTCGAAAGTCGAAGAAATGCTTTCCGAGGCGGACCTTGACAAGATGACTCCTATGGAAGCCTTTGATTTTCTCCGCAAGCTCCGAGAGGAACTCAAATGACGCCGTCGAAAAACAAGCAGCCGCGCCCCTGGATTCGGCCGCTTCCGGAGCGGCTCGTCAACAAGATTGCCGCCGGCGAGGTAGTCGAACGGCCTGCCTCGGTCGTTAAGGAACTGGTCGAGAACGCTCTCGACGCCGGGGCTGATCGCATCGAGATCATCATCGAGAAATCCGGCGCCAAACAGATCAAGATTGTCGACAACGGTTGTGGCATTGTCGAGGACCAGATCGAAATCGCTTTCTCCCGGCACGCGACCTCCAAGATATCTGAGTTCGAGGACCTGGATCGAATCACCTCGTACGGCTTCCGAGGTGAAGCTCTGCCTTCGATAGCCTCGGTCTCGCAGCTTCGCATGGTGTCGCGCCCCGCCGACGCCGAGGTGGCGACGGAGATCGTGTACGAAGGCGGGGTTCTTCACTCTAAGCAACCTGTGGCCGCTCCGCCGGGGACGACCCTAGAGGTCAGCAATCTCTTTTTTAACACGCCGGCTCGACGCAAATTCCTGAAAGCGGAGAGTACTGAGGCTCGCCACGTCTCAAGAGTTGCCATGGCTCTGGCGCTGGGCCGCTATTGGATCGGGCTCACGTACAGTCTTAACGGCCGCAAAGTGTTCTCACTCTCGCCGGGGCAGACACTGGGGGAGAGGGTTAGCGCCCTGCTCGCGCCCGGCAAGAAGTTTATCGATGTTTCCGGTGAGATGGGACCGATCAGAGTCGAAGGTTTCGTGGGGCTGCCGGATATGGCCCAGAAAAACCGCAACAGCCAGTTCATTTTCATCAACGGTCGATCGATTCAATCTTCGCAATTGGCCCACGCCTTTGCCCTGGGGTACGGCGAACTGCTGCCGCGCGGCAATTTCCCCATCGGCGCTCTGCTGCTGACGATCGATCCTACAGAAGTCGACGTCAACGTTCACCCGGCCAAAACCGAAGTCCGTCTGTCCCGCGATCGGGAGATTCACGACACGCTGTATCGACTCATCAAAGAAGGGCTTCGTCAAGACGGCCTCATGCCCACTCTGCGTATGCCTGACCGCACGCCGGGACACAGCGACACAGGCTCTGAAAGGTCCCCGCGCGACTGGCCGTCGCACAAGATCCCCGGCATAGCCCAGCGAGCAGGAGGCAATACCGAGTTTCTGGACGAAATATACAAAGGCGTTTCCCCCGCGGCCGAGGCTGCCCCCGGGGTTGTTCGCGTGGATACAGCTACGGGCGAGATTATGGAAACGGAGCCTTCGACAGCGGAGCCTCCCTCCGGCAGCGCGACATCACTTGACAGCCTCAGGCTGATAGGTCGTTTTGATGACCTGTATTTGCTCTTCCAGGCCGGTCACGAACTGCTTGTTGTGGATCAACACACCGCCCATGAGCGAGTTCTGTACGAAGAAATGCTCAAGAAGATGGACAACCAGGGCGGTACCGCCCAACAGCTCCTGCTGCCCGTACAGGTAGAGTTCAGCCCGGAGCAGATGATAGTATTCGAGGAGGCCCGCGAGGGTCTGATACATTCCGGTTTTGGAGCGGAGCCATTCGGCGGTTGCACCGTACGAATTGAAGCTGTCCCTTCTATACTTTCCAGGAAGTCACCTGAAAAGGCGCTTCGCACCGTGGTTGATGACATTGCCTCGCTGCGAAAAGCCGGCTTTGATCTTACCAAGGCGATCGCGCAGTCGGTGGCCTGCCGCTCGGCGGTCATGGCCGGAGACCGGCTTTCCGACCGGGAGGCTGTAGGTCTGGTCGAACAGCTCAGGAAATGCAAGAACATGTACTCCTGTCCGCACGGTCGCCCGACCTTTATCAAACTCACCCGCACCGATCTGGATAAGCAGTTTGGGCGCGGCTGACGCAAACAGAATCCCTATCATTTGCGGCCCGACCGGGGCCGGCAAGACGGGTGTGGCCGTAAGACTGGCGCAAGACTTCCCGGTAGAGATCATCTCTGCCGACTCGCGGCAGATTGTCAAGCATCTGGACATAGGTACCGCCAAGCCCACTTCCGAGGAACAGGCGAGGGTGCCTTTCCATCTTGTCGATATTGTCGAGCCGGGCGAGCGCTATTCGGCTTACAGATTCCTCGAAGATGCCGAGCTGTGCATCGACGACATTCTCAGCCGCGATCGCATGCCGCTCGTGGTGGGTGGCACGGGGCTGTATCTTCGAGCCCTCAGCGAGGGCGTTGTCCAAATCGACACCGACAGTCCCGAAGTTCGCGCCCGACTGGAGGAGGATATGGAGAGGCTGGGCGCCGAGGAAATGCACGCCCGGTTGGCGGCGGTTGACCCGGAAGAGGCGGCGCGCGTGCATCCGCACAACAAGGTTCGCGTAATTCGGAGCCTGGAGGTTTTTGAGCTGACCGGGAAAACAAAGTCAGCCCTGACTGCGTCAGGTACGTACAAAAGAAGTGGTCATTTTTTTGACTATTTCTGTCTGGTGCCACCCCGTGCCCGTTTGTACGAAGTTATTGAGGCTCGGGTTGATCAGATGATGTCCCAGGGACTTCTGGGCGAGATAGAGACACTTGTTCGGGAAGGTTTCACTGAACGAATCAGGCTGGCCAACGTTATCGGATACGCGGAGCTGCTGGATTATCTGGACGGTGAAGCCGGTCTGGATCAGGCGATAGCCGCGATTAAGCAGAATTCTCGGCGTTACGCCAAGCGCCAGATAACTTGGTTCCGTCATCAAGCGGATTGCCGTTTTTTTGAGGAATCGGGCGTAATGCTGGCCGCCCTGAGCCAAAACGCAATTGACGGGCAGCCCGGGCAGTAAAAACTTGACAGTCGCTTTTACTATTTGTTATATGGCAACCACTTAGCCATAGAGCGCCTAAAGGAACCCGGCGCTCGGACCGATAGCAACAGGGGAACAGTATGATAGTCTCCTCAGGCACAGGAAGGATCACATGATTCGGTCGAACAGTTCTCTCAGACACCTCCTCACTCTGATGACCCTTATGGCAGCTATGGCCTTCCTGGTCTCCTGCGTCGGCAAGCATTCCGGCGCGGCACCTCAGGTCTACGGTGACAAACCCGAAAAGACTTCAGGGGAACCGGCGAAAACTGAGTCCTCCGCCGAAGAAGAGAAGGCAACGCCTGAACGTCCTCTGGCCTACAATTTCGACAAAGACAAGAACAAAGACAGAAAAGACAGCGAAAAACCGGCTGAAAAAGTAACCGCGGTCGAGTCAACCAAGCCCAAACCGATATCTCCGAGCCGGCGTTCTGCCGCGAAGGAGTCCGAGGGATCGTGGCTTGAGAGTACGGCGGATCACGGTTCGTTCGCGCTGCACGAGCAGTATGCGTTGGGCGAAAACGAAGACTCCGCCTCGGCGGTTGACGACGATGTCTGGCGGATGTTCGATCTGGCCGAGGAATACCACTCTATGGGCGTGGTAGCAAACCGTGAAGCCAGTTGGGAAGAGGCACAGTATTATTTCGAGAAGGCAATCAAGATTCTTGCCTCGCTCGATATCGAGCCGGACACGGTTGTAACGCCGGAGGCTGTCAAATACACGACGCTTCTGAGCAACACCATAGCAGATTATCGCGTGGCCCTGCGCTCGCTGGGGCAGCTTGAGGGAGAGGTCACTCCGTACGTGATGGTTGAGCGGTACGGCGAATTGGAGGAACGGCTCGGGCACGATTCCATGGTCGTGTTTTCACAGGAAGTTAAGCCGATCACCTACGATCTTCCGGTCAAGATGAACGATCGGGTGAAGAGTTCCGTCATTTACTTCCAAACGGTGGCCAAAGAACAATTCAAAAAGTATCTTCGCCGCTCTCAGAGGTACGACGCGCTTTATCGCGAGACGATTCGAAAGTACGGACTCCCGGAAGATCTTGTTTATCTTTCGCTGGTTGAGTCCGGCTTCAATCCCAACGCCTATTCTTGGGCGCGGGCTATGGGCCTCTGGCAGTTCATCTCCTCGACCGGCCGTAGTTACGGTCTTAACCGCAACTGGTGGATAGATGAGCGCAAGGACCCGGTGAAAGCCACCGACGCCGCCTGCCGCTTCCTGAGGGACCTCTACAAGCAGTTCGGCGATTGGGAACTGGCGATGGCCGCTTACAACGGCGGACCGGGCCGGGTCAGCAGGACAATCAAAAAGCAGGGCACGATAGATTTCTGGAAAATGAAGCTCAAACGCCAGACAATGGACTATGTCCCCCTGATCTATGCCGCTGCCATTATCTCCAAAGACCCCGAGCGGTATGGTTTTTATGACATCGTGCACGAGTCGCCGGTTGTATGGGATGAGGTCAAGATCGACAAGTGTCTGGAGCTAAAGGTCGTCGCCAAGGAAATTGGTTGCGATGTGAAGACGCTCAAAAACCTCAACCCGGAGCTCCTGCGAAATTACACGCCGCCCAACGATAAGAAATATCAGCTCAAGATTCCCGTCGGTTCCAAACCGAAGTTCCTGGCCGCATACGACGGCATGCCGTCACCCAAGGAAACCAGTTGGGTGCAGCATAAGATCAGGAAAGGGGAGACGGTCAGCACAATCGCTGCTAAGTACGGTGTGTCCCAATACGCAGTTTTCGAGTCCAACAACCTGAGCCGACGCTCACGTATCTATGCCGGCAAGAAGCTAATTGTACCGGTGCCGCTTGACCGTGAGTATTCCAGTAAGAGTGCTAAGCGCGACTATCGCGCAGAGAATTCTATCTACACCATTCGTTCCGGCGACAACCTGTGGGATCTGGCGCGGGTGTTCGGTACTTCTGTCGACGCTCTCCGGCGTGTGAACTACATTGAACGGGGATCGCGTATATATGTTGGCCAGCGCCTGAAGATTCCTTCCAGCGCCTCCCGGTTCAAAGAGCTTAATAGTTCGTCTTCCGGCAAGACCTACGCTTCGAATCAAAGCTCCGCCAAGTCGTCCTCGTCCGGTGATACCTCGAAATACAAAGTTCGCTCCGGCGATACGCTTTGGGATATCGCACGCAAGTTCGGGACGACCACTTCGAAACTTCGCAACCTCAACGGCCTTGGTCGTTCCAGCCGCATCTATCCCGGGCAGGTCCTGACAGTCGCCGGCGGGGGCGGTTCCGAATACGTCATTTACAAGGTCAGAAGAGGCGACAATCTTAGCCGGATCGCCAAGAAGTACAGGACGACTATCGCCAGGATTCTAGCGGCCAATCACCTTACCGATCCGGACAATATTCCGGTAGGATATAAGCTCAGGATTAACGTCAAGTAGCGGGGCGGAGTATGGCCAGGAAACGTGATGTCGTAATTGCGGTTGTCATCATCGGCTCGTTCGCCGTGGTTTCGATCTTCTTTCTGATCCTGATGGTAGGCATGTTCTCCGGGGACGGTGATCTTCAGTTCGTCGGCCTGGGTGGATCGGTCGCTGTTGTCGAAATGTTCGGGGTCATGGATGAGTATTCAGGGCGCCCCGTGATTCGCCAGTTGGATCGTTGGGAGGACAACCGTTCGATAAAAGCGGTGGTCATACACGTCGAATCTCCAGGCGGAGGCGTCTCCATTTCACAAGAGCTTCATGACGCCATCCTCAGGATTCGAGAAGAAAAGCCGGTGGTGGTGGCCATGGGAGCTGTGGCAGCATCGGGCGGTTACTACATAGCCTGTGCGGCCGACCGTGTGATCGCTAACCCCGGTACCCTGACGGGGTCGATCGGGACCGTCATGTCTTTCCACACCTACAAGGATCTTATGGAGAAGCTGGGAATCGGCATGGAGACGATCAAATCCGGCGAACTCAAGGATGTAGGGACGTATGCCCGGGAGATGACGAAGCGGGAAGAGCTGATGCTCCGTTCGGTGATTATGGACGGTTACGAGCAGTTCGTCGAAGTTGTTGCCGAGGGCCGGGATATGGAGAAGGAAGAGGTGTATCCGCTGGCCGACGGCTCGATTTTTACCGGCCTTCAGGCCTATAACCTGGGTCTGGTGGATACGCTGGGAGGTCTCAGAGACGCTATCGAGCTGGCTGCTGATCTGGCCGAGCTGGAAGGGGAGCCCAATGTGGTCAGACCACGGCGACGGGACCAGACGTCGATTTTTGACCTGCTGGGAGGCTTCATGGGGCGGTTTGAACGGCAGGTCCAGGGTACTGAGGTGGGGCCGAGCCTGATGTATCTATACCAATAGGGCCCGGATTACCGCAAAAAAATATCAAGGAAATAGCAAATTTTCCTTTTCTTGGAAGAAGTTTTTATTATCTTCTGCTGTCCCAACAGCTTATCGGTCGAGCTCGCACTTGTGCCGGTCGGAAGACGGCGGAGCCAAACAGGATAAGAAGAGAGATAGTACATAGAGAGACTTGTTGAGGGAGGATGACGTGACTAAAGCTGATCTGGTCGAAAAAGTTGCCGAGAGAACGGGGCTCACGCGTACCGATGTTGCGGTTGTCGTCGACTCATTTCTCGACACTGTGAAAAAATCAGTCGAGGGCGGACACAACATCGAAATCCGCGGCTTTGGTACCTTCAAAATCAAGTTACGTAAGGCCCGCAAGGCCCGTAACCCCCGCACCGGGGAAGTGGTACCGGTTCCGGATCGTAAAGTGCCGGTCTTCAAGCCGTCCAACGAGTTCAAGAACATGATAACCAAGTTGTCCATCTGAGTGTGCAACAGTCCTAACGGAGGATAGATGCCCAGCGGAAAAAAGCGGAAGCGTCAGAAGATTAAGACGCACAAGCGGAAAAAGCGCAGACGCGCTAACCGTCACAAAAAGAAAAAGGTCTAGGCGATAACGGAAAAACTATCCGCTGGATTCTGGAACTAATTTCCTCAGGAGGGACACCAACAGACCCCCCTCAGACGGTCACCATCGGGGATGCAATCTGTAAGGCTCGCATAGCCAACGGGTTGTCATTTGATATCAAGAATATTTGCCCACCCGGTCGGGTGGGCATTCTTGTTGCCTTACTCTTCGACGGTGAAAACTACCGGAATCAAAAGACTCTGTGCGACCGTCGCATTAACATTGGTGTGCAGTCTGCCCGCGCTGGCAGACAAGACCGATTTTCTCGTCAATGACGACGGCTCCCGGACCGAACAGAAAAACCCGCGCATAGCCGTGGCCGGCGAAAGCGGCTTTGTCATTGCCTGGGTTGATTCTCGCGATGGCTCCAGCGATATCTACCTCCAAAGGTACGATATCGAAGGTGCCGCTTTGGAGGCGAACGTCCGCGTCAACGATGACACGGCCGGGGCTTATCAATCCGAATTGGCCCTGGCAGTTGATCGCACCGGTCTGTATTCCTGTGTCTGGAAAGATTATCGTAACAGCGAGTACCCCTTTGATCCCGATCTGTTTTTTCAGCGTTTCGACACTGCCCTGTCGCCGGTAGGCGCAAACTTCGATATGACCGGCGCCGCTCCGGGCGCCTTCAAGGAGACGCCGGATATAGCCCTCTCGCCGTGGGGCGGAGGCATGCTGGTGTGGGCGGATTATCGCAACAGCAATTGGGATATCTACGCCCAGATGATCACTGCCGGCGGCGCTCTGGTCGGTTCGAATTTCAAGGTCAATACCGACGTCGGGTCGGCTCAGCAGCACGCTCCAAGAGTGGCGGTCTCGCCCGAAGGTTGGTTTGCAGTCACCTGGTACGATAATCGTCGCGGCAACGACGATATCTACGCTCAGAGATACGACTCGCTGGCCAACCCGCTCGGGAACAATCTCAAGATCAACTCCGACGTCACCGATGTGCGTCAGGCTTTTCCCGACGTTGCCACCGACGGTGCCGGTCACTTCACCGTGGTGTGGGTCGACTGGCGGCACGGCGCCTATCCCAGCAACCCGGATATCTACGCGCGAAAATTCGACACTAACCTTGTGGCTGTTACAGGAGACATGCGGGTCAACAAGGACGGCACGGTCCGGGCCCAACGGCAGCCGAGCATCGCCGCCGACCGGCGGGGCAACGTCGCTATCATCTGGGCCGACTCAACGGCCTCCTCATGGGATATTGTCGGTCAGATGATCGATGTCGAAGGCGTGATTCGTGAGGCCAATTTCCAGGCGAACACCGACGGGGATTCTTCGCAATTGCACCCCGATGTCGCTCTCGACGGCCGCTATCGCTACATCACCTGGTCTGATAAACGTAACGGCGATTTTGATATCTATGCCTCCATTGCCAAATACAACGATCCGACTCTGATACCTTCGCCCGCATCCATGCAATTTGAGATGCTTGAGGGTGATCCGGCGCCGCCAAATCAGACGTTGGAGATTGACCACGCCGGATACAATCCTATACGCTTCGAATTGATCACCTCGGCCGATTGGCTCTCAGCAGCTCCGACCTCCGGTGTTACGCTGGCGGAGGTCTCGGTGTCGATTACCACGGACACTCTGCCGTTCGGGACGTACTATGGTTTCCTCACGCTGTTTGACCTCGATAACGATGATTCATCGATGGTTGTCACGGTACGCCTGGATGTGACCGCGCCGATTATTGAGCTTTCCGAGGATACTCTTCAATATCGTGCCTTTGCGGGAATCAACGATTCGACCAGCAAACAGTTGGCGATCGCCAACGCCGGTGCCGGCGCGCTGGTCTGGTCGGCGATCGAGACCGCCCCGTGGCTGCGACTGTCGTCCTACTCCGACCTTGACGAAACTTCTGTTGAAGTCTGGGCCTCTGCCTATAACCTCACCGCCGGTAGCTACGCCGAGCCGATTATAATCACGGCCCCGGAAGCAGCTAATAATCCCGAAACGACGTGGGCGGTTATCGATGTCTACGACGATGTGCCGTATATTCTGCTCGAGCCGGACAGCATTAAGATTTCTGCGAGTTATCCCATAGACGTTGACTACCTTACGGTAGTGTCCAACGCCGGAGTCGGGACGCTCAATTGGACCGCTGGCGTGAATAATCCGTGGCTCCAGCTGGACCGAAACTCGGGTACCGACGGTGATACTATCCATCTCACCATAGACACCGCAGGCCTTTCGTCCGGATATCACGAGACCTGGGTTGAGATAGTAGATAACGCCGCTTTCAACCCGGTGGAACGTCTGCCGTTCATTCTGGAGTATCTGCTTTCATCGAACGATACGGTGATTTTCGGCTCAGAACAGATCCCCGCGAACGGAAGCGGTTTCCTGCCGGTCGAACTTGTTCTCACATCCAGCGTGCGCACGGTCTTCTTGCCGATTGCCTTCGATCCGAATTTGATCACCATTGATTCGGTCGTGCTCGACAGCGGTCTGGCGCCCTTGTTGGGGGTGGAGACAGAGACCGACACGATAGCCGGCATATTCATCCTCAAGATGGATCGTTCAGTATCGGACACTTCTCTCACTCCCGGTAGATACAACGCTGCTGAGATTCATTTCAGCGGTCGGGGACAGGGAGGGTTTTTCGTCGTCGACAAGCCAAACCTCGAAGGCCTCTCGCCCTATCTGGTGGACGTTTCCGACGTCTGGCTGTTGCCGTCGGTTGTGCCGGGGGACATTCGCGTAGACAGTCCCACTGCCGTGGGCGATGATGGCGACAGCAACCTTCCGATAGAATATGCCCTCTCTCAGAACTACCCCAATCCTTTCAACCCATCCACAGTCATAGAATTCCAGCTTCCATCTAAAGCTGTGGTTGACATTGAGGTCTTCAACGTCCTGGGTCAGAAGGTCCGTTCGCTGGTTTCAAGGCCGCTTCCCGCCGGTCAGCATTCTGTTGTCTGGGAGGGGCGGTTGACCGGAGGAAATGCAGCCCCCACCGGAGTCTACTTCTACCGTCTGCGGACGGCCGAGACCTCGCTCACGCGCAAGATGCTTCTCATCAAGTAGCCGGTCATATTCCATTTTTATGGCGTTTTTTGTTCGCAGACTCGCTGTGGAACAGAACATTTCCGGTCCATTCTCGTAGTAGATTAGCAGGTATAGTATTGCACATTGAAGGGATGAATTATGAGGACCGGACTACTGACAGCAGCGACCACTCTTCTTCTGCTGGGCTTGGCATCGCTGGCGGCGGCCGAAGACAACGGCCGGCTCTACGGAACGATCTACACGGTCGACGGTGATACTTTCGAGGGAATGATCAGGTGGGACAAAAACGAAGCCCACTGGGTGGACATCCTGAACGGCACCAAGGAGCTTCGCAGCAACTACCGCAATCGCGCCAGCGAGCGGCGGAAATACGGCGAGCGCAGAAAGTCCATAAAGATATTCGGGGTCAAGATCGGCGAGTCGGACAACGATTTCAGGTGGACCGGTTCTGCCGAATCCGGCATGAGGTTCGGACACATCAAGACGATGGAAGTGATCGACGACGATCGGGTGCTGCTGACTCTGAAGTCCGGCCACGAAGTTGAGCTCTCCGACAATTCCACGGACATCGGTTCCGGAATCCGGGAGATCCTTCTGGAGGAACGCGATGAGGGTGAAATCGAGTTTTCCTGGGACGATATCGAGAAGATCGAGTTTGAGGACACCAGGGGGGGGATGGAATCCAGCCTGGGAGAACGTCTATACGGTACCCTGACCACGCGGCGCGGCGACGAGTTCACGGGGTTCGTCTGCTGGGATGTAGACGAGCTGTTCACATCCGATGTTATTGACGGCAACGAGAAAAGACGCAAACGCAAAGTCAAATTCGGTACGGTCCAATCGATCAGCCGCTACAGTTCAAGCGGCGCTCAGTTGGTCCTCAAGAACGGGGATGAGATGGTCCTTCGCGGCAGCAACGACGTCGACAACGACAATCGCGGTATCATCATTTCCGACCCCGGTTTCGGACAGGTCCGGGTCCAATGGGACGAGTTTGAAGAACTGGTGTTTAAGGACATCCCCAGTCACGTAACTTATGACCAGTTCGACGGCGGCCGTTTGCTCAAAGGTACGGTGTTCACGGAAGACGGAGACTCCTACAAGGGAACCATCATTTGGGACAGCGACGAGGAGTACACCTGGGAAATCATTGACGGTGAGTATAGAGATCTCGAGTACGATATAGAATTCGGGCTTATCAAACAGATTGAGAAGAATTCCTACCGCTCCGCGGAAGTGACTGTCTGGGATGGTCGTACTTTCCGTCTGCGCGGCTCCAACGACGTGGACGAAGACAACAAGGGGATCATCATTACGCTCGCCGATGGCGACGAAGTGGTGGTTGATTGGGATGAATTCGAGAAGTTAGAATTGGAAAAACCCTGACCAATGCCCAAGGTCCCGGGCGGCTTAATTCAAGTTGCTGCCCTGCAGGGTTAACCATAGGAAAGGCCGCCGGATTCGGCGGCCTTTCGTCGTTTTGGGCGGAGCCCATTCCTGCCGACTATAATCAGCTCTCTACAGTTCGTTGGCCAACGCTGCCTTGCGCTCCTTGAGTTCGTCGACATGCTTCCGGGCGATCTCGACGTTATCTTTGTCCTTCGGAATGTTCTTGGCTATTTTTATATAGGCGTTCCAGTTGGCGACATTGGCGTCAATGTTGTCCTGGTCCGCAGTCTCCATCGCGATGGCATAGTTATAAGCAGCCCGATAACCGCGCTTGGGGGCGGCGGCGAGAGCGGCCTTGAACTCAGCGGCGGCGGATCGATACTTCTCCTGAGACAGATAGATCGAACCAAGAGAGGAATGCGAATTGTAATACTTGCTCTTGATCTCGATGGACTTTTTCAGAGCCGCAATTGCGTCAGCAAGTTTACTCTGCTTTTGATACGCCTTGGCCAGCATGTAATAAGAGACGTGATCCCCGTCTCCGGCCTCGTGGCATTTTGTGAACTTGTCGACAGCGTCCGGGAATTGGCTGCGCGAGTACAGAACTTTACCCAGCTCTTTGAGCAACTGTCCGTTGGCGGGCTCTATGGCCAGGGCTGACTCATAAGCGCTTTGAGCCTCAACCGTCCGTTTCAGGACCGACTCTACGCGCCCGATATTGGCCCAGGCATCCACGTTCTGATCGTCCTTGTCAACCGCCGTGCGGAACATCTCCAGAGCCTCGTCATATTTCTTCTGCTCAAAATAGATGGCGCCCAGATTCAGGTAGGCGTCGATGAACTCGGGGTCGAGGCCGATAGCGCCTTCGTAAGCCACGATTGCCAGGTCAGGTTGTCCCTCCTGCGCGGCCTTTATGCCGTCGTTATATAATTTCTTGGCCTGGTTGGCTTGATCTTCATCCTGAGCCAGGGCAGAAATGCCGCCCAGCATGAGGACGAGCGCCATCAAAAGCGAGACAGGTAAGAGTTTGAGTCGACTAGTGCGAATCATCGCAGCTCCTTTCAAATGGATTCTCTATCACCTTATAATACAATCTTAGTCTAAATTTGATCCCGGGCAATTAGAGCGATTGCCGGTGCTCGGCGACGGCTTTTTTGATCTCGGGGTGCTTCAGAGCCAGAATTCTGGCGGCCAAAATAGCGGCGTTCTTGGCCCCGGGTGAGCCGATGGCTACGGCGCCAACTGGTATACCGGGAGGCATTTGCACCACTGAAAGAAGAGAATCGAGTCCGTTCAGAGCTGCCGGAAGGGGCACACCGATCACCGGGAGGTTGGAATGTGCGGCCGCCGCGCCCGGCAGAGCCGCCGACAGACCGGCCATAGCGATTATGGCGTCAAAGCCGGCTTTTTCCGCACCGCCCGTCAACTCAGCTGTCCGTTCCGGGTGGCGGTGAGCCGACGAGATTTCGAGGCTCGAGTCGATCCCCAGAGATTCCAGCTGGGCCTTACATTTGTCTGCGTATTCCTGGTCCGACTTGGAGCCAATTATGATAAGTACTTTGGGCATCTTTTCTCCTGTTTTCACTTCTTGTCCAGGACGCGAAAACCGATATCTCGTCGGAACGTGGCGCCCTCGTATTTGATCTGGTCGATGACCCGATAGGCTTTCTGCAGGGCGCCTTTCAGGTTAGTATCGCGCCCCATGACGCCCAACACCCGGCCACCTGCAGTCACCAGATGGTTCTGTTCTCGCTTGGTTCCGGCGTGGAAGACGTAGCCGCCCTCATTCTTCAGATGCTGCAAACCCGTGATCCTTTGGCCGGACTTGTAGCTGCCGGGATATCCCTTGGACGCCATGATGACGCACGCGGCCGCCCCTTTGTGCCATTCGAATTTCTTGATTTTGTCCAGCCGCCGGTCAACAACCGCCTGCATTATCTCTACCAGGTCGGACTTGAGCATGGGGAGGACCACCTGGGTCTCCGGGTCGCCGAAACGGCAGTTGAATTCCAGGACTTTCGGTCCCTGCTCGGTAAGCATCAACCCGGCGTACAAAACGCCCCGGTAGTTGATGTTCTCCTGGCGCAGCCCGGCGATGGTAGGGGAGAGGATAAACTGACGCACCTGCTGAGCGAGATTGTCGGTGAGAATTCCGGCCGGACAATAGGCCCCCATGCCACCGGTATTCGGCCCCTTGTCGCCCTCGTAGGCCTGCTTATGGTCCTGACTGGGCAGCATTGGGATAACAGTCTTGCCATCGGTAATAGCCATGACCGAGACTTCCTGTCCCCGAAGGAACGACTCGACGACGATCCGTGAACCGGCTTCGCCGAAGCGCTTGCCGTCGAAAATGCTCTCGATGGTCTCGCCGGCCGCCTTGAAATTGTCAACGACAATCACACCCTTGCCCGCAGCCAGACCATCGGCCTTGATGACCGCCGGATACTCAATTACCTTGCAGAAACTCACGGCGTCGGTGATGTTGTCGAAAACTCGAAACGGCGCCGTCGGGATGTGGTACTTCTGCATGAACTCCTTGGCGAATACCTTGGAGCTTTCCAATTGGGCCGCACGCTTCTCCGGGCCGAAGACCCGAAGTTTACGTTTCTGAAATTCGTCTACGATGCCTTTCGCCAGCGGTTGCTCCGGCCCCACTACCGTCAGACCGATCTTGTTGCGGGAGGCGAAATTCGCCAGCGCTTTGACGCCGTCGGCCTTGATGTTGACGCACTTGATTGCCCTGGACATTCCACCGTTGCCGGGGGCACAGTAGATCTGCTTGACTTTCTTGGACTGCTTTAATTTCCAGACGATGGCATGTTCGCGACCGCCGGAACCGATTACTAGAACTTTCATACGTTTCCACACTTGGGGTTGAAGTCTGAAATTATACAAGAATACCTTTGGAATTCAACCTGTTTTTTGAGGGAGGCCTGCGCAGGAGCTCGGCTGTCTGGCCGAAACGGCCCGGACATGATCCAAAAGATGCGCTGATCCTCTAAATTGGACTAAATATAAGCTGTTGACAAGGCGTCTTATGTTTGATTATCTTCTCGCTTTGTGTGCGGTCGAGAAGGCATTCCGTTCGTTTCGGCGGTATGACAACTATTATGGGCAATCGATTTTGTTAAGGATGCGGCGATGAAAAAACTCTCTTCTGTGCTGGCAGTTCTGCTGTTGTTATCTGTTTGTGTCAATGTTCCTGTTATCGCTCAAGACGAAGAAGAAGAAATTGAAAAAGACTTCATGGAAGCGGCCCTGTTTTTTGGCGGATCCCTTCCCATGGGCGGCCTTAGTGACTGGGGGCTGACCAGCGATAGCGTACAGTATCAGTTGGGAACCGAGATGGGCTTCAACTTCGGCATCGAAGTTGGATATTTCCTGACCGCCAACATGGTGCTGGGTTTCAATATCACAGCCTCGCAGTACACCATAGATCCTGACGTGCCCAACGCCGCCGATCTGCCGTTGATCGAGTCGCGTCATCATCGCATTTATAGTCCCAGTGCCTACCTGAAGTACTACTTCGCCGGCGAATCTGCCCTGGTGCCTTATGTCAAAGGGCATGCAGGTCTCGATATCGTAAAGTATACAACCAGAGTCTTTGACACCAACGAGGGCGGCTTCGAATATCGCGAACTTTCATATGACCCCGGTTTTGCCTTCGGCGCCGGAGCAGGTCTTTTTTACTACACTCACGATTATGGTGGTCTTTTCCTGGAGGTCAACTATCATCATGGTCTGACCTCTGAGGTCAAGAGCGACTATGGCAATGCCGGACCGTACGTTTTCGGCGAGACGGCCTCGACGCTCGACTTCCACGCCGGAATTAAGGTGTTCTTCGGTTCCGATGAATAGCACTCAGTAATGATTATAGGGGCCTGTCGTTTTTCGGCAGGCCTTTTTTATTGCCCCCGAACGACAGCGCCCTTAGGTTCATCACATGGATCGTCCCAAACTGCTCATAGTCGATGACGAGGCCGGTCAGCGGGCCCTGCTGGCGGGCTTTCTGACCGACAAGGGATATAAGGTTACGGAAGCCGAGTCCGGCGAGGATGCGCTGGAACAGTACCATTCGGTTTTTTCACCGCTGGCTCTGATTGACATGAAGATGCCCGGCATGGACGGTATGGAATTGCTGCGGCGACTTCGCGAGGTCAACCCGTTTATTCAGGTGATCGTTCTAACGGCCTTTGGATCGGTGGAGTCGGCCGTGGGAGCGATGCGGGCCGGGGCCTATGACTATTTGACCAAGCCGGTTGAGGACCTCGAAGAGCTCCTTATGAAGCTCGACAAGGCCGCCGCTCAGAACCGCCTGGTGGTTGACAATCGTGTGATGACGGAGAGGTTGACGGAGATTTTCCCATCGTCGGAGATAATCGGTGAAAGCCCGGCCATTCAGCAGATCAAGAAGATGATTACCCTGGTGGCCCCCCGCGAAGCGACGGTTCTTATCACCGGTCCCTCGGGCACCGGCAAGGAACTGGTGGCCCGTGCGATTCACGCTATTTCCGACCGCGCCGACAAGAGGCTGGTGGCTATCAACTGCGCCGCATTCCCCGACACGCTTCTGGAATCCGAACTGTTTGGCTACGAACGGGGGGCTTTTACCGGTGCCGATCGAGCCAAGCAGGGACGTTTCGAACTGGCCGACGGCGGGACGCTTTTTCTCGATGAAATAGGTGAGATGCCGCTTACCATGCAGGTCAAGCTGTTGCGAGTTCTGGAGGAACGGCGGATCGAGAGGCTGGGTTCGGTCAAAGAGATTTCGCTGGATATCCGGGTGCTGGCCGCCACCAACCGGGATATCAAAAAGATGGTCGAAGCCGGCAAATTCCGCGAGGACCTCTTCTACAGGCTGAACGTTATCCAATTGCACCTGCCTCCTCTGAAAGAGAGAACCGGCGATGTTCTCCTGCTGGCCGAGAAATTCATCGAAAAGCACGCCAAGAGAGTGGGCAAGGAGGTTGCCGGACTCGACAGCGAGGCGGCCGCGCTTCTCACCAAATACTCATGGCCCGGCAATGTTCGCGAACTGGAGAATATTATCGAGCGCGCCCTGGTATTGACCAATACCCGGTTTCTCACGCCGGATGATCTCGGCGGCATTTCGGGGCTTTCTTCCCCGGGCGCCGGCGGGCGGGTTAGGCCCCTTTCGGAGGTCGAGCGAGATCATATCAGGCTCTGCCTGGACCAGCTTGATTGGAACCTCAGTCTGACTTCTGAAAAGCTCGGAATTCACCGCAATACGCTAAGAGCCAAAATCAAGGACTACCAGCTCATTCGACACTAGTAGAATCCGACCAGAATTTGTGCGGCTCGATGGTCGAACGCACAAATTCTGTGCGTCAGAGCTCGGGCTCCGTCCGTCCAATTCTAGTAATCTGGTGTGGCAGCGTCTGTTATGCGTCTCGGCACGACAGTTGATTAACCCTTTGACAGTAAAACGATGTAATTCGGTAAGGAGACTGAAAATGAAACTCAAGTTCGTATCGCTAATGTTGATGCTTCTGGCCCTCGGTTTGGTGGGGTGCGACGACGACGACAATGTTGTTTTAGACCCCGATCCGATTCCGGCCTCTCCCCAGGGCGTTTTTAGCATAACCGGCGATGATGCTGTCTACGTCTTCTGGAACGGCATTTATGAGCGAGATGTAGACGAATACGTTGTTTATCGTTCGCTGGACGCGGTCACCGGCTACGAGGAAATTGCTGTGGTAGACGCTCAGAGCAATTCCAACCTTGATCTCATAATCTATCAGTACGCTGACGATGACGCCGACAACGGCACGACCTACTGGTACGCCGTAACGGCTGTCGATCGGGCGGGGCAGGAGTCGGATCTCTCGGCCGAGGATGTTTTTGATACGCCGCGCCCCGATGGTCAGGCCTCTATTTTCTTCAACGACGACACGCCGGCTCTGGCCGGGTTCAATCTGGGGGCTCACGCCAACGTTCCCGATACGAGCACTGCGGCCGATGTCTGGATGGACCGCGATCTCGATGGCATCCCTTACCTGAACGTCGGGAATATCGATACAGACATTCAGGACATGGGCTTCACGAACGACTTCGACGGCATAGGCTGGTCCCCCGAATTCGGTTGGTCTGAACTGGGCTATGTTGAGATAGTTCTGGGGCACACGTATGTGATCTGGACGGCTGACAATCATTTTGCCAAGATGCGCGCTCTGTCGTTTAACACCGGTGTGGGCGGTCTCAATTCGGTGACCTTCGAATGGGCCTACCAGACCGATCAGGGTAATCTCGAACTGGCTCCCTCGGTTGATCAGAAGCCGGAGCACGGTGACGATTACGTGAAACCGCGGCCGACGCTGCCGATTAAATAGGTCCGATTAAGGAGAGTGAAAGATGCTACGGAAAACGATCATAACCAGTCTGATGGCCTTCCTGGCTATCTTCGCCGGCGCGATCGTCGGCCAGGCCCAGTCGATAGAGCGTGACAACGAGTACGGCGAGGTCGATTACGAACGGGTCAAGATCGACCGCCACCTTGATGTCGAAGTGTGGACCGATCATTACGACGGTGAGTATTACAGCGGCGACAATATCGTCGTTTACTTCCGGGCCAGCCGGGACGCCTTCGTATCGATCTATTCGATCGACACGCGCGGCCGGGTGAACCTCCTCTTTCCAGCCGACCCGACCGAGGACAACTATGTCCGGGGCGGTGTGACCTACAGCCTGCCCGGCGAGGACGCCGACTATGATCTGGAGATAAACGGTCCTGAGGGTTTCGAGAACATCCAGATTGTCGCCTCGCGAGAGCGATTTGCCGTTCCCAACTGGTACCGCAATTCCGGACTGGTGTGCGATTGGGACGATCGGGCCGAGTACATGGACTTTTTGAACGCCAATCACTTTGTGCGCTATAGCGGGCAGAGATTCGCCTACGATCGGGCGGTAATCTACGTCAACGAATGGGAGCAGGATTATTACCGGCCGGTCTACCGGCCCTATTATCCGAGTTGGACGGTCTACGGCAACGCCTACATAGACTATCCTTTCGGCTCCTCGATCTACGTCAACGGCATTTACTGGGGCTGTGCTCCGCTCTACGTCCCCAGGATATCGGTCGGCTGGCATGTGGTGACAATCTACGATCACTACGGTCATTGCTGGGAATCCGACTTCCACGTCAGTCGCTACAACACGGTTGTGTTCGACCGGGCGGTGATCAGGACCTCGTCCACCGTGAAGTCCAAGTACAAAGAGGTTCGCCTGGCCGGATATCGGGACCCCGTCAAGAGCGGCTATCCCAATTTCAAGAGCAAAACGGTCATCAACAACAATGTAACCGTCAATAACACCAAGGTGGTTAACAAGTCGACCTCGAAGACCACCGTCAAGAACAACACAGTGGTCAGCAACGCCGCCCGGAAGTATGTTCGCGGTTCAACAAAGATGGTCAAGACCGATCGCGGCTACGAGACCGACGCCTCATCGGCGGTGGTTGGTACCAAAACCACAAAAACCCGGACCGGGAGCACCAGCCGCACTCAGACTTCGGTGACGCGGACAACTACGGGTTCGAGCAGCAAATCGACCGGCACGAAGTCGAGCAAGACGAACAGCGGGTCTTACAAGAACACGAGCGGCAACAAGTCCTCGAGTTCCTCCGGATACTATCAGAAGAAGTCGGGCAGCTCCAGCAAACGAAGCAGCTCGGTGAAAAGCTCGTCCAAATCCGGCAGCTCGAGCAACACGGTCAAGAGTCAGAGCAAGTCTTCATCAAGCAGCAAGAGCAGTGGCACAAGTAGCAGTAAGAGCGGCAGTAAGAGCTCCTATAAGAAACAGTCCAGCTCAAACAAGTCTTCCGGCACGGTGAAGTCGACCCCGAAGAAGTCCACTAAGTCATCCTCCACCAAGAGCTCCAGCGGCAGCAAGGTGAAGTCCTCCAGTCCCAAGAAGTCGGGGGGATCCTCGAAAGCGACCGAGAGCAGTTCGGGCTCCAAGAGCAGCAGCTCAAAAAAGAAGGACCGCAAGTAGGGCGATGGCAGCGTGAAGAAAGTAACTTATATCGGCCGGGCGAACTCGTTGACAGCCCGTGCCGATTCCATTAATTTGGAGCAGGTGTTACCATGAAGAGAATCCTAACTTTCATTTTCTGTGCAGCGTTCCTGGTGTCCGGCGGCGGTAGCGCCTGGGCGGTCGAGAAGAAGAGCAAAGAAAAGCCCAAGACTGAGACCGAAGAGAAGAAAGAGCCGGCCAAGAAAGAGGCCCCGAAGAAGCCGGCCGCTAAGAAACCGTCTCCGCCGAAAAAGAAGCCAGAAACGAAAAAGAAGTACGACGATTTCGTGGACAAGAACAAAAACGGAATTGACGACCGCCGTGAGAATTTGAAAAAGAAACCTACGGAGAAGAAGAAGACAGACTAGTGAAGCTGCCGGTTGTCCGGCGGTGTCCGAAATATGCGGTCGTTGGGGCCGTTGCAGTCGATCTAATTCAGGCTGCCCGTTCCGGGCGGCTTTTTTTGTGCTAATCGTTTTCAGGGGAACCATTTGGGCTTGACGAGCGTACTAAAATGTGTTATTTATTGTGGCCTCTGACATGAGGTCTGCCATTATGGCAGTTAATGAAAATGCGGGTAGCTTGATATGGCCTTCGAAAATCTGTCAGCGCGCGAAAAGGAGATCCTCGCCAACCTGATTAATCACTATATCGGGTCGGCTGATCCTGTGGGTTCGCGTGTTATCGCTAACAAGTTCAAGATGGGTCTCTCCTCGGCAACGATCCGGAATACCCTTCAGGATCTCGAAGAACTTGGACTAGTCGAGCAGCCGCATACTTCGGCCGGAAGGGTACCGACCGACGTTGGCTACCGCGTTTATGTCGATTTCCTGCTGAAGCCGGATCAATTGACGGAAGATGAGAAGCAGGCGATTAAGCAGGGCATTCTCAAGGAAGGGCGTGGTATCCAGGAGATTCTCGGACAGACCGCCCGGCTTCTGGGGGATATTACCAACCAGCTCGGCGTTACTATTGCTCCTCGGTTCGAAGTGGGCGTCCTGCGCGACCTCAGGCTGATCCCCGTCTCCGAAGACAGACTTATGGTCGTGGTCGTTGTGGAATCGGGCCTGGCCCGATCGCTGGTGCTCGAGGTTGAGACCAGCATATCCGACACGGCGGTACGCGAGGTCGAGACTACCCTTAACGAGCGACTACGCGGCCTGACGCTCTCGGAGATCCGGGATTCTATTTCGAACCGCCTGGCCGATGTTGCCGGGCACGCTCGCCTGCTCAAACTTGTGGTCGATTCAAGCGATCGCATCTGGACCGAGGATCACTCGCAGGACCTTCTCGTATCCGGCACCGATCATCTCCTTGCCAAGCCCGAGTTTGCCAAGCTGGAGAGATTGTCCTCGTTGCTGAAGGTGATCGAAGACGGCAAGGTGCTTTCAGAGTTTCTCGGGCATGCTCACGAAGAAGATTTGATTATCAGCATTGGGCGTGAGAACACCCTGAACGAGATTATGAACTGTTCGCTGGTGACGGCTTCTTACCGGGCGGGCAAGATACACGGCGCCGTGGGGATTATCGGCCCCACGCGACTGCCGTACAGCAAGGCGGTCTCGATAGTTGAGTACACCGCTCGTTCCATAACCGATGTTCTGTCCGGAATGGATAAGTAAGAGAGAAGAGAGATATGGCCAAGGCTAAAAAAGCGAAAAGAGATAAGACAGATACAGCGGCTGCTGGTGACGTTCGGTCGGAGGAGAAGATCATTCCTATCGGCGAGCACGAAGAACCTTCATCCGAAAAGGACGAAAACCGCCCTTGCGAAGAGCCCGCGGAGGAAATTCTCAGCGAGGTAGACCAGCTGAAGGCGCAGGTGCAGCAGCTCGAGGATCAGAAACTCCGCGCTCTGGCGGAGATGGACAATTTCCGGAAGCGATCGGCCCGTCAGATACAGGACACAATCCGACACGCCAACGACCGCCTGTTGAGAGAAATGCTCGACGTTGTTGACAATTTCGAGCGAGCTCTCCAGCACCACGAGGAAGGCGTCCAGAACGGCGCCAACAGTGAGGCTGCCAACGGCGATACCGCTAGCGGTGACGCCGTTCGCCAGGGCACGGAGCTCATTTACAGCCAGATGGTAGATCTTCTGGCGCGTCACGACGTGAAGGCGATCGAGTCGCTCGGAAAGCCGTTTGACCCGAACCTTCACGAGGCCCTGATGCCGGTGCCTACGGAAGAATACGATGAGGGGACGGTCGCGGTCGAGATAGGCAAAGGCTATATGCTGGGGGAGCGCGTGTTGAGACACGCCAAAGTGGGCGTGAGCAAAGGTCTGGAAGATAACTCGGAACAGGGCGGCGAACAGGCGCCTGAGCAAAGCTAATATGTGTGAATTCTGAATAGAGGAGAAAGGATCATGGGAAAAGTCATAGGTATTGATCTGGGAACCACCAACTCTTGTGTGGCGGTGCTCGAGGGCAAGGAACCGGCAGTTATTCCGAACCAGGAAGGCGCTCGCACGACACCTTCGGTGGTGGCATTCACCAAAGATGGTGAACGTCTCGTAGGCGCGGCCGCCAAACGTCAGGCCGTCACCAACCCCGAGAACACGGTGTTCTCCATTAAGCGTTTCATGGGACGCCGGCATGAGGAAGTTTCCACCGAAGAGAAAATCGTGCCATATCTGGTTGTCTCCGACGATTCGGGCAACGCTATCGTCGAGGCCGGCGGAAAGAAACTGGCGCCGTCGGAAATCTCCGCAATGACGCTCCAGTATCTCAAAAAGGCGGCCGAGAACTATCTTGGTGAGGACGTCAAACAGGCGGTGATTACGGTCCCGGCCTATTTCAACGACGCTCAGCGTCAGGCGACCAAGGACGCCGGACGCATCGCCGGGCTGGAAGTACTCCGCATCATCAACGAGCCTACAGCGGCCTCGCTGGCTTACGGTCTTCAGAAAAAAGGTAACGAGAAGATAGCTGTGTACGATCTCGGTGGCGGTACGTTCGATGTGTCGATTCTTGAGATCGGCGACGGTGTTTTTGAGGTCCGTTCTACCAACGGTGACTCTCACCTGGGCGGCGACGACTTTGATCAGGCGATCATCGACTGGATGGCCGACGAGTTCAAGCAGTCGCAGGGGATAGACCTTCGCAAGGATCGCATGGCCCTGCAGCGCCTCAAGGAGGCGGCCGAGAAGGCAAAGATCGAGCTGTCGTCGGCGATGCAGACGAACATAAATCTTCCGTTCGTAACAGCCGACCAGAGCGGCCCCAAGCATTTGGACCTTTCGCTTACTCGGGCGAAGTTTGAGCAGCTTACGGAGGCGCTTCTGGAACGTACTACCGGTCCCTGCCGGCAGGCGCTGGCTGATGCCAAGCTGTCTATCGGCGAAATCGATGAGGTTGTCCTGGTCGGTGGCATGACCCGCATGCCCAAGGTCGTCGAGATGGTCAAGGAGCTGTTCGGCAAGGAGCCCAACAAGGGCGTCAACCCGGACGAGGTCGTGGCCGTAGGTGCTGCCATTCAGGGCGGTGTGCTGGCCGGCGATGTCCAGGATGTGGTCCTTCTCGACGTTACGCCGCTCTCTCTCGGTATTGAGACTCTGGGCGGCGTCATGACCAAACTGATAGAACGCAATACTACTATTCCGACCAAGAAATCGCAGGTCTTCTCAACAGCCAGCGACAACCAGCCGGCCGTTTCGATTCACGTGCTCCAGGGTGAGCGACAGATGGCTATTGACAACCGCACTCTGGGTAAGTTCGACCTGGTCGGTATCCCGGCCGCGCCGCGCGGCATGCCGCAAATCGAGGTCGCGTTTGATATCGACGCCAACGGCATCGTTCACGTCGGGGCCAAAGACATGGCTACCGGCAAAGAGCAGTCGATCAAGATTGAAGTCTCCTCCGGTTTGAGCGAAACTGAGATTGACCGCATGGTTCAGGACTCTGAAAAGTTCGCTGACGAGGACAAACAGAAGGGCGAAGTAATTGCAGCCCGCAACGAGTGTGACCAGTTGATCTATACTACTGAGAAAACGCTCAAAGAGCACGGCGACAAGGTTTCCGAAGAAGAGAAGAAGAATATCGAGACCGCCCTCGAAGAACTCCGTACCGCTCTGGGAGGCGAGTCGCTGGAGGCTATCAACGCTGCCAAGGAGAAGGTTATGCAGGCCTCTCACAAGCTGGCCGAGGAGATGTACAAGCAGGCTCAGCAGGCGCAGGAAGCTGCCGGTGCTCAGACCGAAGGCGCCCCCGAACAGCCGGACGGTGAAGCCGCCCAGGAAACATCCGGAGATACCGACGGTGCGGTCGACGCCGATTTTGAGGTAGTCGACGACGACAAGAAGTAGGGCAGATGACCAAACGGGATTACTACGAGGTCCTTGGCCTCGATCGGGGGGCCGAGGCCGATACGATCAAGTCGGCCTATCGCAAGAAGGCGATGCAGTTCCACCCGGACCGAAATCCGGGCGATAAGGAAGCCGAGAGCAATTTCAAGGAAGCCACTGAGGCTTACGAGGTCCTCAAGGACTCACAAAAGCGCCAGGTTTACGACCAGTACGGCCATGCCGGACTGGGCCAACAGGGCGGTTTTGGTGGCGGCTTCGGAGGCGGTTTTGAAGCCTTCGATCTGGGCGATGCTCTCCGCGCTTTCATGCGGGACTTCGGCGGCGGCGCCGGAGGGGGCGGAACTATTTTCGACGAGTTCTTCGGAGGCGGCATGGGCGGGGGCGGAGGCCGTCGAGGCAACCGCGGTGAGGACCTTCGGGCACGCATTGAATTGACGCTCGAGGAAATCTCCACGGGCGTGGAGAGGACGCTCAAGGTCAACCGCCAGATAAGATGTCAAACCTGCGATGGTTCGGGCGTGGCGGCGGGGTCCTCAAAGAAAACCTGTGGCCAGTGTCGCGGATCTGGTCAGGTGCGCACGGTAACGCGGACTTTTCTGGGTACTGTGCAGCAGGTAACGACCTGCAACCTTTGTCGGGGCACGGGCCAGATCATTTCCGAGCCCTGCACGACCTGTCGCGGTGAAGGCCGCCACAAGGGCGCCGGCAAAGTGTCCATCAAGGTTCCGGCCGGCGTCTCCAGCGGCAATTATATGACGGTCGAGAATATGGGCAACGCCGCTCCGCAGCAGGGACAGCCGGGTGATCTTATCGCCGTATTTCAGGAGACGCCGCACGAGTTCTTCACCCGTCATGGCGACGACATTCTCTTTGAACTACCTATCTCGTTTACGACCGCGGCGTTGGGAGGAGAAGTCGAAGTTCAGGCTCTCGGCGGTACCGCCCGACTCAAGATTCCCGCCGGCACTCAGTCCGGCAAAGTGATTAAGATGCGGGGAAAAGGCATTCCGCATTTGCACCGAGGGGGGCGAGGCGATCAGCTGGTGCAAGTAACCGTCTGGGTGCCGACTAAGATCAGCGGCGAAGACAAGGCCACGCTGGAGAAACTGGCCCGGTCCGAGACTTTCGTCCCGCCCAAGGGAGACAAGTCGTTTTTTGAAAAGCTGAGAGAAACGCTCGGAGTTTGAAAATGACAGACAGACCTTCGCCGTCACATCGGGAGCTGAAGGTATCGGTGCCCAACGGACTGGTCGACCCGGTCTGTGACTTTATCGTCGAACACATAGTTGGCGGTTTGGTCCTGGAAGAAGAAGAGAATTCTTCTTCGACCTCTATCCTTTTTTACCCCTCTCTTGAGGACGCCGATTGCACGGACCGGCTGAAGCAGTTTCTGAGTTCGCTCGTGGGCGAGGGACTGCCTTCGATTCCTGAAATCACAGAGAAACTCGTATCCGAGATCAACTGGCTGGAGAAGTACCGGGAGTCGGTCAAGCCGCTGCGGATAGGCGATGATATTGCCATCCGCCCAACCTGGGCCAATCCTCAGGAGACTCGTTACGAAATCATCATCGATCCGGTGATGGCTTTCGGTACCGGCAGTCATGCGACCACCCGAAGCAGCCTAATAGCTGTCCGTAAACGCATGGAACCGGGGATGCGTTTTCTCGACATGGGAGCCGGCTCAGGCGTGCTGTCGGTGCTGGCCGACCAAATGGGAGCACGATACATCAAAGCGATTGACTACGATCCGATCGCCGTCGAAAACTGCCGGGACAATTTCAGAATCAACGACCTCCGGGCGCCGCACGAAATCGCGCTGGGGTCAATCGAAGTATGTGCTTCGGACGCCCCTTACAACTTTGTTTGCGCCAACATCATAAAAATCACTATTCTTGAGATGCTCAAGCGTCTGGTCGCTTTAACGGCGCCGGGTGGATGGCTCATCCTATCCGGGCTGCTGGAGCAGGACGGCCCTGAGATATCTCAAGCCCTGCTCAAACTGGAACAGGATGAGTTCACGATCCTCCGCGATGAGGAGTGGTTAACGTACACGGTCCACAGGAAGTAGAAATTGCAGCCTCCAATTTTCTATTCCCCGCCTGAAAACCGGGACGGTGATCTAATAGCTCTGCCGCCCGGTGAAGCCCGCCATGCCTCGAAGGTGATGCGGCTGGCGGCGGGAGCGATTGTGATCGTCATCGACGGTCTTGGGAGTGCCTGCCGCGGCGAGATAGCCGCTTCTTCCGCCAGGAAAACTTCTGTACGAGTACATTCAGATCTGCGCGATTTCGGGGAAGCGACAGTTCGTCTGACGCTGGCGGCCGGTCTCTCGGCGGCGTCGAAATTCGATTCAGTGGTACAACGAGGCACCGAATTGGGCGTCAAAAGATTCGTTCCTCTGATTACAGAGAAATCCAAAATCAGGATGGACGATCCTCGGCGGGCTAGATCAAGGGTGACGAGGCTTCGAAAAGTGGCTTTGGCTGCCACCAAGCAGTGCCGCCGCGCCTACCTTCCGGAAATCGCCCTTCCCACAACCTTCGCCGACTTCCTGGGCGAGTTTGATACCGACGATACCGGTCTGATATTTCACCCGATCCGGAAAGCCGAGGCTCTGGCGGACGTCCCGTTGGGGAACAATCTGAAGCGTCTCACGCTGCTGGTGGGACCGGAGGCGGGATTCTCCGACGATGAGGTGGCCCTGGCGGCAGAGGCCGGAATAAGGCCGGTCAGACTGGGGGAGAGGGTCCTTCGGACCGAGACCGCCGGCCCGGTAGCTGTAGCCTTGGCTATGGACCGTCTGGGGGAACTCAGATAATAACTCCCACTGCCGATATTAGGTAGGTATGGAGCTAATACACTACATCTTCATCGGACTACTGGGACTGTGCATCGGATCGTTCCTGAACGTCGTCATATACCGTATCCCCAGAGACAAGAAGGTTCGGTCGGGCCGTTCTTTTTGTCCAGGCTGTGAGAAGCAGTTGAAGTGGTACCACAACGTCCCGCTTCTGAGCTTTCTCGTGCTAAGAGGGAAATGCGGTTTTTGCGGTGCAAGGATATCTTTCCGTTATCCTCTGGTCGAGGCGCTCAACGCCCTGTGTTGGCTCTATTTTGCCTGGGAATTCGGTCTGACGCTCCAGCTGGGCGTTTTCGCTTTTCTTTCGTCGGCCCTGATCGCGATCTTCTTTATCGACCTTGACTTTCAGATCATCCCCGATCTGATTACGCTTCCGGGCATGGTAGTAGGGCTGGGGATATCTTTCCTTCCGGATGGAATCGGAATCGTCTCGTCCCTGATTGGCCTGCTGGTCGGGGGCGGCGCTCTCTACCTGGTCGCCCTGCTGGGAGACTGGTTGTTCAAGAAAGAGTCAATGGGGGGCGGGGATATCAAGATGGCTGCGATGCTGGGGGCGTTCCTCGGCTGGCAGAAAGTCCTGTTTATTTTTCTGGCTTCGGCCGGCATTGGTCTCGTTGTGTCGGTGATTCTGATGATCTTCTCGGCGAAACTGCGTCAGCAGCGGATGGTGCCGTTCGGCCCGTTCATAGCGACGGCGGCCATGCTGGCTATTATCTGGGGCGACCAGATCATCGCCTACTACGTAACTAACTTCCTGCATCTCCAATAATCCTTCGCTCCATCTCAATTGGTTTCAACTGGTGCCGATTAATGCAGTATGGCGACGTCTAAGCGGTCCAGCAGATACGAATCCTGGGTCCATCTCGGATTCCTGGCTATAGTCCTTCTTCTCTTTGCTCTGAACGTTGCCTCCAACTATGTCATCTTTCAAGACCGGACTATTCTTCGCGAGGCTACCCTGAGTCATCTTCGAACCGCCGCCCTTGGCATCAGCCGGGCCGTGCAGGCAAAAACACCGGAACTTCTAACCCAGACCGAAGAGCAGGCGCTGGTCAGCCAGTACAATCTTAGCGATCTAAACCTGGTCCACTCGCGCCCCAACGGGCCTTCCGGGGCGGAGAAAAGAGCCTGGCTCTCGTCGGTGATACACCGGCTGCCGCCGGGACAGCTTCCGGGCGTAGCGGAGAAGCTGTTCGAGGCCGAAGTAAATCGGCTTACGCGCGGGGACGAATCAGAGTATTACTACCTGTATCCGGTGGAAGCTCCGGGCGGGGGACATCTGCTGATCGTATCCGTCGAACGGGAGCGTCTGGCCAACTACGACGACATGAGAATGTTTGTTCTGGCGATACAGCTCGCGGCTCTGGCGCTGGCCGGCGTGGCCTACGCCTATCTGTCCCGGTACATTTTCAAACCCCTCAGGCGAATCAAGGAGCAGGCGGCTCGGGCCGGGAGGGCGGTGGACGACACCGACGACACCGAAGCGATCGTGACTGAGTACCGGGCGGTTATCGAGCGCCTGCAGCAGAGCGAGACTGAACTGCTGCGGTTGAACGCCGCTATCCAGAGCAAGGCTGACTCACTGGAACAGTTCAACCAGTATCTATTTGAATCGAACCACGCCGGGATAATCACCCTTGACCCCCGGGGAGGAGTGGTGGCGGTCAACGAAACCGCTGCCGGTCTGCTCAGGCTGGGGGCAGCCCCCGCGATCGGTCTCGATTACGCTGGGCTTCTCGCCGATATGGGAGACTTGCGTGCCGACGTCCGGTCGGTGGTCGATCACGGTGTCACCACCGGATACAAAGAATACCATAACTTGCTGCCGGACTACCCTGAGGTTGTTGTGGGCGCATCGATCTCAATTATCCTGGACAAGGCGCAGAACCGAGTGGGGCTGCTCATACTCGTGAACGATCTCACCGAACTGGTCCGGCTGCGCCGCGAATTGGAGAATCAGAACCGCCTTGCAGCGCTGGGTGAGATGGCTGGAGGCTTGGCTCACCAGATGCGTAATTCGCTAGGCGCGATAAGCGGTTACGGCACACTTTTAAAGAAACGCTTGAAGCGCGAGGGACTCGCCCTAGATACGGCTGAGACTCTGCTTGACGAGGCCGGGGAGGCGGAGAGCCTCATAGGACGGTTTTTATCATACGCTCGACCGCTTGAATTCTCGCCCGAGAAGTGTTCGGTGCACCGGTTGATAAATGAAACGATCAGACAATTTCGCGCCCGCGATGACTCCCGGGACGCCGAGTTCAAACTGAATCTTTGCGAGGACTTTGAGGTAGCGGCCGACGACGTCCTTTTCCGGCAGGTGCTCTGCAACGTTGTCGACAACGCCATCAACGCCTATGACGCCCGCCGGGGCGCAGTTGAAATCGAGGTGGAAGCGACTGCCGATCGGGCCGAAATTCGCATTCGGGACTTTGGCTGCGGCATTCCCGCCGAGGATGTTGACCGAATATTCACTCCCTTTTTCTCCTCAAGACCTTCCGGCACCGGCCTGGGCCTGTCGTTGGTGGCCAAGATAGTCAGGGTCCACGGAGGTCGTACGAACGTGCGTTCCGC
>JAAERE010000078.1 GCA_024230675.1 bacterium | reverse complement strand
GGGATGATACCGGGCTATCTTAGGCGCTCGATAAGCCTGCGCTGGATTTGCCTGTATATGAGACGTTTCCTGCAAATACTTAAAGAAATGCTTTACCGACGACAGCTTGCGCGCCAGCGTGGCCGGTTTTCGTCCCCGGGCAACCAGAGAACCAAAATACCCGGTAACATCGGCTGGAGAGACTCGTCTCGGATCAACCCCTTTGAGAAACCTGCCAAAAGCTCTCAAGTCAGTGCGGTAGGCATCGATTGATTTCTCTGACAGTCCCCTCTCCAGTCTGAGGTGCTGCAGAAAGTCCTCGATTGCGTTCTCAAACACAGAGTTCGCCATATCAGAGCCCGTGAGCCATTGATATCGCTCCGACCACCCTAAGCCCGGAAGATGCCAGGGTTCGACGGGCCTCGATCACGGTCTCCCCGCTGGTAACAACATCGTCAACCAGTAGCAGCCGGGCTTCCGCCAGGTGGGCCGCTGCCTCAGGATCGGTAGAGAATACTCCTCGGACGTTGGCGGCTCTCGCAGATTTCCGAAGCCGGGCCTGCGGTTTTTTCTTTTTGATCCTGTGAAGGATCTCTTCTTCGACCGGGAGATCCAGAAGTCTGGACAGAGCTTGTGCAAAAACGGCTGCCTGATTGTATCCCCTTTGATGCTCACGGCCCGGGTGCAGCGGTATCGGCACCAACAGGGTCGGCTGGAGACCCAGTATCCGACTCTCGAAACAACCAATGACTCGCTCGGAAAGAACTCCGGCCAACGACATTGCACCGTGGAACTTGTAGTTGACGATAGCCCGCTTGAGAGGATCGGTATAGTTGCCTCCCGGAAACAGCAGAAATGAGTCCTCGCCGCATCGGGAACAGGAATCCCCCCGAGGGACAAAATCTCCACAGGTCAGGCAGAAAGGATCGTCGTACCAGTCGATTGCCTCCAGGCATTCGGGACAGATGCCGGCAGGCTCATCGAAGTACGCCCCGCACCCCGAGCACAACGGCGGGAACGCGAAGTCCAACAGTCCCTTCAGAAGCGGCAGGCGCTCAATTAGCTGGGTTAACATAATCCAAGATGGTGATCGGAGATAAAAGGACGCAAGTAAAATCCTGCGGCAAGACTATGCGAACGCTTTGAATCGAGCCTTCAGCGTGTGCCAGACGATCAACGCGGAAAGAATCACCGCACATGATATGTGAAACCAACCGGCCTCCGAGGCGTGTGCCCCCAGCAGATAATCCGGGGCAACGCCTGCAATATCATATAGCCAATCCAGCAGCAGCCCACAGACAACCGAGACCAGAACGATCGAAACCAAGTATCGCACGGTGGAACCAAACCCAAGGATCTTCTTCAACACCGTCAAGGCCGCTATGTTCGTGGCCGGACCGACCATCAAAAACACGAGAATTGCCCCCGGCGGAAATCCCGAAGCCAGCAGAACGGCCGCCAGAGGAGTTGAAGAAGTAGCGCAGACGTAAAGGGGCACGCCGACCAAAGTCGCTCCGATATAGGCGGCCCAGCCGCTTGTGAGAAACGCCGGCAGTTGAGTCATGTCCGGTCCCAACAGCGCCCCGACCAGACCGGCGAGGAGATACCCCATAAGCAAGTACGGGGCCAGATCGGCTATCAGAGTGGTGAACGAGTGCCGGAGGCCTTCACCAAGCCTGCCGATCAACCCCGAGGTCTTCGTTTTCGGCGATGTCTCGCAACAGCAGTCGTCGCAGTCCGCCGCTGCAAGAGGCACAGGACTTTCTTCCGCCCTTCCTTCGAAACTGCTCTCAGTGAGCCCTGCAACCACGGCCGTCAGGAAGGCTGTTATCGGCCTGGCTACTGTCAGCAGGGGGTCGGTAAGCGAATAGGTTAGGAGGATGGAATCGATGCTGCTCTCCGGGGTCGCGATCAGAAAAGAAACCGTCCCCCCTCTGCTGATGCCGGAACCTCGAAGCTGGCTGGCTACCGGCAGGACCGAACAGGAGCACAGCGGCAGAGGTACACCGATTATGGCGGCCCGAAACACTGACTGATGCCGCTTATCCCCCACCAGTCGGCGAGCGTTTGTTTCGTTCAGCACCAGCCAGACAACACCGGCCAGCACCAGTCCCAGCAGAAAGAAAAAAGCGGAGTCTACCAGCATCTGCCAGGTAGCCCCCGCCCAATTTGTCAGAAATGGGACCAATTATCAGGAGTCCAATTCCTTTAGAAGTTCGCGAGCCGTCGCGGCAGGCGGACCGTCGGGATCCAGTTCCAAATATCTTTCCCAGTATACCCGGGCTGAATCCTCCTGCTGCATACTGTGGTATACAATACCCAAATTGAAGTTGGCGATAGCGTGCTCCGGGCTCGTGCGAATGACCGTCCGGAACTCGTCGGCAGCACGCTCAGGGATACCCATAGCGTATAGACAGGCGCCGTAGTCCGTGCGGACGTCCGGTGAACGACCGTCGATGGCCAGCGCCCGAGAATAGACTTCGGCCGCGACAGCAAAGCTGCTCTCGTCGTAGAATTTGTTGCCGGCCTCCACCAGTCCCCGGTAATCCGCTGGGAGCCCTTCGAGCATATCCATCGACATCTGGCCGGCGTGCGGGCCGTCTGTTGCCACCTCGGTGGAAGGATCCACCGGGCGTTCGGCTTGGCCCTTTAAAACGAAAAAGCCGGCCGTCACTATTAACAGCACGCCGACCACTATTACCGAATCGCGTGCAGCCGTTTTCTTTGCTCCCCCGGGGGAAGTCTTGGGCGACGCAGCCGGTTTAACGACCGCTGAAGCGCCGCACTCGGAGCAGAATTTCACTGAAGCTTCGATACTGTTACCGCATCCGGCACAAGTCTTCTGATTCATAATCTGGACGCTTTCTATCTCCCTAGGATTAATGGACCTAATATAACCATACAACCGGCCGGGTCAAATAATGTTCGGGGTTTTTGATTATTTCGATGACAGGCCGATGACATCGATCTATATTCCAGCCACGTTATTCTGCGAAAACAGGAAAGGACACCAATGAAACCGTTGTTCTCGTTCGCTTTTTGCCTTCTGCTCGCATTTTCGACCTCCTCCTTTGCCGCCTATGACATATCCCCGGACTCCGTTCATCGACACATCGAAGTCCTGGCCTCGGACTCGCTTGAGGGCCGCGAGGTGGGCGAACCGGGTGAGTTGAAAGCCGCTCGCTATATGATCAAAGTCCTTCAGGCGGCCGGGCTGAAGCCCCTTGGCGATTCCGGCTCGTTCCTGCAAGCGTTCGACTTCATCAAACGCATCTCCCCCGGCGAGAACAATCGGCTTTCGGTCAACGGAAAGGACCTCGTCCTGAAAGATGACTTCACACCGCTGTTTTATTCGGCTGACACGGTCTTTGACTTCTCCGAGATTGTGGACGTGAATTACGGCATCATAACGGACGACAGTGCGCACAACGATTACGCCGATCTGAATGTCGACGGCAAGGCCGTGCTTGTCAAGCGGTACGCCCCGGAGGCGGAAGAGACAGACGACACAACTGAGACCGGCGACACGATCTTTGACCGCCATAGCAGCCTCACCAGCAAGATCATAACGGCCTTGGATCACGGTGCCTCAGGCGTTTTCTTCTGGACTCCGCCGGAACACGACGACACGCTCCTCTCGACGGGCGCCACGCGCGTGACTCCCAAGTCCATCCCCATAGTGTTCTTACGCCGGGCTGGAATCGAGAAGCTGGGCCTGGACCTCACTTCGCCGGAAATCATGACCGCATCCGGCCAAACCGATCTGGAGCGCGTCCGCGACACCGGTTACAACGTTGTGGGCTTTCTCCAGGGCGCCACCGACACGACCGTTATCATAGGCGCTCACTACGACCACCTCGGCTGGGGCGGGCCCTCGTCCCGCTATCTGGAGGACGAGAAAAAGATCCATTACGGCGCCGACGACAACGGTTCCGGTGTGGCCGCCTTACTGGAGTTGGCCCGCTACGCTGCCACGCGCGGGGATGAACTCCGGCATTCGATGCTGTTTATCGGTTTTGGCGGTGAGGAGGCCGGACTGCTCGGATCGAGCCACTATGTTCGCAACTGGACTATCGATCGTACCCACGCTCGCATGATGATCAACATGGATATGATCGGCCGGCTCAAGGATCAGGACAAGGGCCTGGCAATCCTGGGCACCGGCACCTGCCCCGACTTCAAGGAGTATTTCGACAGCATGGACGTCGGCGATCTCAAGGTAGTCTTCAAGGAATCCGGCACCGGTCCCTCAGATCACGCGGCCTTCTATAACGACAGCATCCCGGTGCTTAATTTCTTCACCGGCGCTCACGAGGATTATCACAAGCCAAGTGATGTTACCGAGAAGATCGATTTCGAAGGTGTCGTTTCTGTGGCCAACCTGATCGGCGACATCGTACAGCATTTCGACGACTATCCGGATCAGCTCGTATTCCAGCGGACGAAAGACGATGGTCCCGGGCGTCACAGCCGGGCCTATTCTGTCACGCTAGGAGTCATGCCGGACTTCATATCGGAAGTTGAGGGGCTTAGAATTGATGGTGTCTCTCCCGGTCGACCGGCCGACAACGCCGGATTGCTCAAAGGTGATATAGTCATCAAGATGGGAGACATTGCGGTCGACGACATATACACGTACATGAACGCCCTCAGCAAGTTCCGCAAAGGCGATACCACGCCGGTTTCAGTCGTGCGCGGCGAGGACACGCTGAGCGTCACGGTAGAGTTCAAATAGCGCCACAGTGAGCGCGGCGGAGAAGATCCGTCGCGCTCCCCGCCAGAATTCCCCGCTAGCACAACCGCTACCACTGCAAGCACTTCCCAGCTTCTCCACTTTCCTTTTGACAAATGCGAGTATTTTTAGTCTATTAGGGGAAATTAGGGTACACGCATCTCGCTGCCGGAGGAAAACTTGAAGACCAGCCGTACTTGTGTAATTCTCTGCCTCAACCTCTTTTTCGCCGCCGTTTCTGTTTCCATTTCCGCCCGCACTCACTTTGACAGGCCCGACGGCCAGACACAAGCCACAGCCGGGTCGCCCGCCCACTGTATTGCCGCACACAACATCGGTAAGTTGAACATGTCGGTAAGCAATAACGGTTCTTTCGGCACCAACTATTCTCAGGCCGGGACGACCGACTACTTCACGGATGAAACCGTTCGGGCGTGCGAATACCCCAAGAGCAGCCGGACGGTGTATATGTACGGATCCTCCTTCTGGATCGGCGCCGTCCTTGGTCGCGACACGTTAGTCTCTACAGGCGCCGACGGCGCCTCGGGCGGCGGCCACGAGTTCAGTCCGGAAGAAGACGAACTCGGTGGTGAAATGATATTCCGATCGACTATCGACCCCGCAAAACCGGAGTTTGACGGCGCGGTGTCTGAACTGGACCTTATTGCTGTCTATGCCGACACCTGCATCAAGTGCCCCGGAGTTGGCAACGACCCGCAGGAGGGTCGGCCGCACCGTCCGTTGAATATCGAGGTCACTCAGAGGTCGTACAGTTGGTCGTATGCATATGCCGAGGATTTCGTGCTGTTTGACTACGCTATTCGCAATATCGGGCGTAGCCGTCTCAATCGCGTGTACATGGGGGTGTTTGTTGACGCCGACGTCCATCAGATCGGGCTTGGGCACCCCGGCTACTCCGACGACATTTGCGGCTTCCGTCTCAAAGCCCCGGCGTCGTACCTTCCCAAGTATTGTGCCCCCGACAGCGATTTGGTGAACATAGCCTGGATCGCCGACAACGACGGCGATATGGAAGACAATACGATAATCCCGGTCCCGCACATCACCGGCATGAGAATAGTGCGAACACCGTCGGACTCACTTCAGGTGTCGTTTAACTGGTGGGTCAGCAACTCCGACCCGTCGCTGGACTTTGGACCACAAACTAAGGAAGGTTTCCGCACTCTTAGCCGGGGCGGCACCGGCACTCCGGGCGGTGATCGCGACAAATACTACTTTCTGCGCAACGGTGAATTCGACTACGATCAGGTGCGGACGGCCGATATCGATCCTCTGGACCCGATCTGGCTGCCGCCAAACCCGACTCTGGCGGATGACATTGCGGACGGTTTCGACACGCGCTATCTGATTTCCTTCGGTCCTTTTGATATCGAAGCCGGTCAGACCCTGCCGCTGTCGCTGGCCTATATCGCCGGGGAGAATTTCCATACCGATCCGGGGAATGTCAACAATCTCGCGCCCGGTGACTGGAGAGAGTACTACGACAATATAGACTTCTCCGACCTGGACCTTAACTCCACCTGGGCTGAGTGGATTTATGACAACCCCGGTTTCGACACGGACAACGACAGCTTCTACGGCGAGTACACGGTCTGCAACAAGGGCGGAGACTCCGCTATGCAATACGATACCGTTTACGACACCGTCCCGGACCCCGACACGATTCTATACATCGACAGCATCTGGGTCTTTGACCTCGCCGACACGATCTGGCGCAAAGGCGACGGCGTCCCGGACTTCAGGGGAGCCTCCCCCCCGCCCGGGCCTTCGACCTATACTTCTCATCTGGGTCACGCCGGGCTCCGGGTGGAGCCGCAGGTCGGAAAGATTCGGGTTCTCTGGAACGGGGTGATGTCGGAAAACACTCGCGATGTTTTCTCACGTGAGTATGACTTCGAAGGTTACCGGGTGTACATCGGCCGCGATGAGCGTCGGCTGAGCTACAGCGTGATCGCATCGTTCGACAAAGAAGATTACAACAAGTACGTCTACGATCATCAATTGAACAGCTATCTTCTTCTGGAACATCCCTTCGCCCTTGGGGAGTTAAGAGGTCTTTACGGGTCGGGAGATACGGCCTGGCATCCGCTTCAGTTCACGCGAAACCGTCCGTACGTAATGCCCGGTTTCGCCGACTCCGTTTTCTACTTTGAACCTCAAGATTTCAACCGCTCGATTCTGGCCAACGATCCGATAAACGCCAACACCGCCATCAAGAAAATCCATCCCGAGGCCCCAAAACCGCCGTGGACCATAGTCGATTCCATTCCAGACTCTCTGCACAGTCTCTACCTGACCGATGAGGGTTTTTTCAAGTACTATGAATACGAAATAACGCTTGAGAATCTTTTGCCCACGGTTCCGTACTGGATAAACGTAACAGCATTTGACTATGGTTCGCCTCGTTCTGGTTTGGCCGCTCTGGAGACAAACCCCACCGTTCTGCCCATAGTGACTTATCCTCTGGAATCGATCGAGAGCGTTGCCGATCAGGGCCTTGAGATTTTTGTCTACCCGAATCCATACCGCGCCGACGGAGACTATCGGACACGTGGCTTTGAAGGCCGGATAGATGCTGACCAGGCGCCCGATCGCACCCGGCGCGTACATTTCGCCAACCTCCCCTCCCGATGCACGATTCGCATCTACTCTCTCGACGGTGACCTGGTTCGGGAGTTGAAACACGATGTGGACCCGACCGACCCGCTCGCGAATCACGACACCTGGAACCTGATTACGCGAAATACGCAACTGGTTGTATCGGGTTTGTATTACTGGACGGTCGAGGACGACGAAGGCAATACTCAGATAGGGAAGTTGGTTATAATTCTGTAGGTGTTGACCGAAAGCCAGTGAAGCCGCTATCACTGACCGGGATCGTAGCGGCGGCTTCGTTGAACCTGAATCACGCCTTTGACCTTCTTGATCTTGTCGATAATGCGGTTGAGATGCGAAAGGTTGGAGACTTCGATAATGAACTTTCCGACCGCCGTGGAATCTCCGCTGTGTATTTCGGCTCCCCTGACGTTAGTGTTGACGTCGGCAATAACCTGGGTGATATCCCGCAACATCCCTTTCCGATCTTCGACTATCATCTCCAACTGCACTACAAAGGACTGATCCCGCCCGGCGTCCCAGCTGACCGCAATCTTTCTCTCGGGCGATTGGTTGGCAAGGTCGATAGCCAGGGCACACTCGGAGTGGTGAATCGTCACCCCGCGACCGCGCGTGATGAAGCCGACAATCTCCTCCCCCGGTACCGGCTGGCAGCAGCCGGCAAAGCGAAACATCATATTGTCCAGGCCCTGAACTCTGATGCCCTTGGAGCCCCGGATGCGATCGATCACCTTGCCAACCAGGCCGACGGTATCCTTCTGTTTCTCAGGTTGGATCAGGTTGACAAGCTGGCGTGCGGCCAACGAGCCGTTGCCGATTGCGGCGAAAAGGTCATCAACCGACTTCTTATCCAACTGCTCGGCGTACTCCTGAAGGGTCTCATCGCGGGGTAAAGACACCCGCATGGTCTTGAGTTTCCGTACGACGATTTCGCGACCCAGGGTCAGCGACTGTTCGAACCCAGCCTGTTTGAGCCAGCGACGTATTTTTGACCGAGCCCCGGAAGTCTTGACCAGCTTGAGCCAGTCGTGTGAGGGCGTCCGGTTGGGGTTGGTTATAATATCCACCTGATCGCCTGTGTTCAGCTTGGTCGAAAGCGGCTGCAGCCGCCCGTTGATCTTGGACCCGGCACAGTGAAGCCCAATCTCGGTATGAATCTGGAAAGCGAAATCAAGCGGCGTCGCGCCGGTCGGCAGGTGGATCAACTTCCCGTTGGGTGTATAGACGAAAATATCCTCGGAGTACAAATCCATCTTGAGGTATTCCATGAACTCCGAGGGATTGGTCATATCCTTCTGCCATTCGAGCACGTCGCGCAGCCAGACCATCTGGCGATCGTCCTTGCTCATCTCCTGCCGGCCCTCTTTGTAGAGCCAGTGAGCGGCGATACCGTTTTCCGCGAAGTAGTGCATCTGATGCGTTCGGATCTGGATCTCTACCATGCGGTTGCTCGGGCCTATAACCGTTGTATGTAGCGAGCGGTAGCCGTTCTGTTTGGGATTGGCGATGTAGTCGTAAAAGAGACCCGCGACGGGTTTCCACATAGCGTGGATAATGCCCATAGTGTGATAGCATTCCCGCTCGGTATTAACAACCGCGCGGATAGCCTGAAGATCGGCCATCTGATCAAACGGAACCTTGCGATTGACTATTTTGCGATAAATCGAATCGAGGTGCTTGGCGCGGCCGTAGACCGTAGCCAGGATGCCGTCTTTGGCCAGAGCCTCTTTGATCGGCTTGACGACCGCCCGAACGAAGTCCTCTCGCTCTTCCTTTTTGTCCTTAACGGCCTTGACCAGCTCCATGTAGACTTCGGGCCGGAGATGCTTCAGCGAGAGGTCCTCGAGCTCAACTTTGGCCTTATTTATTCCCAGGCGGTGAGCCAGGGGAGCGTATACATCACGCGTCTCCCGAGCTATTCGTTTACGTTTTTCCGGGGGCAGATGCTCCAGCGTTCGCATGTTGTGCATACGATCCGACAGCTTTATGATGATGACCCTGATATCCTTGGCCATGCTTAGCAGCATCTTGCGGAAATACTCAACCTGCTGTTCTTCGATCGAGTGAAACTTCACGGCGCCGATTTTGGTGACCCCGTCCACCAGGTCGGCTACCTCATCGCCGAATTCTTCGCGGATATCTTCCAGCGAATGCTCGGTGTCCTCGACAACATCGTGGAGCAGTCCGGCTGCGATGGTGGTCGAGTCCATGTGCAGCTCGGCCAGGATCAGGGCAACCTCGTGGCAGTGTTCGATAAACGGCTCCCCGGACGAACGTTTCTGTCCGGTGTGGGCCCGGTCGGAGAATTCGTACGCCCGCCGGAGCAGAGGTATATCCACGTTGGCGTTATACGACTCGACCTGGATTACGAACTGGGCCAGATTGAGCCGAACCGCCGAAGGGTTGGTCGGGGTGTTATCCTGCGCGCCTGCCATACACTTCTCTAGCTGCTTCGGTTACTCGGGACACGGTAATCGTATCCATACAGTGACATTGCCGCGGTGGGCACTGGCAATCGGGATCGAGCGGCTGGATGACCTGGTGACCGTCACCTACCGGCCCCCAACGTACCGGCGACATTATTTTCCGACGCGGGTACAGTCCGACCACGCGCGTTCCCACCGCCACGGCCAGGTGCAGCGGCCCGGTGGAATTGGCCACGACCAGACTGGCTTGAGAGAGCACCGCCGCCAGCGTCCGCAGGTCGGTCTCTCCCGTTATTTCTTTTGGCTTGATGCCCATATCTTCGGCGGTTTTGTTGATCTGCCGGCCCTCTTCCTCGGAACCCGTTATTATCGTAGGTATTCCGGCGTTCTCCAGGTCCCGGTAGAACTCAATAAATCGCTCCATTGGCCACCGGTCGGCCGACCCTCCCGACCCAGGGTGGACTACAACGAAAGCCCCCCCTATTCCCCACTTCAAAAGCAAGTTACGGGCGTGTCCGACTTCCTTCTCGGTCGAATGCACTCGCGGAGTCGTTATCGTCGGCCCCGCCTTGAAATACTTGAGAAAGTCCTGATTGTATTCGCTTTCGTGCTTCTTGTTGGCCTTGCGGCTGTGCATCAACCTATGATTGAAAAAGACCGAGTGAAAGCGGCCGGCCGTGCCGACCCGATGCGGGATGCGCAATTGGTGAAACAGACGACAGATATGCCTCTCCGGGTAAAGCGCCACAACCACCTGGTAGCCGGCCTTCCTGATCTTCTGTTCCAACTCCTTGCGATAATGCCGACTGGTCACCAGTTGATCGTTCTGGACGCGTACAATTCCGCCGATCCGTTCGTTGTTCTCCAGGATTGGCGAGGCGTACAACGACGCCAGCACATCGACCTGGCACTCGGGATAGCGCGCCTTGAGCGTCTCCACAAACGGCAAGGCCAGTATCAAATCGCCGAGGCGGTCCGAGCGACTGACAAGAATGCGGTCACCCGGCTTTATTTCAAGGACATCATCCATTACTTCTCCGTCGTTCCCCTTTCGCTCCTTCGAGCGAGGTCCCTGAGCTTCGCGTACTTCGTCATGACATAGCAAGACGATAGAACAGAGATTATAAGTCCTTCGAGCCCGTCCAGAAACCCTCTTTTGAGAAAATAATGCTTCACAAAGCAGGCAAAGGGGCGAACAACAACGTCCCACGCGCAGGCCCGCGCGCCTTCTTCGTACGCTTTTTGAGAGGCCAGGTTCGTGTACCGGTTGAACTTCACGAAATAGCTGTCCAGCGTCGGATAGCTATAGTGCAACAAATCCGACTTCAGCCTCCCGGCCCGACCTCGAAGCACCACTTTTTCGTGCACCGGCGAATCGTCGAAATCACCTTCGGCCTTGCGAAACAACCTCAGGACGGGGTCCGGATACCAGCCACAATGATAGATCCATCGACCCAAAAACTGCGTGCGGCGCGGTATGTAAAAACCCGAGCTACCGTCCTCATCGCCAAGGACGCCTCTGATTTCGTCTGCGAGTTCCGGCGAGACTTCCTCATCGGCGTCCAGCGACAGAATCCAGTCGCCGGTTGCTTTGGCTACACCCTCCCGTTTGGCGGGACCGAACCCGCGCCATTCGGGTCGGTGAACTATCACGCCGTACTCCCGGGCAATCTCAAGCGTCCGATCTGTCGACTGGCTGTCGATCACGACGATCTCATCCACCCACTTGATAGATTCCAGACATCTGGCCAAGTTCGCTTCTTCGTTCAGAGTGATGATGACAACCGACAGCTTGCTCATCCGGCCACCAGCTTCTCTCTCTTGAGTATTTCAATAGCGCGCGTCGTAATCTGATCCGCAGTGATATCGTATATATCATCCTCATGGCCTGAAACCACGGCGCCGTCAGGTTGCTCGAACGGCCGCCAGCGACGAAAGTTCTTGGGGGCGAGGCTGTACAGGCCTACTACCGGAACCCGGTACGATCGGGCGATGTGAATCAGCGAAGTATCCGGCGAAATCAACAGCGTCAGCCGGGAGATCAGCCCACTCACCCAGGTCAGCGACTTTCCGGCCGGCACAAGTGAGACCCTGCCCTCCAGCGCCTCTTGAAGCTTCTCTCCACGCGTTCGATCCGATGGAGCCGTAATCAGAATTATCCGGACCCCTTCGGACCTTGTCATCAATTCTCGGCAGGTTTGCTCGGCTCGCTCGTCTGACCAGATACGGTTCGGCTTCCCGGCCGATAGATTAAATCCGATCAGCGTCTCGCCGAGGCGGCCGGCTATGAATTCGTCGACTTTCGCCATTTCCTCAGGAACCACGTAAGGCGGCGCGTAGTGATTGACCTCATCCCCGTTGATCCCAAAAGGAACCAGAAGCTTCAACGTGTTGTGAATAATATGTCGGCCGATGCCATCGGCGTGGGCGTAGTTGGAATCATAGAACTCGGCGAATTTCCTCTTGCCAATGCCAATCCTCGGGCTGCCGGGCGCCGCCAACTGGGACAGAAACAGCGTGGTCGCCGAGTCATCGTTGATCATATCCAGAACGCAATCGTATTTTTCCTGTCGAATGGCTTTCAGGGTGCGAAAGTCGCTAAGGTTCTTTCTGTACAAAAAGACTTTCTCGAAGCGCGGATCGTCTCTGACAATCGAGAAATTGCGAGGCGAACCCAGCAGCGAGATCTTGATATGCGGATACTCATTCACCAGGGCGTCGAACACCGGAAACGATATTACCATGTCGCCGATTTTCTCGGGCCGAAGAAACAACACCCGGTGTGTCCTGTGAGCATCGAGTTTGTCGAATCCGGGCCTTCCCTTTTTGAGCAAGCCGCGACACAGCCAAAAAAAGAAGCTCTTGAACTTATGTTCCAGCGGCTTGAGCTTACCCACGAACGGCCCTTTCACCGGCTATCTCCGTCAGGTACGACTCGACGCGGTCGAGCATGGTTTCGTACTTGAATTCCTTCCGCCAGCGCTCACGGGCGGCCTCTCCGAAGGAAGTACACTGCGAACGATCGCCGAGCAGAGCGATGGTGGCGATTGCGAAATCATCCGACCGACCGGGCTCTACCAGAAGCGCCGTCTGTCCTTCGGCGACTACTTCGGGGATGCCGCCTACCCGGCAGGCAACCACGGGCATCCCGGCCCGCATGCCTTCGAGCAATACGATCCCGAACGGTTCAATCACGGCCGGGTGCAGCATGATATCCGCGCCCGCCAGCTCCAGTTCAAAATCGTCGAGCAAGCCGGCGAACACGAAGTGCTCTCTGAGGCCTGCCTCATCTATCTGCTCCTTCAACCGCTGCTCCAGGGGACCCTCGCCGAGCAAGAGGAAGCGTATCTGAGGGAAGCGCTTTACAATCAACGGCGCCGCCTCGACCAGGTGCCGGTGACCTTTCTGATCCACGAACCTCCCGGAAGTTACCGCCACCGGGCAATCGGACGGCAGCTCATACTTTGATCGAAGTTGTTTTCTGGCGAGGTCGGGCGCAATCTGCAGCGCGTATTCCTCGATCCCGGTGTGAATCACCCGCACCATGTCATCGGTGATATATCCCAACCGCGTAATTTCTTTCTTCAGCGAATATGAGGGCGTAATCACGCCGTCCACCAACCGGGGAGTTAGGAAGCGATGAACAAAACTATCTTTGGTCAGATTCACGCCCACGCGCCAGACCACGCGTGCGGAGCCAGTCCATTTTGCGGCCAGACCGCCGATCCGAACATCCTTGTTGAAGTTCACCACTATGACATCTATTCCCCTCTCGGCCACGTACCGCCT
>JAAERE010000077.1 GCA_024230675.1 bacterium | reverse complement strand
TATATCACGGGAGAGATCCTGAACGTCAACGGCGGTTCGGTGCTGTGCGGTTGAGCGGCAAACGCTCGTTCATTGGACCACAAACCCTGCCGTCCGCGAGCGGCCCTGATCGTCAACGCCAGACAATCTGCAACAGCGGCGCTCCGAACGATAGTCAGGCAGTCGGCGGTGTGGAAGGGAACGCAGCCGCCGGACCATTGGAGATGGAGGGGGCGTCGGGGGGGTCTGGCTCGTCGGGGTCGGCCGATTCCAGTGCGGCAACAAGTTCTTGTACGGCCGGAAGTTTGCCGAAACACATGAGGCTCTGCTCCCTCAAGTCCGCCATTTGGTATTCTAACTGTTCGCCGAATACAGTAGCGTAGGGTACTCCTGCGGTCTCGCAGGTGTCAACAACGTGGAGCAGTTCGCCCTTGGCAGGGAACCGTGCGTCACACACCACCAAATCAGCAGCATCCTTCAGGTCTGTCGGCACCGAAGTAATATTGTCGACCAACATCAGCTTAATGCCGGCGGCTGATGCCTCGGCGTGAAGGCGACTGACGATGGTTTTATCCAGCGTGAAAATCAGGAATCTCAAGGGTTGGGGGGACAGGTTGTCGCGCGATGTTTTCTGATCGATCTGGCGGTCAACAGGCAGCACTACTGTAAAAGCCGTACCTATTCCGGGGACAGATTCTACGGTCAGGTCCCCGTTGAATTCGCGCGCGATGTTCCGGCAGATCGACAGCCCCATGCCGGTGCCAACCACATCGTCTTTGCCCCAGACACCTTTGCTCGAATAGAATGGGTCGAATATCCGGCCAATTTTCTCGGAGGCTATACCGCTTCCGGAATCGCCCACAACGATTTTTACGTTGTCACCGGCGTTAAACAGGGCGAGCGTTATAACACCGTCCTCCTTGATGGCCTGAGCGGCGTTTATAAGAAGATTCAGCAACAGTTGCTGGATCTTGCTCGCCGAGACTCGAAGCTTGGGAGCTTCTTCGAAGTAAGTAGCAACCTCGATAGACCGAGATGTCATCTCTTTTGACACCAGACTCAAGGCTTGTTCGATAACCTTGCGTATATCCTCGGCGTCAACCACTTTCGACCGCGCTCGCGAGTAAGTCAGCAGAGACATGGCCACGTTGTTGGATTTCTCGGAAAGGTCAATTACAAGTTCCAGAGCTTCGCGAGCGATCTCAAGGCCGTCCGGTTTGTCTATATCTTCCAGGGCAAGGGAGGCGTTGCCCATGATGCCGCCCAGGTAGTTCTTGAATTCGTGGGCGACCCCCGCCGCCAGCATACCAATAGCGGACATCTTGTCCTTTTCGATGATTTGCTGCTGCGCGTGCAATTCAATGGTAATGTCCTCCCCCACGGACAGGTAGCTCCGGACTATGCCCTGATCATCGATCACCGGTGATATCGTTTTGCGCTCCCAATAGAGTTCCCCGTTCTTGCGGCGGTTGCGAACCCGTCCGGCCCACGTCTCGCCCGAGCCTATTGTTTTCCAGAGCTCCCGGTAGAACTCCTTTTCGTGTTCTCCGGATTTGAGCAGACTGGAAGGCTGGCCCAGGGCCTCCTCCCGGGAGTACCCTGTCAACTCGCTGAATCGAGGATTAACATAGTCTATCGCCCCATCCACGTCTGTTATGACAATCATGTTGGCTGACTGATCTACCGCGACCGAAAGCCGCCGAAGCTTTTCTTCGGCCTTCTTTCGTCCGTCATAGTACACTGTCATGCGGCGAATCTGCCGGAAGTAATAAGCCACCATGGCGGCCAGCAGCAGAACGAAACCGATCGCGTAGGTCACAATTTCCAGATCACCCTGGTCAAACGATCCATCGACATCGATCGACAGGCATCCGATCGTTTCCTGATGTTCACCAAAAACAGGTACGACAATTACGAGCAGATTCCTTGAGCCGTCATATTGCCAGTCAAACGAAGACTGTCCGGTCTCGATGACCGCATTTTCGGCGTCCAGGGCCGCGCGGCCAGAATCCTGGGCGTGGTTGCCGGCTAGTACCGAGGCCCGTCCGTCCGGGCGAACATGTAAATATTCAACCTCCAGGATCGCTTCGTCGTAGGTGCAGTGGTCGTCAATCTCCTCCTGGACGCGGGCCAGTTCATCTGGATTCGACATATCATGGCTGGAGATGTGTTCGCCTAGTGCCCGGGTGTCGGAAACATAGAACTCCCGGAAATCTCTTTCAACCGAATCGCCCAGCCGGAAAACCGTGAACACGGCCAGGCCGAGGAAGGATACAAGAATCGCAATTGGCACAACATGCCCATGCGGCATTGACCAGGGTAGTTTGGCTTTTCCAGGCAGATCAGTATTGCCCATCTCGATGCTAACGCCTCTCTGAAAAATCTACAGACCCGGATCTCTCCACCTATTCGGCGTCATCACTTGGCATGATCAGGCTGAACAATAGCCCCTGACAGAGAGAGCCTCCCTTTCTCTATCTCGATTATCGTCAACTGAGCGGTTTATTTGAGCACCATAGAGAGCCGATTGGGCTAACACACCGGAGCTTACCGGCCGGCGGTACAGAATTGTTGTTTTATTGGACAGTGATTCGTGTCGCTGTGGCTTGCGCGGGCACCGGTTCTGGCCGATATTCAGGCGCCTGCACGTTTCAGGCCGCGCAACTTTCCGCAGAACCGTGATTCCTACCGAGGTGACAGCGTGACAAAGACGGCTTTTCCATTATTCGACGGCCACAACGACAGCCTGACCCGTTTCCATAAACAGGACGAGGGCAACCTCGACGGTTTTCTGGTAAGGAACCACGAGGGTCATCTTGATCTCCCACGGGCGCTCGACGCCGGTTTGGCGGGCGGTCTGTTCGCGATTCACGCCCCGGACAGTTTGGGCGGCGTGACGATGTCCGAGGAGCCCCGTCAAGACGACGGCACCGCCTACAAGTTCGATCTGCCCCCCGAATTGGATCAAGCGAAGGCCTCAGAGTTTACACATGAAGTTTTCTCGGGGCTTGAAAATCTGGCGTCCTCTTCTGATGGAATCAGTATAGTCAAAGACTTCGATATGTTGCAGACCTGTATCGAGACCGGGCAATTGGCGGTGATTCCGCATATCGAAGGTGCTGAGGCGATTTCCGCCGATCTGTCGAACCTGGATGACTTCTACAACCGCGGTCTGCGCTCGCTGGGTCTGGTCTGGAGCCGTCCGAATCGATTCGGACACGGCGTACCGTTCGCCTTTCCGTTTTCACCCGACACCGGCCCGGGCCTCACCGACGCGGGAAAGGAGCTGGTGCGCGCCCTCAACCAGAACGGAATCCTGATTGATCTGTCCCATCTCAACGAAAAGGGCTTCTGGCAGGTGGCGGACCTCACCGAGGCTCCTCTGGTAGCCAGTCATTCCAACGCCTGGGAACTGTGCCG
>JAAERE010000076.1 GCA_024230675.1 bacterium | reverse complement strand
TGGCCACCACGATCCGAGGCAGAAATCCTCTGGTGGACGGGTTCGGGCTCATTGCATTTGCCTCCCTGCTACCTATGATATTCGTCATGGCCTATGGCATGTTGCGGTTTAATTGAGTAAAAGAATGGAACTGCTCACGACATTTTTTCATACACTAGCGCTGACGGTAAAAGACGTCTTTCTGGTTGTGGCCTTGCTGGTATTTTTCCAGTTGGTGGTACTGCGGAGGCCTTTACCAAATTGGAGACGTTTAGCCTTGGGTTTCGTGTTCGTTCTGATTGGGTTGTCACTCTTTATGGACGGACTGGAAACAGCCCTGTTTCCCATAGGGAAAATCATGGCAAAACAGCTGTCCGCTCCCGAATTCGTTTTCGGGACAAAAACCGCCCCTGCGGAAGGGGCCTGGTACGCGTACGCATGGGTGTATGTCTTCGGCGCTTTGGTCGGATTCGCCACCACTGTTGCAGAACCTGCCCTGATTGCGGTAAGCTTCAAGGCCCAGGAGGTCTCTCGGGGAGGGCTCAACCAGTGGGGGTTGAGACTGGCCGTTGCAACCGGGGTCGCTATCGGAATTGGAATCGGGACCTTTCGTATTGTGACGGGGACGCCGCTTTACTTTTACATTATTGCAGGATACGTGATCGTAATGATTCAGACGATATTTGCCCCACGCGAGATTATACCCCTTGCCTTCGATTCCGGGGGTGTTACGACCTCGACAGTGACTGTGCCTCTGGTGGCGGCTCTGGGCCTGGGGCTTTCGGAAACGGTTCCGGGGCGGGATCCCGCACTGGACGGATTTGGATTGATCGCTTTTGCAAGTGTTTTTCCCATAATGACCGTACTGGGATACGCTCAGATCGCACAATGGCTGGCCAGGCGCAGGCTGAAGGCGGCCAGGGAGGAATAATATGAACTACAAGTTGATTATCGCGATGGTAAAGACCAATAAAACCGACAAAATCGTTGAAGCAGCCAAGGCTGTCGGCGGCACCGGGGCCACTATCATTCCGGCCCGCGGCACGGGGATACATGAGGCCAAGACCTTTTTCGGCCTGACGCTCGAAGCGCAGACCGACGTTGTCCTATTTCTCGTGGAAGAAAGGCTCGTGGAGCCGGTGCTAGGGGCCATATACGAAGCCGGTCAGTTCAAAAAACCGGGCACGGGTATT
>JAAERE010000075.1 GCA_024230675.1 bacterium | reverse complement strand
CTGTCCTGAGCAGGGTACGATATTCCGGATCACCACTGCCAAGCCGAACACCCAGGTGGATGTGTACACGATGACAACGGCGGGCATGGCCCCGGGCGTTCGTGCAAGTGGCACCGACGCAGACTTGAACAACGTCAAGGCGGTGCCGAATCCGTACTATCTGTTCTCTGAGTACGATGAGAGCACTTTCAACCGGGCGTTGAAATTCATCAATCTGCCGACGGAGTGTACCATTACAATCTATAACCTGGCCGGCGACCTGGTGAGAACACTTGATAAGAATAACGACGATACGGAACTCAAATGGGATCTGCTCAACGAGCATTCGATTCCAGTTGGTTCCGGGATCTATATCTATGTGGTCAATTCACCCGACTTTGGCGAGAAGGTCGGCAAGATGGCGGTCTTCACCGAAGTGGAACTGCTTAACCAGTTCTAATGAGGAAGGGTTGGTAGATAATGAAAAAGAAAACACTGCTTTTAGTTATTGCGATCCTTGCGCTTGGCCTTAGCTCGGCCTTCGCAGGGAATGCCAATAGGGTCGGCACCGGTGGCGGGCAGGAGCTCGTTATTCCGGTCGGCTCTCGCGGCACGGCGATGGGCGGTGCAGTGGTCGCCAACAGCTCGGGTGTGGATGCCATTTTCTGGAACCCGGCCGGGCTGGCGGACCTCTATGAGGGCACCGAGGCCATGTTTATGCACCTCCCGTACATCGCCGATATTAATGTCGAATATGCCGCTCTGGCTACTGCCATTGAGGATTTCGGTACTATCGGAGTCTCCGTAAAGGTGACTGATATCGGCGATATAGAAGAAACAACGGAACTGTATCCCGACGGCACCGGCCGTCTCTTCAATCCCACCATGACGGTGGTAGGCCTGACGTTCGCCAAACCGTTGACCAACGCTATCAGCTTTGGCCTGACCGGATTCTACATCCATGAAGCCATTGATGAAGTCTCGGCCTCTGGTCTGGCCATGGATTTCGGGTTCACCTATCAGACCAAGTATGATGGGTTGAAGTTCGGTTTCGTGATGAAGAACTACGGTCCCGACATGTCTTTCTCGGGAAGTGGCTTTGAGCGTACGCCGGCCGACGAAAAGCGTTCCGTTTCATCCGAGAACGCTTCGTTTGAGCTTCCGACGTCGATCAACCTGGGCCTTTCGTATAACTTCCTTACCTCCGGCGCCAACGCCTTTGTTCTGTCGGGTAATTTCCGGGCCAATAACCAGGCCAACGATTACTGGCAGGGCGGCGTTGAGTACGCCTACAGTGAGAAGTTCTTCGTCAGGACCGGTTACAACTACTCTGACCAGGAAGGGTTTATCTACGGCGCCTCGCTGGGCCTTGGAGCTGCTCTCCCGGTAGGTAATTCCACGCTGACGTTGGAGTATACCTGGACCGAGACGGAAGTATTCGACAACAATCAGTTCTACACGGCGAAATTCTCCTTCTAGGCGATTTCACCGTCGTATGATCCAAAGCCGGGTGCTCGTTGAGCACCCGGCTTTCTTTATGCGTGCTTCTGGAGAAGGCAAAAAAAAGGGCCGCAGCCGTTACAGCCGCGGTCCATTGTAGTCGTCTGTCAGAGGTGCTCAGGCTTTGATGTCCTTCATGCGCGCCGCAGTGCGGACGTCAAGCTCCAGAACGAGAGGTGTTGTCGCACTGACCGTGTCCACGCGATCTGAATAGGGCACAAAATGCGCCCTACCGTCAGCCGTGGGGAAGGCACCGTCTCGGTTTTCATTATGCATGCGGATGAAGTAGTTCAGTTCGTCGGCCACCTCGCCGTCGGTGTTGAGGTGGATCGGCGCTTCTATCTCTGCGGCAATGCGCCTGATGATGTCGCTGGTGGTCATGCCGCCGGGGGGAGAGCCGATCGGGTTGGTTTGCGTGCGCTGTCCAGCCCAGTTGGTCAGGTGTCCGGAGGTTTCCAGATAACTGGACAGCGGCAGGAAGACGTCGGCCATTTGAGCGGTCTCGGTGAGGAACAAATCTCCGACAACCTTGAACTCGAGGTTATCAACAAAGCTATTCAGTTCCGGCGAAGCCGCCGGGTTTTCTCCGAAAATGAAGGCTGCCCGAAGCTTGTCCTCGCGAATCTTACGCGGAATTCCCGTCGCGTCGCCGGCGACAAGGGCCTTGACGTCCGTTTTCCAGACCGAGCCGACCAGCTCAAGCTGACTTTCGTTCTTCACGGTCGTGCCGCCGGGAACAAAACGGTCTCCGAAACCGGCCAGTCGCATACCCGCATGGTTGCATTGGCTGGTTGTTAGAGCCAGCCCGGAGCCTCTCTGCATCTTTCCTGTCAACAGCATGAGCGTCGTCAGTGCCCGGAGATCTCCGACCGCGCGGTCGATGGGGCTGTCGAGGTTATACCAGGCCACGACCCTCTTGTCGGGGTCGGTCAGCAGTTCAACGATTTGCCGAATCTTCTCGACGTCAACGCCGGTAACGGAGCAGGCTTCATCGACGTCGAATTTCAAGAGATCCGGAAACACCTGGGCCGAGTTCTCCGTGGCGTTTTTCACGAAGGCCTGATCCGTCCGACCTTGCCTGAGAATCTCGCTGGCAACTGCGTTGAGGAGGAGCGTGGCCGTTCCACGGCGGGCATCGGCCCAGACCGAAGCGCAGCGGGCGAGATCGATGTCTGAGGAGTTGACGACAACCGCCTCGGTGCCGTGACGCATCCGGCGCTTCATCTGCCAGCCCAAAACCGGGTTTTCTTTGGTAGGATTACCGCCCACGAACAGGTAGACATCGGCGTTTTCGACCTCATCCGGACCGACCGTAGCCGCGGTCAGTCCCAGCATATCGTCAAGAGCGTGGTAGTCGGCTTCATTGGTTAGCATCTGGAACGACGCCAGGTTGTTGGTACCCAACGAATTGCGGCCAAGGTGGCCGGCCAGATACAGCTCCTCCTCGGTCAGTTTGGGGGATGCGGCTACCAGGACGCTGTTGTCCCGGTGCTGTTCTTTTACTCGTTTTGCGCCAGCGCGAACCGCCGCGAAAGCTTCGTCCCAATCGGTCTCAACCAGCTTGCCTCCCTTGCGGACCATTGGTTTGGTGACGCGGGAGCCATCGAGGTATTGCTGGTAACCAAATCTTCCCTTGGCGCACAGTTCGCCGTGATTGGGGGCCAGCTCCGGCGATGCTCCAACTACATAGAAAATGTCCGAGGTCTTGACCTTGAGCGTCAGGTTGCAGCCGACCGAGCAGAAGTTGCAGACGTTGAAAACGGAATCCATCTTCCAGGGACCCGAACGCCGGAACGGCATTTTCTCGACAATTGCCCCGGTGGGGCAGACGTCTATACAGTTGCCGCAGGAAACGCAGTTCGTCTCCTGGAGGGCCTTTTCAAGGGCCGGTTTGACAATTGTTCTGAAGCCGCGATTGACAAAGCCGAGGGCCGAGACGTTGAGAATCTCTGCGCAAGTAGACACGCACTTGCCGCAGCGGATGCACTTGTTAGAGTCTATCTTGATGAACGGATGCCGTGTGTCCACTTTGTAGCGGTTGAATTCGCCCACAAAGCGGGTCTGGTCGACGCCGTACTCAGTACAATAGTCCTGGAGAGAGCAGGCCAGTCCGACGTCACAGCCGCACTCGGCGCAGCGCATGGATTCTTCCTGTGCCATGTCTTCGGAGTATCCGAGTTCAACTTCATTGAAAGTCGTGATACGCTGGGCTGCCGACATCTCCGGCATGTGATGCCGTTCGCTCTCTTTGATGGCCGGCAGTTCCTCGCGGGTGATCTTTATGAAATTGTCGCGCTTGCTTTCGAAACGGTCGACCAACGGCTCGGCGATACCGGTTTGTACGTACTTATCGATCGCGCGGGCGGCCATGCGACCGGCTGCAATCGCGTCAATAGCATCGGCCGGGCCGGTGACAACGTCACCGCCCGAGAATATGCCGGGATGATCGGTTTCGAAAGTACCATCTTTGGCCTCAATCGTGTTCCATCGCGTAAGCTTTATCTCTTCGTCGTCGTTGACGCCGTCCAGATCAGGCTCTTGACCGATTGCGGAGATGATCCACTCAGTCTTCAGTATATAGTCGGAGCCTTCGATCTTGACCGGCCGGCGGCGGCCGCTGGAATCAGGCTCGCCAAGTTCCATGCGGATGCAGGTCATGGACTCAGCCCGCTCTTTATCATCAACATTGACGCTGATCGGGGCGGCAAGGAATTCCATCTTTACGCCTTCTTCGATCGCCGCCTCGATCTCTACGTCGTTGGCGGGCATCTCCTTACGGGTGCGGCGATACAGTAGGACAACCTCCTCGGCTCCCAACCTCAGCGAGGTCCGAGCGGCATCAATAGCCGTGTTGCCTCCACCCACAACCACGACCCGGCCGGTCATCGACGGGTTGGTTTTCATCTCGACTTTGCGCAGGAATTCGACGCCGGTCATTACACCGTCGGCGGTCTCGTTGTCCACTCGCATCGGCTTGCCAACCTGAGCGCCCAGACCGACAAACACCGATTTGAACCCTTGCTTGAACAGGTCGTCCATGGTGAAATCTTTGCCCAGCGCCTGGTTGAGTTTGACGTCCACGCCCAGGTTGGTGATCCAGTTGATCTCTTTGTCGAGAACCGCTTTTGGCAGGCGATACTCCGGGATGCCATAGCGCAGCATACCGCCCATATGCGGCAGGGCTTCGAATATCGTAGGTCGATAACCGTCAATTACGAGATAATACGCGGCCGTCAGTCCGGCCGGTCCGCCGCCGATGATTGCTATCGGCACGCCGTTGTCCGGTTTGGTCTCGGGTTGCCACATGTCGCCTATCATATCCTGATCAGCGGCATAGCGCTTGAGGAAGTCGATGCCCACCGGGGAGTCAACCATCGCCCGACGGCAATTCAGCTCGCACTTGCGCGTACAGACGCGCCCGCACACGGAAGGCAGCGGATTCTTTTCCTTGATGAGCTTAACGGCTTCCTTGAACTCGCCGAGATTGATCAGCGACATGTACCCTTGAATATCAACGTCAGCCGGACAGTTCAGCCGGCAGGGGCCGAAACAGTCGGCGTAATGATCCGAAAGGAGCAGTTCCAGACAGGTCTTGCGAGATTTCCTGACTCTCTCCGAGCGCGTCTGAATGACCATCCCCTCAGCTACCTTCGTGGAGCAGGAGGGGAAGAGCCGCCACTGACCTTCGATTTCAACTACACACAGGAAGCAGGAGCCGAACGGCGGCAGCTTGTCGTCGTGACAGAGCGTCGGGATGTTATCAAGATTTTGCTCCCGACAGACCTCCAGGATCGTCCTGTTGGGGTCGGCCGTGATTTTCTGATTGTTTATCGTGAGCGTGACCATGACGAACCTTTACTCCTTGGTGATGGAATCGAAGCGACAGACGGTGAAGCACTTACCACACTTGATACACAGATCCTGATCGACGAAGTGCATCTCTTTCTTCTTGCCGGTGATAGCCTCGGTCGGGCAGGCCGGCGCGCAGACGGTGCATCCGGTGCAATTGTCGTTAACGGTATAGGTCAAGAGCGTGGGGCAGACGTGAGCCGGGCATTTCTTGTCCCGGATGTGAGCCACATATTCCTCGCGGAAATACTTCAGCGTTGTCAGGACAGGATTCGGAGCCCCCTGACCGAGGCCGCACAACGACGATTCCTTGATCTGTGCACTTAGTTCGTCCAGCTTGTCCAGATCCTCCATAGTCCCTTCACCGACCGTGATCCGTTCCAGAATCTCCAGCATGCGTTTGGTGCCGATACGGCAGAACGTACATTTACCGCAGGACTCTGCCTGAGTGAACGACAGGAAGAACTTGGCGACATCCACCATGCAGGTGGTTTCGTCCATGACGATCAGTCCACCGGAACCCATTATAGCCCCGGTTTTGTTGATCTGCTGATAGTCGATCGGGATATCGCACATGTCGGCCGGGATACAGCCGCCCGACGGGCCGCCCATCTGGACAGCTTTGAACTTGCCGTCGTCGGCGATACCGCCGCAGATATCGAAAATGATTCCTCTGATCGTGTAGCCCATGGGGACCTCGACCAAACCGGTGCGCTTGACCTTTCCGGCCATAGCAAAGACCTTTGTCCCCTTGCTATCCTCGGTGCCGTAGGCGGCGTAAGCGGCCGCTCCCTTGTTGAGTATGAACGGCAGGTTGGCGAAAGTCTCGACGTTATTGATGTTGGTCGGCTTGTCCCAAAGACCGGAGACGGCCGGGAAGGGCGGGCGGAAGCGAGGCATGCCGCGACGTCCTTCGATTGAAGCAATTAATGCGGTTTCTTCGCCACATACGAAAGCTCCGGCGCCTTCCTTGATCTTCAGCTCAAAATCGAAGCCGGTGCCAAGTATGTCTTTACCCAGGAAACCCTTCTTGTGAGCCTGGCGGATGGCCTGGCGAAGGCGAGCTATTGCCTTGGGGTATTCTGCGCGGCAGTAGATATAGCCGTAGTTGGCGCCGATAGCATACCCGGCGATAATCATCCCCTCAAGCATGGAATGCGGATCAGACTCAAGAATGGAGCGGTCCATGAAAGCTCCGGGATCGCCCTCGTCGGCGTTACAGATGAGATACTTGGGGTGGCCCTGAGCCCCACGACAGAATCTCCATTTGGTGCCGGTAGGAAAACCGCCGCCGCCACGTCCGCGCAGGCCCGACGCGATCACTTCCTCGATCACTTCTTCCGGGGTCATGGCGGCGAGCGCTTTTTTTACGGCCTCGTAACCGTCGTTGGCCAGGTACTCATCGACCGATCCGGGGTCGATTCGTCCGGCGTTGCGCAGCACGATCCTGACCTGATTGTCGAAGAACCCTTTTTCTTTTCCCTCGCCCGAGACGAGCCATTCATCGACCGCGTTTCCAGACACAACGTCTTCGTCCACGATCTTCCCGACCCGGTCGGGCGTGACTTCGCCGTAGAGGCGCGTGTCGTTGTCGCCATCGGATACTTCCACCAGGACTTCCCGATAGCACATGCCGATGCAGCCTGTCTCTTTTAGTTCGAAAGCTCCCGGACGCTCTTTGAGTTCGTCCTGGAAGGCCTTGAAAACCTGTTCTCCACCGGCGGAGGTGCCACAGGTGCCGAGTCCAACTGATACCGTCTTCATCTGCCGGCTCTACTCCTTGCTTTCCCTGGATTGTTGCTTGGCCTGTCGTTTGTGGCTCTTTATGACTTTTCGCAGCTTCTTGGCGCTGAGGCGACCGAAAGTCTCCTCGTTGATCGTTATCACCGGCGCCAGAGAGCAGCAGCCGATACAGGCTACCGACAACAGACTGAAATTTCCGTCCTCGGTGGTCTCGTCGTAAGTTATGTCCAGCTCGTCGTTGATCGTGTCGTACACCATCTTAGCGCCGTTTACGTGGCAGGCGGTCCCGTTGCAAATCTTGATGACGTTCTTGCCCAGCGGGCGAGTGCGGAACTGCGCATAGAAGGTCACGACGCCGTAAATGTCGGCCGCCGGGACGCCCGTTATGTGGCTGATATAGTCAATAGTCTTCTCGGAGATGTAGCCGTAAGTCTCCTGGGCCGACTGCAGCAGGGGGATCAGCGCCCCCGGATCACCTTCGTGCTGCCAAAGTTCGTTGCTGAAACTGTTCATAGTCTCGGTGTCTGTCTGAGCCATAGGGCTGCTCCTATTTCACATGACTGCTGATGATACGACCCTCTTTGAGGCGCAGAACGCCGTCAAGAGAACTGATCCTGTCATCAATAGTCTGGTCAATCCGGTCAAAGGACGTGCTCTGGAGGGCAACGATCAGACCGTACTGGCCTTCGGTGCGATAGCAGCCCAGCGTATCTTCGTATTTCTCTATTTTAGTCGATATCTCGTCGACCATTTCCGCATCGGCTTCGACAAGAACATAAGCCTGGCAGAGGTCGCTGTCGGCAGGTTTGGATTCGCTCCCTGCGATGATCCGGCTTTCGACCGCCTCAGTGAGGCCGTCCAGCGCCCGGATTGAGCGTATATCTGCCTCCGGAGCGTCCGTGAGCCAGACAGCCAGGCTGAAGAAGCCGTCGACCGCATCCCATCGAGCGACGCCTCCCAGCGACTGCAATTTGTCTTCAATACCGGACAGTTTCCGGCGATCGGCGAAACGGGCAAAGAGAAAAGATCCGTCAGTCACGTTTTAAACCTCGGATTTGTAAATGATATGAGAAGGTCAGGGAAATGAACGGGGACAGGGCACGACTGTTCCTGAAGGCGCTACCGGTTGTGTCTGAAAGGCATATTTGCGAAAGCATTCACAAGCTACTCCAATGAAAAGCCTCGTCGCCTTTGTCGCCGTCTTCCGACGAAACCGAGAACATACACATTATGCTCTCGCTTGTCAACTCGATCGGAATAAAGCCGAAATTCTTTTGGATGAAAAGGCCGGGACCGACGCTTTTGTCGGGTTCCCGAAAGACCAGGCTAGCTCTTGCCGTTGCTCGCCTCTTTGCGGGCTCGCCAGATCGAATCGGCGAAATACCGCCGACTGTCGAAAAGGTGCTCTTCCACGCAGAAGCCGGTCTCGGCGGCCAAACGTTCGATATCATCAATGAGATACTTGTAGGAATACTCCGTATGGATGGGCTCCCATGGGGCGAATTCAAAAGTGCGGCCGATGGTCTTGATATACACCGTCTGTTGCTCCAGGCTCACCAGATAGCTCTCCATAGCGCCTGAGAACACGTCGTAGGTGCCAAAATGACGGAACTTGCTGAGGTCGAACTCGCCGCCCAGTTCCTCGTTGATTCGGCGAAGCACGTTTAGATTGAACTCGGCTGTGACTCCCCGTGAGTCGTTGTAAGCGGCCAGAAGAAGCTCGATATCCTTTTTGAGGTCAAAGCCGATCACTGTCAGGTCATCGTTATTGAGGGAGCTCCAGAGGTTGCGGAGGAAGATGCGAGCTTCGGCGTGCGTGAAGTTCCCGATGCTCGAGCCAAGAAAAATGACGACATTCCTTCGCTGGTGACGGTTGTTCAGCCATTTCAGGCCGCTAAAATACTCCGATACCAGGCCGGTAGTCTGAAGCTTCGGGAACAGTTCGGAGCAGGATTCAACCAGTTCCTTCATAGCCGATTCGGAGATGTCGATCGGTACGTAATTGAAGTCCAGGCCGCCGTCCAGAAGGTCCTTGAGAAGGATTTTGGTTTTTCGCCCGAAACCGGCTCCCAGTTCGACCAGATTAAACGGCTCGGCCCCGACGGTATCGATGATCTGCTGTTTCTGGTTCTCCAGAATCTCCAGCTCGCAGTTGGAGAGATAGTACTCGGGGAGACGCGTGATGGTGCGGAAGAGCTCGCTGCCGCGTTCATCATAAAAGTGTTTAGACGAAAGGGTCTTTCGCGTTTCCGACAGTCCGACCAGAACGTCCAGGGCGAACGCCTGTTTGTGATCGAACGAGTCGGCGTAGTCCCCGGAGTCAATAACCTTGTACGAAGCCCCGGCCTTATCGGAAGTTCTTTCAGACATCGCACGCCATCCTGATTCCGGTAAACTGCCAGCGCTTGTCGCACTGGAAGAAGTTTCTGTAAGTGTCTCTAATGTGACTCTGCGGAGTGGCACAAGAGCCCCCTCGAAGGACCATCTGGTTGCTCATGAACTTGCCGTTGTACTCGCCGAGGGCACCCTGCTCACGAAGGTAGCCGGGGTAGGGGAGATAGGCGGAGTTGGTCCATTCCCAGACATCGCCGAACACCTGGCGAAGCCTGCTATTGTCTGGCGGTTCGGCGTCGAGAGCCGCCGGGTGAAAACGTCCGGACTCCAAAAAGTTGCCTTTCAACCGCTTGCCCGCCCCGAATCTCACGGCCAGTTCCCACTCGAACTCGGTTGGCAATCTCTTGCCCGCCCATCCGGCATAGGCCGCAGCTTCGTAAAAGCTCACATGGCATACAGGCTCCTCGGGGCGAACTGCCCGGAAACCCGTCAGGGTGTTTATGAGCCATGTGTCGTCCGCCTGCTCCCAATACAAGGGAGCGGTCCATCGCAGCGATTGAACCGTGTCCCAGCCGTCAGAAAGCCACAGCAAAGAGTTCTTGTAGCCGCCACCCTCAATGAATTCCAGGTACTCGCCGCAAGTTACAGGCCGGTCGGCCATTCTGAAGCCGCCAACCCACGCTTGATGCCTCGGAGATTCATTGTCGTAGGCAAACGGCGGGGCTGCGGCCCCGAATTCGTGGAGGCCGCCCTCAAAGGGGACCCATCCCACATCCGGGACGTTGGCTGTCGAGACAGAATCTTCGGATTCCAAGTAAACCGGGCGAAGCGGATTGTCGGCCAGGATATGCTTGATGTCTGTCACCAGGAGTTCCTGATGCTGTTGCTCGTGGTTTATTCCCAGTGTGGTGAGACGAGCCAGCTCGCCCAGCTGCGGCTCCTCGACGGATTCGAACAGCTCCAGCATGCGTCGGTCGATCTCCCGCCGATAGTCGTAGACCTGCCGGACCAGCGGGCGACTGAGCGTCCCTCGGCGCGACCGCAGCACGCGCTCACCAAAGCTTTCGTAATATGAATTGAAAACGAAATAGAATTCCGGATGGTACCGCTTGTAGCCGCTCAGGAACTCTTCAAGAATAACCTGCTCAAAAAACCAGGTGGTGTGCCCCAGATGCCATTTGGGAGGACTTACGTCGTCAATGCTCTGGATTACATAATCCTCGGTCTCCAGGGGACGACAGATCGCTTCTGTCTGTTGCCTTACGGCGTTGTACTTGTCTGTCAGCTCTTTCCGGTTCACGTCGTTAGCCTGTTTAATGCCAGGGCCTGTCCGCCGGGCCGTTTCGGGCGTGTTCCGTGGGAGGGTCGATCTGACCAAACGTGTAAAACTGCATCCACGAAACCGTTCTTCTTTCGAGATAGAACAGCTCTGGCGGGGGGATGGTTTCCGGTTTTTTCAGTCGATTGGACAGCGCGTAGCGCCGTTTCTCAAAAGGAAAAAGTGACCTGGAGCATCATAGGAGCGCCTGACGACGCTTCTTTGACTGAACTCTGAGCATCGGCCGTGAACGAGTAGTACAACGTTGCCATGAGGACGCCGGCGATCGCGCCCACAGTAACGTCGCTGACGTAGTGTTTGTAAGCCTGGATGCGGCTAAGGGCGACGAATGAAGCCCAGCCGAAAGAAAGGGCCGGAGACACCCAACGCCATTTGCGATATTCATCCGAAGACATCTCGCGGCGCATCACCGACCTAACCCGGAGATTGAGGAAAGTCATAGAGTAGAAGGCGCTTGAAGAGTGACCGGAGAAAAACGAATGGAAGTCATCCGGCTGAACCGGCTGGTCGCGCATTTCAGCAAGGTCCGGCGCACAATAACAAAGGGGGCGCTGGCGCCGAACCAGACCCTTAAAGAGATCCGTCACGCCCTTGGTAGCGAAGGCTCCAAAGTTGAACAGAAACTGACTCTGGAGAAGGTTCTTAGTTTTCTCTTCCGGCGGATAGGCCAGGTCGGTAGCGAACAAGAGCACTCCCGCGCCGGTAGTAGTCATGGCAGCCCCGAAATTGTCGTCGAGGAAATTGCGTTTGCCCAGTTTAGGTTTCCCGCCGAGAAGACGAGAGAGGCCCTCCTCCAGCGGCAGAGGGCTGGTCCAGCGTGGTTGGCTGACGGGACCCCGGTGCTTGACGTAATGTCCCAGGGCTGTGACCGCGAGCGACCCTGCGCCAATCGATACGGCCTCGCCCGTTGAGAGATAGTCATCATCACCGGCAAGAGCGCTGTGGCACAATACCAGAACGACCGGGAGAAGAATCAGAAGCGCTTGCTTCCTTCGAGGACCGGGTTTAGAGAAGTGAATCGACATCGAAATCCAAGCTGCCTAGCTGTCCTGGGGCGGGCCGGAAACCGGCGTGTCTACCAGTCGGCGGATCTTTTCCACCAACGTGCGAAGAATACTCTCGGTGATGCGCGTGTGGTCGGCCATGACATCCAGAAAGGTCGATCGATCGATCCTAAGGACCTCAGTTGTTTCAGTGACCTCGGCGCCGAACAGCCAGGGCTGACCGTCGAGCAGTGAAAGGGCGCCTATGGTGTCGCTGGGGCCGGCGACAAAAATCTCCTGCCCGCCGCGAAGAACCCTCACTTTGCCCGAAAGGATGAGGTTGAGCGAGTCGGTGGCCTCATGCTCCTTGAAGACCTGCTCCCCTGCATCGTACTGGTCCTCCTCGGCGATTGCGGCCAGAATGGAGAGTTCCTCGGTGTCCATGTGGGAGAAAAGATCCACTTCATGCAACGCCAGTACTTTTTCCATTATCGTCATAAGGTCTCCTTGGTTCGCTCCCGATTAACCCCGGGCAAAGGTGTCCAGGGCGGTCCGGGCGGTTTCACGAAGAGCGTCGTTATCGCTGTCGACGAGCGGCTCGATATCGTTACGATACTCCAACAGCTTTTCCTCGGCTACCACGAAAGCTGCGCACGCAGCCAGCCAGGCATCGTCGCCTTGCAGCAAACTGCGAAGGGTCGCCTCTCGCGAAATAGCCGGCAGTTCAAAGAGCTGACGGCCGGCCTCGTCCAGTCTTACGTTGCGTTCAAGAATGGGAAAGAGGTGTCTCTTTTCCTCGTTCTCCCAAACGGTATCGAGAAACTCTATGGCCCGGGCTCGCATCGTCTTTACCGAGCTTGTGACGCCGTTGTAGGCGTTATACATGTCATCGATAGGGTAGATCAGCCCGGCCAGACGGAAGGCCTGTTCCAGGTGCAGCCGTTGGCGGTTGTCCAGAGTCTGAAGCAGCAGTTTTTCGGCCCGGCTGTTCGATCTACCAGAAGCAATGCCTTCCACATACGTGTATATCTCATAGTACCCTCTGGCTTCCACCTTCATTAACTCACGGACGTCGTTCTCCGGAATGAGGGGTCCCTCGCGGTGATGACGAATGCGGTTCAGACCTCGCAGCGCACCGTAGCGCAACAGCACGAATTTAGACTCCAACTGTTCTTGCAGTATCTCCACCGATCTCTCGCTCCCGATCCGACTGATGAGGCTTGGCAGACGCAGCCGAACAACCAGCGGCACGTCTACATCGTTGAGGTAGTCGCGAAGGCTGTCAAGAATAGCCGGTCCGAACGCCATCAGGGCGTCCTGTCCCAGACGATTGAGCTGGGGGTCACCAAGGTAGCCGATAATCGCCGGCAGAAACTCCCGGCGGTCGAGCGCGGCGGCGGCGATGAGGGCGCTTCGACGGGTTCCGGGATCTGGATCCGAAACAAGGCGTGGCAGCAAGCTGGTAAGGGGATCCCCGCTCGTGGCAAAACGCATGGCTATAGCCAGTTGCTGCCTGGCGGCCCGTCCGTCCTCGCCGTCGTTGGTCATTATCTCCTCGTAGAGGGCCCTGGTGAGAAGGTCTTCGGTGAAGTCACCAAGGCCGTACTCCAGGGCGCTGCGACAGGCGGAAGCTCGTAAGAGCGGGTCGTCCTGATGCAGGAAGCTTTCGAACAGCGCCTTGCGGTCTCCTGACGTGTGCGTGCAGAGATACCGAATAGTATGGACTCGGATTTCGGGATCATCATCCGCCAGAAGCGGCTTGATCTGTGGGCAGAGCTCTTCGTTACCGACCTTAACCAGGGCAGAGAGGGCCCGTTTTTTTATCTCGTTGTCGTTGTGCGTCAGAAGCTGAGAGTAGGGGCCGGCCAGTTTAGGGCTATTTTCCTGGGCCGTGAGTTCGAGAGCAAAAAGTATCTGGCGACGATCGCCGGTTCGGAGAATCCCAGTCAGGGCTTCGATCGAAGCCGCTTCGTGCATTTTGACATGCACTTGATCGGTGTCGATTGCCCGGCGAGCCAGGGCGTCGCGGAAAGTACGGGAGTACTCCCGCTTGATCATTACGGCCACAGCTATCCAGCCGGCAATTATCGCCGCGCTGAGAAAAGATATCCACTGCACCGGCCAGCTAAGGAGGTCGTTGACAATGTATAGCAGACCGCCGCCAACGCCGCGCGCCACTCTGTCACCGGCGACATCTATAAGAGCCTTGACGCGGCTTTTGACGGCCGCGGGCACCGGGAGATATAGCAGCTCCAGCCCGGTTTTGTTGATAGAATAGCGGAAGGAGCCGTCCGAGATTTTCACCAGGATAGCCGAGGCAAGTACCGGTGCTATGAAGATCGCCGCCGACCCCAGCAGCAGTCCCACCGGCAGAAAAAGAATCGCCATGCCGATGCCGAACCGACGAAGGATCCTCGAAGACAAGAGCAGCTGCAAAAGCAGCGATACCACCGACAGGGCGAAGAAAAAGGCGCCAAAAAAAGCCGTTAGTTTGTCTTTGTCCTCAAACGCGTCCTTCACAACTTTGTTGAACTGGAAGTCCACGAACGTTGATACGATGACGGTCAGAGAAACCATCAGGGTGAGCAGGGTAAGGTGGCGCGATTTCAGGATAACCGGCAGCATGCCGCCCAGCGCGCGGCTCTGCTTCTTCTTCTTATCCTTGCCGACGCCGTCGATAGGCCGCATTCGCCAGACAGCCATCAGAATGCCAAAACAGACCAGCATGAAGCCCACGCAGAGCCAGAGAAGGTTCTCGGTGCCGACCATAACAGCAAAAAGGTTGGTCAGGAGACTGCCCATCATGCCGCCAAGAATGGCCCCCGCTGCGATCATGGGGAAGATTCGCTTGGCCTCTCGAGCGTCGAATACATAGTTGGCAAGCAGCCAGAGCTGCGAAGTCGTAAAAACTCCAAACAACGAGACCCAGACATAAAACACGTACACCAACCAACTGAATTGCTGGCCGATTAAGTACCAGAAAATCGCCAGGTTGACGACAATGAAGAGCGTCGTAGCGCCCACCAGGCGGGGGAGGGAAGTGCGCGAGGCAGACCAACCGTAAAAAGAGGCGATCGGCGTAGCCGTTACCGCAATGATCATGTACATGTAGACGAGTTGATCGGCCCCGAACCTGTCGAGGAAAAGGGAATTGCGAACCGGCTTGAGGATCAGATAAGCGCTCATCAACAGAAAGGCATAGAGGAACATCAGGAGCGCACGACCCAGTTCTCCTTGCTGAAGATTGAGAAGTTTCGTGATATAAACTGTCATAGTCGGCTTCAGAACTTGCTTATCAGCACCTTTTCGTATGGAATTGCCAGAGAATCAAGGCTAACAAAAAAGTGACCCAAAGTCAAAAGATACCGGTCGGAATGAACCGCGATGTCCTCGCGTATTGTCTCCGAGACATTGCTGTAAAAGTAATGTCCGGACTGAGCTGTAACTCGGGCCAGCTGCAGACCTGCCTCACTGTCCTCGACGAAAAACGCTCCTGCCGTGAGGATAAGCTCTCCGGGAAAAAGAAAGGCGTGATTAGCACGCGGGACTTTGCGTCCTGTCTCCAGCTCGATTCGTTCGACCTCGGCGCGCAGTAGCTCCCGCCCAAATCGGATTCTTCCTGTGAGGCCGACGGCGAAAAAGTACTCTCCAGACTTCAATGTGTCAAAACCCTGTCGGGTCAACGTCTGCATCACACCAGGATCGCCGCCGCGCTCGAAGAATTTGCGGTACTCTCGCTGGAGCATTGGCCATTCCTTGTTGGGGTAGGCCTCACGCGGGGCGTCGGCCTTCAAAGCCGCCAGCAGCGAGTCCGAAGGAACGAACGCCGTCACGCCGTCCGTAAACGAAGTATGAATTGTGGCGTGGCTTCTGATATAATTTAGATAGTTGGTGTAGCCTTCGATAACGTAGTCCGGCGGCTTGGCATAGAAGTCAATGCTGTCAGGCAGATCGAAGTCCGAAGCCAGGGGCGCCTCCTCGTCGAACTTCCCTTTGTCGATTTGGAGTAGATACTTTGACAGCTTCGGCGCATATCGCTGCAGCCCTGAAGACAACGGCGTGGCCTGTTCAGCAAGCCAGGCGCCGAACCTCTCCTGTTGCCAGGTGCTGAAGCGAGCAAAGACTAGCTCCTGGTTTCTAAACCTGAGAGTGAATGTCACCGTCTTGCCGTGGGACTCGCGATCAATCAGCGACCGCTTCCATGTTTCGTCGTGCTCGTTGTCGAAATCTTCCGTCAGCAAGCTGTCGTTGCGGACCGCCGTCATGATATTGGCCAGAGCCCCTGGGTCAGTGGTTATTATTCGCAACGGCGCCTGGATATTGGCCGTATCGTCCGCCAGCACCGGGTCATTGAGGGGGCCGGTGACAAGGTAGCCCTCCGATTCGGGGAAAAGCTCTCGAAGTTTGGCCTGCATTTCATTATGTTGCTGATTCACCCAATAGTCGAACGGCTCGCCCGAGACGGGGGCGTTCCGCTCAGCGGCAGCGGCGGCTGCAAGAACAAGAAGGGCGACCGCAGCGAGCACATAACGAGCCAGAAGTCTTTTCATGTCCTCACCCATTTCGATATGTTCTACACTCCCCCGCAGATGGCGGTCTAAAACGAAAGACCTCACAACCCAATCTTACCTAGCACTTTTGCGAGCCGACGGCAATTTTAAACTGAGGTATTTCGCCGGGATTTGACTCTCCGAACGACTGATCGTCAACTCCAGGGCGATTTATGATTTATGTGAAAGACAGCTCTGCCAAACCAATCGAAAGCCGTCGTTTGGCCTCTGTCTTTTACCAGATGCCAAGCTGGTCCTTGGCCAGATCTGAGGCCATATCTTTCGGGTCCCAGGGCGGGTCCCAGACGAGCACGATTTCGACCTTGGTAACGCCTTCGACTTTTTCTGCCGACTGGTGCGCCATGCCCAGCAGCATTTCGCCGTAGGGACAGGCCGGAGTAGTGAGCGTCATTTTGACCTTAACTTCGCCGGCGTCGTTAACCTCGACGTCGTAGATCAGCCCCAGATCGACAATGCCGATGCGTATTTCCGGGTCCTGCACCGGGCGGAGTGCCGCCAGGACCGCATCCCTGACTTCAACAGTGTTGACTTCGGCCATATCTGCTACTGATCCTCTTCGGTAGTTGCAGCTTTTGCGGAATCGGCTCCACCGGCCCGGTACTTTTCCATCCCCTCCACGAGTGTTACCCAGGCCAGCAGGGCACACTTTATCCGGACAGGGAATTGGCGGACACCCTTTAGAGCGCTGAGATCCTCAAAATCAGGATCGTCGGGAATCTCGACCTCTTCGCCTTTGAGCATCTTCTTGACGATCTCCGAAATTTTCCTTACGTCCTCGAAAGACTTGCCCTTCACGGTCTCGGCTAGCATAGAGCCTGAAGCTACCGAAATAGCACAGCCCTTGCAGTTTACGTGAACATCGGTCAATATATCCTTGTCCATTGAGAAGGCGACGTTGATCTCGTCGCCGCACGAGGGATTCATACCGTCGGAAGAGACGTCCGCGTTAGGCAGCGGCGCCCGTCCCCGGGGCGAACGGTAATGATCCATGATGATCTCGCGGTACATGTCGTCAAGAGAAGAACTCATAGGCCGAAATACTTCCTCATTTCCACCAGGGCTTCCACCAGCGCGTCCACATCGGAACGATCATTATATATATACAACGAAGCCCGGGCCGTGGCAACTTTTCCCATCGCCCGCATCAAAGGCTGGGCGCAGTGGTGGCCGGCTCGGATAGCTATGCCCCGAGAGTCCAGGAACGTACTTATGTCGTGGGGGTGGATCGTCGGGTCCGTAAACGAAATAGCCCCGCCGCGCTGTTCTACTTCCTGAGGCCCCTGAATCTCCAGACCGTTCAGCGAGTTCAGCTTTTCGATTGTGTAGCCGGTCAGGTCGATTTCGTGCTGCCGGGCGTTGTTCATGCCCACCCGTTCGAGATAGGTCAAGGCGGCGTCAAACGTCACAACATCGGCGATGTTGGGCGTGCCGGCTTCAAACTTGTGCGGTAGTTCGGCGAAAGTGACTTCGTCAAAACTTACTTTGCTGATCATTTCCCCCCCGAACTTGTACGGCGGCATGGCCTCCAGCAGTTCCCGTCGGCCGTAAAGAAGGCCCAAGCCGGTCGGACCCATCATCTTGTGAGCCGAGAAGGCGTAGAAGTCAACGCCGAGATCGCGAACGTTTATTGGCAGGTGCGGCGCTGCCTGGGCTCCGTCACCCAGGACCAGAGCCCCGTGTTTTTTGGCCAACGCGGCTATTTCCTGGATCGGGTTGATTGTCCCCAGCACGTTGGACATGTGAGTAATTGCGACCAGCTTTGTTCGCGGCCCAATAATGGAGTCGATTTCGCTGAGGTCGAGGTGCCCGCAGACGGTAATGGGCAGTTTTCGTATTACCGCCTTTTTGCGCTGAGCCAGCATGAACCAGGGGACGAAATTGGCGTGATGCTCCATTTCGGTGACCACGATCTCATCACCTTCATTGATGTTCGCTTCACCCCAGGTCCGCGCGACCAGGTTGATCGCCTCGGTCGTCCCGGAGTTGAAAATCACTTCCTCGGGCTCAACGCCGCCGATGAAATCGGCCACGTGTTGGCGCGACTTCTCATAGGCTACCGTGGCGCGCTCGGCCAGGGTGTGCAAACCTCGATGGATGTTCGAATGCATGTGCCGGTAGTACTGCGACAGGGCGTGGACAACCTCTTGCGGTTTCTGCGAGGAAGCGGCGCTGTCCAGATAGACCAGACGATGGCCGTTGACCTTCTCCTCAAGGATCGGGAAATCAGCCTTGATCAGGTCTACGTTCAGTTCGCTCGAGGGCCTTCCAGCCGGCTGCGATGAATTTTTCGTATCTGTAGGCATCTTTTGTCTCTGAAGTGGCTGCAAAGTTGTATCACTCGTCCAGAAGGATCAGGATATCCTCACCCTTAACTTTTAGTTCCAGTGTGTCCAGTGGAACCAGAGCCGGCGGCGCCAGGACGTCGCCTGTCTCCGGATCGAATCTGGCGCCGTGGCGCTTGCACAGAAGTTCGCCGTTGCGGATTCGGCCGTCGCTAATAGGAGCGGAATCGTGAGTACACTCATCGATCAGGGCGAAATAACCTTTCTCGGTATGCGCGACTACGATCTTTTCCTCAGCTACCTCGAATCCTTTCATCTCGCCCATCGGTATTTCCGCAGTGGTAGCAATCTTCACAAACTCCGACATGACTAAACATTCTCCAGACGTGTATCTACAAAGCGAGTGATTCTTTCCCGCATATCCTGGGGCACCCGGTTCAACGTCGGGACGACAAACCCCGAGACAATCATTCTCTGGGCTGCCTCGAGCTGAATGCCGCGGCACATGAGGTAGAAGAGCTGGATGGGGTCAATCGGCCCCACGGTGGCGCCGTGCGAGCAGCTCACGTCCTCGTTCAGGATCTCCAACTCCGGTATAGTCTCAGCTTTCGTGCCGGAGGAGAGGAGGAGATTGCGGTTTTCCTGGTAAGCTTCACAGGTCTGGGCGGTCTCATCTATTCTGATAAGTCCGGTATAGGCCGATATAGCCTTATCCCGCAGGACCACCTTGATGTCGATGTTGGAATGAGTTTTCCCGGCGGCATGATGGTGCAGCGTGTGGTTGTCGAAGTGCTGACGGCCGCTGCCAAAAAGCATGCCGTACATGTTGCTCTCGGCGCCGGGGCCGTTGAGGATAACGCCGAAATTCTGTTTCGACAGCGCCCCGCCGAAAGCCAGGGGAACCGTCAACATGCTGGCGCCGGAAGCGATTTTGGCCCGGTGAGTCAAGTAAGAATTAGTGGCGGCTTCGTTGCGCTGGAGCGACACGTATCGCGTCCGGCTGTCTTCCAAACCGTAAATCTCAACCGCTCCGTTGCTATAGGCCGGATCGGCCTTTTTGTCCGCCGAGCCGCCGCCGTACTCGTCGATAATCGTCAGCTCGGCGTTCCGACCAACCACTACTAACAGTCTGGGGAACTGGGCTGAACCGGCGCCGCCGGACTCGCGAAGCAGATGCAGGGGCTGTTCTACCGTAGTGTTGTCCGGGACGTACACGAAAATGCCGTCGTTCCACAACGCCCCGTTCATCGCCTCGAACTTGCCCATTTCGCTGCCGATAAGTCCGTAGAGGTGTTTCTCGACGAGGTCAAGATGAGATTCGACGGCGTCCGACAGAGCTGTGATCACCACACCTTTGGCGGCCAGCTTTTCTACGCCGAGCGCTTTGATGTCTCGTCCGGCAAAATCGGTCACCAGGCCAGCCAGATGGCTTTCGGACAGGTGCTTTCTTTCCTGCTCGATAAGATCGGCGAAACGGCTACCGGTCGCCGAGGCCTCTGCCGTTTGTGCCTGCATAAATTTCGACGGATCGGTATAACGCCACAGATGCAATCCCCTGGGAGGGAGAGGCAGGTCGTTGAATTTCTCCCTTAAAGTTTGACGCCGGCTCTGAAGCCAGGTGGGGCCTCGCTGGAGCTCCGGAGCCAGGTCCGGGATCGTATATTCAGAATCAAGTTTGGCCATTGTGTTAACCTATGGAACCTTCCATTTCAAGTTCGATAAGCCGATTCAGTTCAACCGCATATTCCAGCGGCAGTTCTTTAGTGAACGGCTCCATGAAGCCGTTGACTATCAGCAGGCGGGCCTCGTCTTCGGTCAGCCCCCGGCTGGTCAGATAGAACAGCTGTTCCTCAGCGACTTTGGAGACTCGGGCTTCGTGTTCTACGCTTACCTTTTCACTGTCGATTTCCATCGTCGGGTAAGTGTCGCTGCGGGCGTCATCGCCTATCAACAGGGCGTCGCACTCGACCGAGATTTTGGAGTTCTCGGCTTTTTTGTGAATCTTGGCAAGGCCGCGATATGAAGCCCGCCCGTTGTCCTTGGAGATTGACTTGGAGGTGATCCGCGACGAAGTATTCGGCGCTACGTGTACAACCTTGGCCCCGGCGTCCTGGTGCTGATCCACTCCTGCAAAAGCCACCGAGAGAATCTCTCCCCGGGCGCCTTCGCCGACTAACTGAATACACGGGTATTTCATAGTCAGGCGGGAGCCGAGATTGCCATCGACCCATTCTACCGTGGCGTTTTTGTTCGCCGTGGCCCGCTTGGTGACGAGATTGAAAATATTGCGCGACCAGTTTTGGATCGTGGTGTAGCGAATCGAGGAGCCTTCCAGCGCGATAACCTCTACTACCGCCGAGTGCAGGGAGTCGGTCGAATAAACCGGCGCCGTGCAGCCCTCGATGTAATGCACCCGGGCGCCCTTGTCGGCGATAATCAGGGTGCGCTCGAACTGGCCCATATTCTCCGCGTTGATGCGGAAGTAAGCCTGAAGAGGTATCTTGACGTCCACGCCCGGGGGGACGTATATAAACGAACCGCCGGACCAGACCGCCGTGTTCAGGGCCGAAAACTTGTTGTCGGCTGCGGGTATTACGGAGCCGAAGTACTTCTTGACTATATCTTCACGCTCCCGCAAACCGGAGTCCATATCGAGAAAGACGATCCCCTGCTCTTTGAGTTCCTCCTTCATCGAATGATAAACAACCTCGGACTCATATTGAGCCGAGACGCCGCCGAGGAATTCCTTTTCGGCCTCAGGGATGCCGAGCTTGTCGAACGTCTTCTTGATGTACTCGGGTACATCGTCCCAGCTCTGCTGCTGGTTTTCGATCGGCTTCATGAAGTAATAGATATTCTCGAAATCGATCTCGCCGAGCAGGTTGGTGTTGCCCCAGCGCGGCATAGGTTTCGATTCGAATATGTCCAGGGCCTCATGGCGGATATCGCTCATCCACCGGGGCTCCTTTTTCATCCTGGAAATCATCTCGACCACTTCGTGGCTCACGCCACGAGCGCCCTTGTGGAAATAGTCCACCGGATCGGAAAAGCCGTACTTAGTGGCGTAATCCTGGTTGAGCGTCGAGAGGTCCTTCTTCTGTTTGTCGAGGGCGTCCGACATATTACACTCCCGCCTTAAGACCGAGTTCATTCTCGACCCATTCGTACCCCTGATCCTCGAGCTTCAACGCCAGCTCCGCCCCGCCGGATTTCACCAGGCGACCGTCCATCATGACGTGCACGAAGTCGGGCTTGACGTAGTTCAGGAGGCGCTGGTAATGCGTTACCAGCAAAACTCCGTTCTGATCGTTGTGATACCTGTTGATTCCTTCGCTGACCGTCTTGAGAGCGTCGATATCCAGCCCGGAGTCGGTTTCGTCGAGGATGGCCATCGAAGGCTGCAGCATGCTCATCTGGAGGATTTCGATCCGCTTTTTCTCGCCGCCCGAAAAACCGTCGTTGAGATAACGGGTTGCGAAGGAGGCGTCGACGCCCAGATCGCTCATCTCCTTCTTGAACAGCTTGCGGAAATCCGACATGTCCGCATCTTTGCCGCGATGGGACAGGACTGCCGAGCGCATGAAGTTGGCTACCGTAACGCCCGGGATAGCGACAGGATATTGGAAGGCGAGGAAAAGTCCCGCACGCGATCTTTCATCCGACGCCATATCCAGAAGGCTTTTGCCCCCGAGTTTAGCCTCGCCCCTTGTTATCTTATAGGACGGGTGCCCCATGAGTCCGTTCGACAGGGAAGACTTCCCGGAGCCGTTGGGGCCCATGATAGCGTGTACTTCGCCCCGGCCGATCGTCAGGGACACGCCCTTGACAACTTCTTTATCCTCGACCGAGATATGAATATCTTTGATTTCTAACAGGCCTTGTTGTTCAGACATTCCAATTCAATCCTTCTTCAGATTGCGTTACTGAATCGATTTCTCATCTATCTTGTCAGTTATGATTTTTACGTTTTTTGAGGGCGTGCCGCGAGAGATGGTTACTTCGCTGCCTACCCGCCGCACGAAACCGCGCGTGTGCCCCAGGGCGAGATCTTCCAGCGACGTATCCGCCAAAAACTCGCGGACATATCCGGCCAGACCGCCGAGGACGTCGTGAACCGAACAGTTCTCATGGTGTACGCACTGGTCAAGCTGTCCTGCGTATCGTTCGCAATGACCGGGATCAATAAGCGGTCCGCCAAGACCTTTGAGGACTTCATAGAGACTGATCTCCTTCGGATCCCGAGCCAGCGAGAATCCGCCGCCACAGCCTCGGACCGCCGTAACAAGACCGGCCTTGCGGAGGAGAGCCAGAAGCTTGGAAACGTAGGGTACCGAAAGGCCTTCAAGGCCCGCTATTTCAGAAATGGACATCTGTTTACTCGGGCCGCTTCGGGCCAGAGTCAAAAGGCACCTCAGTCCATATTCTTCCACCGCCGTGATTCTCATGACACTAACCCGACCTTTTCTCCAGTGTCAGCCCATTCTCGAAAAACCGTGGCTGCCATACTACAAAATCTTTACTCTTTTGTAAAGTATATTCAGATACCATAACAGAGAAATTTGCTCTGCGTTCCAAATTTCGTCGTATTTCTTGAGTATCTCGTTCGATTGGCGCAAGGTGGTGAAAGTGCGTCAGTTACGCGAGTTCTGGGCGCGGTGACACATAGACCGCACGACCTAGTGTTCTGAGCTTACTAGGCTGTTGCACAACGTGTTAGCGTGTTTGACTCGACTTTGGTGATTCCTCGGAAGGCGAGGACCTTCTATGTCCCTTTTGGGGCGGCATTAAACTTTTCTTGACCTTTGCCATTAACTCGTGTATTATCAGCCAATTAGGTCGTACAAACAGAGAGGATTTGGGATTGGTTTACGGTGTAATCCTGGCGGGCGGCCGGGGCGAACGGTTTTGGCCGTTGTCTCGCGTTGATAAGCCCAAGCAATTTCTCAAGTTAACATCCGACAAAACCATGCTGGAGGAAACGATTCTACGCATTGAATCGTTTATTCCGCTGCAGAGCGTACGGATCGTTTCGGGCGAGTCCATGTCCGAGCATATTCTGACGGCGGCCGACTACATAAAGCCGGAGCAGGTTCTCCGCGAGCCAAAACCGCGCAATACCTGTCTGGCGGTCGGGTTAGCGGCCGTTCATTTGGAGCATGAAGATCCTCACGCCGTGATGGTTGTCTTATCGGCCGATCATCTGGTGCGACCGGCCAAACGGTTGATGCAAATTATCGAAGACGGCTGCGCTATAGCGTCGGTCGAAGACAAGTTGATAACGATTGGAATTGCCCCGACTCGCCCTGAAACCGGATACGGATACATAAAGATCGGCGATCCTTTTTCGACCGAGCGCAAGAGTCAGGTGTTCCAGGTCGGTGCTTTTGCGGAGAAGCCGAAGGCCGTCGTTGCCCAGGAGTATTACTACAGCCGCAAGTACCTCTGGAACAGCGGCATGTTCGTGTGGTCAGCGAAGGCAATTCTCCGGGCTATCAAGGAATGCCAGCCGGAAACGTCGGCTCTCCTGGAGGAGTATTCGAAGACTATTGGGACCGAGAAGGAAGTTGCCGCCCGCGCTGAGTTGTATGAGAAGGCGATCTCTATTTCGATTGACTATGCCGTCCTCGAGAAGACGCGCGACGTTCTGGCCATCAAAGCGGATATCGTCTGGGATGATGTCGGCAGTTGGGGTGCCCTGGAGCGGTACAAGGAAATGGATTCGGACCACAACGTTATCATTGGCGACTGTGTTGCCAAAGACACCTTTGAGACAACGGTGTATAACGATAGCGAGGGGATGATCGCTACGCTTGGTGTGTCCGATCTGGTAGTGGTGTGTTCGCAGGGTATCACGTTGGTGGCGCACAAGGCGAAACTGGGTCAGATAAAGGACCTTCTGGCAGACATGGGCAATGATGACAAGTTCAAGAAATATCTATAGAGTCTCAGCAGCTTTGATCGTCCTGGTCGGACTGCTCGCGAGTTGTGCGCAACCACCCACTGGCGTGGAGGAAACCCGTCCCGGGGAACCTTCAACAGTCGGTGATGCGCGCGGGTTCGATCCACTGGAACTGCCCCAGGATCGGGAGATAATTCCCGCCAAGTATCCACGCGCCGGTAACATTTCCGGACAACAGGCTCTGGTGGCCGCCGAGGCGGGGAGCGGTGAAGAAGATACAGCGCTTATGGCCCTGGAAAACTTCACTCGTGAAGTCGACACCGTTAACAGCCAGGCTTTCAGGGTGCAGATATATACCAGTAAGCTGTACGGCGAGGCCCGGGCTTCCGCCCGCGTGGCGGAGGAGATATTCGATCAGCAGGTTTATGTCGACTACCAGGTGCCCAACTTCAAGGTGCGAGTGGGGGATTTCGCTAGCCGAGACAACGCCGAAAGTTATGCCCAGAGGGCCAAGGCGGCCGGTTTTACGAGCGCCTGGGTCGTGATGGTCAATATAGAAGTCAGGGAGGCTTCGCCTCTTTACGACGACCTGACGGATTTCCTGTTGGAAGCGCCTCCGGTTCCGCTGGATTCACTGGAGACGCCGGGCACCGATGAGTGAGAAACAGCACGTTGCCCCGAGGGCGCTAACGAGTGCGGTTCTCGGATTGGCGACGAAAGTATTGAAGGCCGGGGGGCTGGTGGTGGCTCCGACCGAGACTCGCTATGGCGTTTTGGCCCGGGCCGACCGCCGCGACGTCCTGGAGAAGCTGTGTCGCGTCAAGGCGAGGGATTTGAACAAACCGACCGCCCTGCTGGTATCACAACCTGAAGACATGGGCCGGTTGGGGAAGCTTACCGATGCGGCAAGACGTCTCAGCGACGAGTTTCTGCCAGGGCCGCTCACTCTGATTCTGTCGGCGCTGAAGGACTGGTTTCCACCGGCCGTTGTGGATAACAAAATAGGGATTCGATGCTCCTCTCTACCACTGATTAAACAGGTGGTGGACGGTCTGGGCCTGCCGCTCACGGCAACGTCGGCCAACCGGTCCGGCGGGGCAGAGTTGGAGAGCATCGACGACATTCAAAAGGAATTTGGAGACGAGATCGACCTTTATCTTGATGCCGGGGCGCTGACCGGCCCGACATCCACCGTAGTGGACTGCTCCGGCAAGGGAATAGTCATTCTGCGCGAGGGGGCGATTGATCGCCGCAGCATAGAGGCCGCTCTGAAACAGCCGCATGAACGATAAAAAACAGTTTGTAATACTTTTTGTCTGTACCGGAAATACTTGTCGCTCCCCGATGGCCGAGTACGCAATGCGTTCGCTCATCGAGAATGAACGACCTGGAAAGGCCGAAGTGATGTCGGCCGGTATCGCCGCCGGGGACGGCTTCCCCGCGACTCGCTATGGTGTTGAAGCTGCCCGGATGTGGGACCTCGATGTCTCTCCGCACCGATCGCAACAGCTTTCGCCGCAGTTGATCGAGCAGGCCGATCTGATATTGGCCATGTCGCCGGAACACCATCGCCAAATCACGCGGATGGTGCCCTCGGCCGCCGACCGGACGTACCTCCTGAAGAGCTTCCCGGACAATTCTCCCGTGGGTGAGGATGTTGAGGACCCGATCGGCCGGGCCCTCGAGGACTACAATCAGACTTTCCTCGAGATCGGAGAATATCTGGGCCAACATCTTACGGAGATTGTAAAAAGGCTGGATGAAAAAACGGATGCCTAAGAAATCGATTCTTCAACGCATACTTCTCACCGCGGTCCTGTTTATCGGGCTGTTCCCGATGGGCTATTTCTCGGTTGTGGAACTGGGTATAGCGGAGGCCTCGACCGAGACCGATTCGATGGAGATCCAGCCGTCACGTCCTTTTGATCGCTTTGTCGACAACGTAGCCTTTGGAGTGGGTGAGAAGCTCACTTTCGATATCAAATACGGTTTCATAACCGCGGGCACGGCGACTATGGAAGTCCTGCGGCTGATAGAATTCGAAAACCGTCCCTGCTACCAGATAGTCACGAGGGCGGTCTCGAACGACTTCTTCTCCAGCGTTTTTAGAGTCGAAGACCGTGTGGAATCGGTTATGGACGCCACCGGGCTTTACAGCTGGCGTTTCGAAAAACGACTGCGCGAAGGCAATTACCGTTCCGAACGTATGTACACTTTCGACCAACGCAACAATCAAGTAGTGTACAGAGAAGACACGATCGATATAGCTCCCTTTGTGCAGGACGCTCTTTCATCGCTTTACTACATTCGGACGCAGTCGCTAGAGGTAGGGCAGTCGGTTTTTGTCGAAAACTTTGTTGACGGCAAGTCTTTCAGCATGGAGGTCAAAGTGGTCGAACGAGAACGGGTCAGTATCGACGCCGGCTCTTTTGACTGTATCGTCGTGGAACCGCTAACTCAATCGGCGGGGGTTTTCAAACATAAAGGGCGCCTCAAAGTGTGGCTCACCGATGACGCCCTGCGCATGCCGGTGCTAATGAAATCAAAGGTGATAGTGGGATCGATTGTCGCCGAACTGGTAGACTACGAGTTGGGCAGCGTCGACGAATTCTAAATTCATGACCAATCCGAAAAAGAACCAGCCGCGGGCCGACCTGTCCAGAGTCAGGCGCTATTCCATTCGCAAGCGTGACAACCGGACCGAGATAACCGGGTTCGGGAAACCTGTCAAAAAGGGCTCATGCGTTTCAGGTTTTTTGGACTCTCTGCCGAAATTTCTGAAGGCGGCCGATCTGAACGAATTTATCGATCATGTCGGCCGGGCTCGAAAAAAGGACCTTCCCTTTCATTGCCTTCTGGGAGCGCATACTATCAAGGTAGGCCTGTCGCCGATATTCATCGACCTGATGAAACGCGGTTTCGTCACCGGCCTTTCGTTCAACTGTGCGGGCCTGATACACGATTTGGAACTGGCCTTTTTCGGGGGGACTTCGGAAGATGTCCAGCGCGGCCTGACCGATGGAAGTTTTGGTATGGTCGAGGAGACCGGTGATCTGTTCGCCGCGGTTGCCAGACTGGCGGCCGACCAGGACCTCGGTCTGGGCGAAGCGGGCGGCCGGTTTATCGAGCAGGAAAACGCAGCCAATCGCAAGCTCTCGGTTTTTGCCACCGCCTACCGGCTGGGGCTTCCTGTCACGATCCACGTCGGCATAGGCACGGACATTGTCAGCCAGCACCCCAATTTCGACGCTGCCGCAGTCGGAGAGGCCTCACACGTTGACTTTCGCATTCTGGCTTCGGTCTGCTCCCGGCTTGACAGGGGCGGTGTGTTAGCCAATATTGGCTCGGCGGTAATTTTGCCGGAGGTGTTCCTCAAGGCTCTGACCGTAGCCCGCAATCTGAGGAAGAAGGGCACTAGCCGGTTGATTACGGCCAATTTTGATATGATCGAGCATTATCGTCCCAGGGTGAACGTGGTGACGCGTCCCACCTTCAAGACGGGCAAGGGCTTCAATTTTGTGGGGCACCACGAAATCATGGTACCGTTGCTCGCCTGGGGACTTAAGGATCGCATAACGATCCCGACAACCAACGGAGACTAAGACATGGCAAAGCTTGTAGAATGTGTTCCCAATTTCTCGGAAGGCCGTCGCCCCGAAGTTATCGATGCCATCTGCGCCGCGATCACTTCAGAGGACGGGGTTACTCTGCTCGACAAGGAGATGGACGGCGATCATAACCGAGCTGTTGTGACTTTTGTGTGCGATCCCAGCCTGGCCGTCGACGCCGCCTTCAGAGGCTATCAGAAAGCGGCCGAATTGATCGATATGACCGCCCACAAGGGCGGCCACCCGAGAATGGGCGCCTGCGATGTCTGTCCGTTCATCCCGCTGGGAGATATGACCGAAGAGGATGGCGTCGAGTTGGCCAACAAGCTGGGCAAGAGGGTTGGCGAAGAGCTGAAGATCCCGGTGTATCTGTACGAGAACGCGGCAACCTCACCCAAACGCCGCAACCTCGCCAAGGTGCGGCAAGGACAGTACGAAGGTATCCGCGATTCCATCGAGACCGACAAGTCCCGCAAGCCCGACTATGGCCCGGCCAAGATGAACCTGAAAGCCGGTTCCACGGCGATCGGTGTGCGCTTCCCACTGGTGGCCTACAACGTTTATCTCGGTTCCAACAATCTGGAGGTAGCCCAGAAAATCGCCGACGCCGTCAGGTCCCTCCGCGGTGGTTATAGGTTCGTTAAAGCCATGGGCATTGAGATTAAGGAGCGCGATCAGGTCCAGATCTCGATGAACTTGACCAACTACACCAAGACCCCGGTGTTCAGAGTATTCGAGACAATCAAGAGCGAGGCCGCTCGCTATGGCATAAACGTGACCTCTTCAGAGATCGTCGGACTGATCCCGAATCAGGCCATTCTCGACGTTTCCGACTTCTTCCTGCGCCTGGAGAATTTCTCCCGAGAACAGGTCCTTGAAGAGAAGCTTCGCGATGTAGGTTCCTCGGGTCAAGTGGGCGAGACGTTCTACGACGAAGTGGCTTCGTCGTCGCCGGCACCGGGAGGTGGCTCGGTGGCGTCCTCCGCCGGCGCCCTGGCCGCGGCCCTGACCGCGATGGTCTGTCGTCTGAGCGTGGGCAAAAAACAATATGCTGCGGTCAAAGACGAACTCTCCGACGTCCGCGACAAAGCGGATAAGCTCCGCGCCGACCTCACACAGCTCATCGATACTGATAAGGAATCTTTCAACGCCGTCATGGAAGCGTTTAAGCTTCCGAAATCGGACAAACGAGATCAAGCCGTGGAAGAAGCCAACAAGGGAGCTTCTCTGGTACCGCTTGAGGTCATGAAGAAGTCTCTGGAGGTAATGAAGTTCGCTAAGACCGTTGCCGCCAAAGGCAATGAAAACTCTATCACCGACGCCGGAGTGGCCGGGCTAATGGGGCAGGCAGCTGTCGAGGGCGCCGGGTATAACGTGCGTATCAACCTGACGTCGATTGCCGACAAGGATTTCGTGAAGAAGCTCACCGACGAGTCGAGTTCCATTCGTAAGGAGGCTGAAAAGACGTCCTCGGAGATTCGCGGTCTGGTGGAAGACAAGTTGTAGGCATGGCGGGCTACGTTGATCTGCACCTGCACACAGCCTACTCGGACGGTGCCTTGTCACCAGATGATTTGCTGGCCATAGTACGCGAAAAAAAGCTGGTCGCGTTTTCTATAACCGACCACGATACACTGGAGGGATATCGGCACGCCAGAAAACTGTTAACGAAAGATGATCCTGAATTGATCACCGGCATAGAGCTGTCGGCCGAGTCCGGCGGCGAAGATATGCATTTGCTCGGTTATCTGTTTGATCCGGACGACAAGGCGCTCAACGCTTCCATCGTGGAATCTCAGGAAATCCGCAGGGAGCGTGGGCGTATAATGGTTGAGAAGCTGAACCAGATGGGAATGCAAATCTCTTTCGAGGCAGTGGAACAGGCCGCCCAGGGTTCCGTGGTGGGCCGACCGCACGTCGCCGATGTCCTGCTTGAAGAAGGTCATATTTCGAACTTCGACGAGGCTTTCCGGAAGTATATCGGTTACGGCTGTGAAGCCTATGTCCCCCGACGTCGGTTGACCCCCGCCCAGGCAATAGACCTCATTCACGGCGCCGGCGGCGTTGCCGTCCTGGCTCATGCCTTCATAGCGGGTATGAACCGGCATATTGAGGCTCTGGCGGGGCAGGGGCTCGACGGTCTCGAAGTGCAGCACTATGCCCACAAGAAGCACCATGTGAAGCAGCTTAAGACTCTCGCCAAGCGTTACGGATTATTGCATACCGGCGGCTCAGACTTCCACGGTCGCCGGGATCATGAGGGAGAGGTCGGTTCGCTCAACGTTCCGGTCGGTCTTCTTGACAGCCTGAAACAACACGCTCTTCAGATACGAGGCACTCAGTGAAATTTCCAGCTATCATTGGTATTCTTCTGGTCCTTGGCGGTGCTGCTATGGCAGCCGAGACCAGCCTTGCGCCGGAAGAACAGCAGCGCATAATCGACAATTACATGTTTGTAACCGGCCAGAGCGGGGCGGGCTCGGGGGCGCTGTCTGACGACGGTGAGCACGCTCACGACGGCTATAAATGCGGTACCCCTGCCGTGCTCGAATTCTACAGGAATCTCGATCGAATGGATCGGGGCTTGCTTGCTGCTCTGGGCGTAGAGTTCGCCTCCCGTCCGGTTATGAGCTTCTATTACGATCCGCCCGGGGACGAGGTGCGAATTCACTATGAGACCGATCCCGGCAGTCCCCATACCGTGTGGGAAGCCAATGTGGACAACGACAGCGATGGTGTCCCGGACTACGTTGAAGCTGTGGCGCTGGCCGCTGACTCGGCCTTCGACCACATATTTGCGAACATGGGGTACAAGCGGCCGATTCCCGATACTTCGTGTGCGGTTGAAGACGACCCCCGGCTCGACATCTATCTGACGGCCATGTCCTTCGGTTACTACGGCGTCACGTACAACGATACGCTGTGCACCGGCAGCGGCGACATTCGCGAAGCCGCCGTATGGATCGAGATCGATCACGACTTCCAGCATCTTCCCGAATATGTTAACAATCCCCTGGCGGCGGCCCAGGTGACGCTGGCGCACGAAATCTTCCACGCCTCACACTTTGCCATGGATGCTACGGAGGACATCGTCTGGTATGAGATGTCAGCCGTGTGGATGGAAGAACAGCAGTACGATGAGATCAACGACTACTACCTCCTCCTGCCGATTTTCTACAGCGACCCGAGATGGTCTATCCAATCAGACGACAACGTTCACCACTACGCTTCAGTGGTTTTCCCCATCTACTTGTCTGAGGTCTATGGGCCGGAGATTATAAAGTTCATCTGGGATCGATCGGGCTCTATGCCCGGACACAATTTCCTGTTCAGCATCGATCAAGCGATCGATTCGGCCAGCCACGCTATTTGTGATACTTCCAGCGCCGATACATGTTACACCGCTAGTCTGGCCTCGGCTCTGCGTGATTTCTCCATTTGGAACTATTTCACGGGGCCCTACGCCGATCAAGCGCCCGAGGGAATCGGCTTCTCCGAAGCCGCCAACTACGACTATTTCCCGTTGGAGTCAATGGCCCGGCACAGCACCTACCCTGACTTCGTCAGCTACAATGAGAATCCCTTCCGGCCGCAGTACAATTCCTCGAGTTTCATAAGGTTCGAGAACCTGGAGTCACTTGTGCCGGAGGATACGTTGCTGTCGATATATGTTTTTGCTCTCGATACCGTGCCCGGTCTTGTCTGGGGTGTTTCAGCGATTTGTCAATCCCGGGTCGATCCGGACAGACACGATATACTCAGGGATACCACCAGCGACTGGAATTTCTTAGGCGGCGGCATGTTCCTGGACTCGATTCTCGGTCTGATAGATGCCCGGGAATATCGTGCCGTGACCGTCGTGTTTACTCCGGCCACCCCAGCCCCCAGCCTTTACAGTCCGACGACTTATCTCCGCTTGGGTTATGCAGCCTCACTCGAGACCGCAGAGCTTCACGGCCCGAGCGTGTTGTCACCCTATCCCAACCCGGCGGTGGTAGCCGAGATGGGCGGAGCGCCCCTAACTTTCCGATTCCAGTATCCCACGGTCACTGTTGCGTCTCCGTTGTCGGGCACGGCCGTGCTGCTGGTTGACCTGTATACAGTTGCCGGTGAATACGTCAGATCATTGGGCGGGGATCCCATCGGAGAGGACGTTACCGGCAATAGCGCTTACCGTGTATTCGAGATAGGCTGGGACATGAAGAACCAGTCCGGGAGGGACGTTGCCTCCGGCGTGTACTTGGCATATGCCCGGCTCTATGAGGGCTCCGAGAGAACTGAACTGTTGGCCGAAGACAAGGTCAAGGTGGCCGTGATCAGATGATCTTACAGGCCCGGCTCATCACTCGGATTGCGCTTTTCGCCGCTCTGATTTATGTGCTGGCCTGGGCTACGGCTCCGCTGCTCAACGTCAAGCTCTCGTTTTTTCTGGCTTTTGCTGCCGGCTTCCTCTGGGGATTCTTTCCCGGTCTGCTGGCCGGCGGGATCGGGCAGTGGCTGTGGACTTTCTTCAATCCTTACGGTCCGGCTACGCCCTGGGTCATGATCGCTCAGGTGGCTGGTATGGCCGCCTGCGGCTTGCTCGGCCGAATGTTCCGACGTTATATACTGGCAGCGCCTTCCCGTATTACTAAAATCGCTGTTCTTGTCCTGGCCGCAGCCTCGTGCACTCTTGCTTTTTTCATTCCGGTGAGTTTGGTTGATGCCTGGGTCTACCAGCCGTTCTGGCCGCGCTTCATAGGGGGACTGCCTTTCGTCGCAATTTCTCTGGCAGGCAATTTGTTCATTTTCCCGTTGCTGTTCGGCGTCGTCCTGCACTTATATGAGCGAGAACGAGCAAGGCTATGAGCAAATATGCGATTTTAGTATTCACGTGCCTGTTGCTGCCGGTATCGGCGTCGGCCGATGATTCCGTGCCTGCACCACTTTTGACTATTGATAATTTGTCGACGGTTCAGTCGGATTCCGCCGTGGTCGAGGACACTATCTCCTCGCCGCAGCTGGGGACGCTTGAAGATTCCATAAACATCGTATATCCCGACGTTCTGTTGGACACGCTAAACGAGGCCCAACGCTCCCTGCTGGAATTCGAGACTCGCTATCGGCTACGCTGGGAGGATCAACAGCGAGCGGAGATTGTGGCGGTCGAAGATCCTTTTTCGTATTTCGATTCTCTGGCCACCTGGCTTCTGTCGTCGCGCTGGAATCTCCGGCAGGACCTTGACCGCGCTTTTTACCACGACGCCGGCGACTATTTCAGATTTGATCCCGGTTTTGTCGTGACCGATCATCAAATCACGCCCATGCGAAAAACCGTACAGCCTTACGGTCTGAAGGGTAATCGGCTCGCCGTACTGACCAACGGCAGGACGCTGACCCCGTTTGAGCACATTGTGGAACCAGACGGTATGATCGACCTCAACGACATTCCGACGGCGCTGGATGACCAGGTGGTGATTCTCCCCGGCCCGATGGGAATGGTGTTCGGCGGCGACCACTCCGTGGCCACACTATTGACGCGGCCCAAGAGACCGAAAACGACCTCGCCGGAAAGCACTTTTCTTGTCGACAAGGGATCTTACGCCTACTCATACGCGCGAGGACGATATTCCAAGCTGTTTACCGGCGGCCGGGAGATCGATATGTCGATCGGGTACCGCAGCGCTGATGGCGCTTTTCTCGGGCGCGGCGACGATGCTTATCACCAGTCGGCAGATGTGTTTTTCCCGCTTGGGAGAACCGTAGCTGTTCAGGCGTCGGGCTGGATTTATGATCGTGAGGGGCCGTTCCTCGTTCGTCCGGACGTCGGAGGAGCGACGCATGAACGCGATCGCATCGACCGGCAGGGGAGCCTGGCTTTTGTAAAACACAACGCAGAGCATTCAGTCAGGAATCAGATCGCCTACACTCACCTGAGACAGACCAGCAGCGTTGCTTGGGGATACCGAGCGCGGTTGGAACACACCGGGCACGGGCTGGAGCTATCGCGCGAATGGATGTGGGGAGGATCCGCTTTCAGGGCCGAAGTCGACGGCGATTATCTCGAATTTGACGATTGGACCGATGCGGAGGAACGCCTGACGGGCGGTGCATCCCTTAGCATGGCGCATCGGGGCGACAGTTATCGCCTGGCCGTCAATGCTCGCGGGCGCTATGTCGAGGACTTCAAGGTGTTGCCGGCTGCTTCGGCTCTAATAACCTGCGAGTCGGATCGGCTCTACTTGTTTGCTTCAGTTGGATATTCCGAACGCGCGCCCTCGCTTTATGAGCTGAATCTTCGTTACCAGGAAGCCTCTGTTTATGGCTCGGGATTTAACGATTACGCGGACGAAGGCAACCCCGGTCTCAAATCCGAGCGCCTGTTGACCGCCGCTCTTGGTGTCGAACTGGGCTCGATGAACACGAGTCTCGCGCTTTCGGCTACGGGAGGCAGGATTATCGACGGCATCGAATGGATTAGGTATATGGACAGCAGCATAGCCGTCTTTTCGCCGGTCAACAACGACGTCGACTTTGCCACGGCTACGGCTGTCGGCCGATTGGCGCTGACGGACCTGTTCGCTTTTAAGGGCGGCGGAAGCTACCATTATGTCGACTATCCGGACGCTGACAACGAAGCGTACTCTCCGGAATACCAGGCGTTCGGCGGCGCCGAGTTGCACATTTTCTGGAGTCAGAAACTGATTCACTTCTATGCCTACGGCGAAGTGCAGTACACGGGGCCGTACGATGGATATGAACAGATGGGCCTCGGCGATGAGCTGGTCCTCAACGGTAAGCTGTCCTTCCGCATGGGTAATTTTCGTTTTCATTGGATTGTCCAGAATATGCTGACTAACCAGTTTTCGTCTCGGGAATACTTCCAGTCGCTCGGTCGGTATAATTATTACGGTTTTACCTGGGACTTTCTCGATTGAGGCGGTTAACGTCGACCTCAGGGCTCCACTTGACATTGTTTGCTATAACCTTTTTATTTAACGGACCATGGAATTGAAACTTACTCGCGAGATCGCCTATGACCTGGTTGTCGAGAAAATCGGCAAAAACAACCTGCTCAAGCACATCCTGGCGGTGGAAATAGCCATGCGCCGCCTGGCCGAGCATCTCGGAGAAGACCCTGACTATTGGGGGCTGGTAGGCCTGGTGCACGATCTCGACTACAACGAGACAAAAGACGACGAGCATTACCATACGTACGTTACTCGCGAGTGGCTGGCCGAGTATGAGCTGCCCGAGGAAGTGTTTCACGCCATCCACGCTCATCCCGGGCACGTTCCTTGTGAGAGCCGTCTTGACTGGGCGTTGTACTCGGTTGATCCTACTACGGGTTTTCTGGTCGCTTGCGCGCTCATGCATCCGCACAAAAAGCTGGCTTCTGTCGACGCCAACTTCATGATGCGCCGATTCAGGGAAAAACGATTTGCCGCCGGCGCTGCCCGCGAGAATATGGCGGCCTGCTCAAACCTGGGGCTCGACCTGGAGGAATTCTTCCTGCTGGTGCGAGACGCCATGCTTACTGAAGCCGACAGGTTAGGCTTGTGACCG
>JAAERE010000074.1 GCA_024230675.1 bacterium | reverse complement strand
ATTTCGTAAGCTCTGTCCCCGCTGCCGTAGAGCTTGTGCCCGATAGCGTTGCTCACTTCCAACTCCTCAACGGCGGCTTCCGTAACGATTATCGGAATACCGGCCCCGACCTGATCTTCTCTGGAGAATGCCTTCCCCTCAACTATCTCAAGACCGAAGGTCGATATGAAGTCGTAGTCGATTTCGAAAGTCTTGGTTGTGAAGAGATCTTCATCCAGCCTCTGCTCGTTCTTGTAGTAGGCGTGACCGCGATAGTTCTGCCGCCCCGGCGGGCAATTGGAGGCGCTGACGTCCAAAACCCTATTCTTGAGCAGTACCTCGTTTTTCATCAGGGCGCAATTTTCGGCCGCGTTCTCACCCTCGAAATCCATTATCAGCATGTTCTCGGTGTCAAAACCGACATTCACGGAAGTAACAAAGTTGTGCTGGCGAATAATGGTAATCGTGCAAAAAACAAAGAGAGCCGCGATTCCGAACTGAAGCACAACCAGCGACTTGCGCAACAGCGAACGCGATGAACGGGCGCTCACCTTGCTCTGCAGGACAGTAATCGGGCGGAAGCGAGAGAGATACAGCGCGGGATAAAAACCACCCAGTACGCCCACTATGAGCATGAGCGCTATCACGGACAGCAGCATCCAGGGGTCGGCGTAGAAGTCCACCAGTTGTTCGCGGGGCATCAAACCGCTGACCTTGAATTTGAGGGCCTCATACAAGGCGACAGCGATCAGAGTGGCGGCCCCGCTCATGACCATGGATTCGCCGATATACTGGCGCACCAGTTGAGCCCGGCTGGCGCCGAACACCTTGCGCACCCCCACTTCTTTGGCGCGATCGGCGGAACGGGCGGTGGACAGGTTGATGAAATTGGCTATCGCCTGCAGCAGGACAAAGAGGGCAACTATGCCTACCTCGTACATCAACGATATTTCACCGCCGGGCCTGAGTTCACCCATATTGCCCGAGGAATAAGCGTTGAAGTATATATCCTTGAGTGCCTGAATCCGAAACGAGTACTTGCCTGCCTCGTCCGGGTCCAGATACTTGCCCGCAACGGTCGTGATCTTTCGCTGCATCTCGTCAGGATCGACGCCTTCGTTGGCCAGAAGATACACATAATCGTTGCCGAGGTTATCCCACGAACCAACATCGTGCCCGATACTCGTCAGAGTAGCGTACGAAATGATGACCTCGCAGAAGAGCTGAGTGTTCTGCGGAATATCCTTGAGTACGCCCGTGACCAGACAGTTGAGGCTGTCGTTGACGACAACCATCTGCCCCACGGGGTCATCGGTCGCAAAATACTT
>JAAERE010000073.1 GCA_024230675.1 bacterium | reverse complement strand
TTTAAGCACTCTCAAAAGATGCTTGTAGCCAGAATCCCTTTGCTTGGGGGGCGCTACTCCCTGAAGGCTTACAGTGGTTAGTTATAGCCGTTGCCTTGATTATTTACCGGCGCCGGCTCTGCGTCTGCGTGTTGGGGCTCGGAAACTCTGTGTTGGCTGTCGGGAACTTCTGGCGCCGGCGTCGGGATACTTACCGGCTGCACTGCTTCAAACTGGGCGATCCCTTCCAACTGGAATTGGCTGGTAGCGGCGCGTAGTTCTTCGGCCAGGGCCGAGAGTTCCTCGGACGAAGCCACTACCTCTTCCACCTGGGCCGACATCTCTTCGGTCGAGGCGCTTACCTCTTCGATGGAGGCAGTGTTTTGTTCGACTATGCTGGCCACGTTTCCCATGGCGTCCGTAGTCTCCTGGCTGCCGGCGGCCATTTGTTCGGCCACGGCTGTGTTCTCTTCTACCACGGCGCTAACCGCTTCGATGGCAGTTACGATGCCCCCACTCTTTTGTTTCAGTTGGGCCGCCGCTCCGTTAATTTGCTCGGCCATCACTGCGGCGCCTTCGGCGGCTTGCATAATATCTTGTAGCGATTTGGTGGTGTCCTCCGCCAGTTTAGCGCCATGGTCTACTTCGGTGACGGTGTGTTCCATAGCGGCCACAGCTTCGTTAATCGTATCTTGGACTCGTTCAATCAGATCGTCGATGTCGCGGGTGGCCTCTTTGGAGTCTTCGGATAGTTTGCGGACCTGATCGGCCACCACTGCAAAACCCCGGCCATACTCGCCGGCGCGGGCGGCTTCAACCGCGGCGTTGAGGGCCAGCATATCGGTTTTATCGGCGATGTTGTCAATAGTTTCGACGATGCGGCCAATCTCTTTGGAGCGGGAGCCCATCTCTTTGACCTTGTTGGCGGCGTCGGCGGTACGGCTGCGGATGGTTTCCATACCTTGATTTGTTTGCGTAACGGCTATCACCCCGTGGCGGGCGGCCTTGGTCACCTTGATGTTAGCCTTACTCACTGAGCCGGCCACCTGGCCCACCTCGCCGACAATAT
>JAAERE010000072.1 GCA_024230675.1 bacterium | reverse complement strand
TTCTCTATCGGGGCGGCGGTGCTGGTTCGCTCAGTCGAGCGTTCCGAACCAGTCGCCCAGAAATATACCGCGCTGGCCGAAGCCGCCGGACATCTGGGGTCTCTCCAGATTCGGAACATGGCAACCATCTGCGGCAACCTGTGCAGCGCCTCGCCTGCGGCGGACTCGCCCCCGGCATTGCTGGTGCTCGGTGCGCAGGCGCAGATCGTAGGGCCGTCTGGCGAGCGGGTTGTCCCGCTCGACCAGTTCTTTGTCAGCGCCAGAAAGACGGTGCTAGCCCCCGACGAACTACTGGCCCACGTCATCTTGCCTGACCCCGCGCCTGGGCTGGGCAGCGCGTTCCTCAAGATCAGCCGGGTTGCGGCAGACATTGCGGCGGTGAATGCGGCTGTCGCGCTCGAACGGGAAGATGGACACGTGCGCTCGTGCCGGATCGCCCTGGGATCGGTAGCGACGACGCCGATCCGTTCCAGGCGCGCAGAAGAGGCCCTGGCAGGCGAAACGTACAGCGAGGCGTTGGTCGAATACGCCAGCGCGCAGGCTGCGCTGGAAGTAAAGCCGAGCAAACGGACGAGGCTGGGACGTGCGACGGCAGAGTACCGGCAAGCGGCGGTCAAGAGCTTGGTCAGAGATGGTATCCAAGCGGCGTGGGAGAGAGCAGGAGGAGCAGAATGAACAAGCAAGAGATTACGTTCGTCATCAATGACAAGGAACGTACCCTGAGCGTCTATCCGAACGAGTTGCTGCTGAACGTCATCCGGGAGGCGCCAGAGGTGCAATTGACGGGGACCAGGTATGCCTGCGGGATCGGCGAGTGCGGAGCCTGTACGGTGATCATGGACGGCGCTCCGGTCATGGCCTGTCTGACGTTGGCCGTCGCCGCCGACGGGAGCGAGATCACGACCATCGAGGGCGTGGCTGAACCGGATGGGACTCTGCACCCGATTCAAGAGGCGTTCGTCGAACACGGCGCTGTACAGTGCGGGTTCTGTACCTCTGGAATGGTTTTGATGGGCAAAGCTCTGTACGACGAGAATCCAAAGCTCAAGGGGGTCACAGAGGCGGACTTGCGGGAATATTACAAGGGAAACCTCTGCCGCTGCACCGGGTACACGAGCATCGCGCGCGCAGTGATGAGTTGCGCGCAGGAAGAGGATACCGCGTAGAGCACTGTTTCTCAGGCTCGCAGCCCCGTCCTCTTATACGCAGTTGAACTTGGAGATGACCGATTGAGACGCAACCCCCTGAGTGGGAGCTTTAAAAAGTTCTTCCGCCAGCGCAGGGCTGGCATTAAGGCGCGCATAGGCGCGCTCATAATCCCGTTGGACGGTTTCATTATGTACCCGCGCATAGATCAACGTCGTCGCCACGTGTTCGTGGCCCAGAAATCTTTGCAGAGAGGTGATAGGCATGCCCTCGTTCAACAAACGTGTAGCCAATGTGTGGCGCAACCGATGCGGCGAAACGTTGACACAAACTTGCTGACCGCAGCGGCGCAAGCGTCCCTGGATGAAAGTCGGCTTGAGGGGCTGTTCTCTGTAAAGCAGGAGATGGTCGCTCTGGGCCGGGCCACGCAGCGGCAGATAATTGCGCAGGCTGGTCAGCAACTTGGGCGACAGTGGGACACTGCGATCACGATTGCCCTTGCCCGCCCGCACCAGCAAGCGTTGCGCGGCCAAATCGATGTCGCCCAACCGCAAGTCGCGGACTTCACCGAGGCGCAGTCCGGCTTCGCTGAGCAAATAGAACCAGGCGCGGTTCAGCCAGTCATCGCGGGTACCCGTTTGCGTAGCTTGGATCACTTGTTGTTCCAGACGACGATAGGCTTCCTCGCTGAGAAAGCGGGGCAAACGTTCCCCTTCCTTGGGTCGTGGAATGCGAAACACCGAGGGACAAATCGCGACGCCACGTTCCTCATAGTAGCGCAGCAACGCCCACAACTCGCTCAGTTCGCGATTCACAGTGGAAGGGCTGATGCCGGAGGTCAGACGGGTGTCGACAAAGTGCTGCAGGTGTGTGCGGCGCAGGTCAGCCAAACTGCCGCTATGTTCCTCATCCAGCAGCCAGCGCCATATTCCGCGCAAGGTTTGCAAGCGGACCCGGGTATGATGTGCCACTTGGCTGGGTTTCCAACGACGTTGCCGATAGCGAATGTAAGGTTCCAAGCATTCTGCCAGCCAGAGAGGCAAGTCTTCCCAGTACCGTTGCACGTCAACTTGATCAGGTTCAAGCGCGCTGGACGCGACCGAAGGTTCCACACCGGCCAAACTCCATACATCCGACAACTCCGAGAACACGACCGTCTCTCTTGGGGTGAGGTTGGCAGTCGGGCGTTCGGCCTGCAAGCGCCCGATGGCAACCTGATAGTCGGCCTGAATGTTCAACCCTGCCCCACTGATGTAGATTTGGGTCGTGGTCACTTGCTCGTGGCCCAGCAACGCCGCCAAACTTGTCACCGGCATGTTTGCTTCAGCCATCCGTCGTCCAAAGCTGTGTCGCAACTGATGCGGACTGAGCTTGACCCCAGCCAAACGACAGTAGTGTGTCAGACGCTCTTGAATGCCCCGCACGCTGAAAGCCTGCTTGCGGCGGGTGATGAACAACGCTGTGGCAGTCACGGCAGGCCGCACGTCCAGCCAGGCTTGCACGATCTGCAACGTCTCGTCCAACAGCCAGACAAAACGCTCTTTATTTCCTTTCCCCTGTATCCGCAGTCGCCCCCGCTGACCATCCGCTTCCAGCGTCAGATCGTCCGTACACAACTTGGCTACCTCCCCTACTCGCAGTCCCACATCCAACATCAACCGAAACATCGCCACGTCACGCGGCTGCGTGATTTGCTCAAACAACCGTACGATTTCCGCTTCGCTCGCATCCCGCGGCAGCGGTTTGCTTTCTCTGACCTTGTGTCGGCTCCATTGTACCGGGTTTGGCCAGTCATCGACATCCTCCTCGGCTGCTACGTACTCGAAGTATTCATGCAAGGCTGTCAATCGCCGGTTGACTGTGCTAGCTGCCAAACCGCGCCCCAGTTGCTCTTCGATGAAGCGATCCACGTCTTTTCGCGTGATTGCACGCGGGCGCTTGTCGATCAATCGACTAAACTGTCGCAAATCGTACCCATAGTGCTTGGATGTGGGACTATGCGGATACCGGCTCTGAAGATATTGTTCAAATTGCGCGATTGTTGCTTCCATTTCGTTTGTCCTCCTAGTTTGATAGTATACCTCTTCTCACTTAGAAGTCAAACTGCGTGTAAGTCCTCGGGGACGGCCCATGCAACGAGACAATTGCAAGCGAGGTATTCTTGCCCCAGACGCCCCGGGGACGGGGCTGAGAGCCTGAGAAACAGTACACTGACTAGGCTGAGCAGTTACTACTGGAAACAGATATAGAGGAGAGCAAAATGCAAGTACTCATCATCTCATTCAGCACCCTTCCCGCTTCTCCATCTGGCCCGGCGTACATTGCCGGCGCAGCGCTAAAGGCCGGGCATACGGTCGAGGTCTTTGACTGCCTGTATGCTCAAGACTTGAACGGGCTGGGAGAACAGATCGCCAGGTTCAAGCCGGATGTCATAGGCATTTCCATCAAGTTTGTCACTGGAGACGTCATTGACGAGAGCGCGGAATTCAACACCAAGGGATTTGGGTATCCATTGGAATCTGCCTGTGGACGCATCATCAAGCCGTGCTCGACGATGCGCGCAAAGCGGGCCAGCTTGGTCAAGATCAAGAACTCTTTGATGGCGCGTATTACATATCCCCAGAGCTGCCCAAGAATTACATGATAGATTTGATAGCATCTCTGAGGACGAGGGAGAACTGTACAGTTCAGGTGAATAAACCTTATGCACAGCAGTAACCCAGGAGACTGACGA
>JAAERE010000071.1 GCA_024230675.1 bacterium | reverse complement strand
GCGCCGGACTTCACGGCATCTATGATATACACGCGGTCGGCGCCTTCCCACGCGTCCATCAACGTCGCGCCGTCGCCGGTGTGCTCAATGATTTCAATTGATTTGGGTAATTGCTCTCGTAGTCTGCTCGCGACAATCAGCCCCACGGCGTCATCCCCCCGAAACTCGTTGCCCACACCTATGACCCTTATAACGGCCAATAGGTTATCCCCGCTCAATGTGCAGCTTCAGGAAATGGCACGAGCACGAGATACAGGGATCGTAGTTGCGAACCGCCTGCTCGCATTGCCAGGTCAGTTCGTCCAGGGGCAGGTCCAGACGCAGGGGAATGAGCTGCCGAAGGTCGTCCTCGATTGTTCCCTGATTCTGTGAGGTCGGCGGGACAATCTTGGCCGCTGTGATTGCGCCCGAATCATCCATGCTGTAACGATGATAGCAGATTCCTCGGGGAGCTTCGCTGCAGCCGCAACCGGTTGATTTCTTGGGCGTGACCTCGATGAACGACTTCTCGGGCTTTTCGTAGTTGGCGATGATCCGAATTGCTTCGTCGCAGGCGTACACCGTCTCAACCATGCGCACCAGCAGCGATTTGAATGGATTCCTGCAACCAGGCTCAAGACCGGCGATTCGTGCTGCTTCTTTAGCAATTTCCGGGAGCTTTTCGTACTCGAGATTGAACCGTGCCAGCGGCCCCACCATGTAATTGCCCCGCTCTTTCAAGTGGCAATGCAGCGAGGTAGAGTGCTTGACGTGCTCTTCTTCGAAGTGATCTTCGAACTCGTCAATCGCAATATCCAAACCTCTGTTGGATTTCAAGCGGCCTTCGCAAAAGGGGTACTCGTCGGGATGACTGAGGCTTACGAATTCATAGTCAACCTCGAACTCCGGGAAGTTCAGCGTGGAGAGCCAGCGAACGGCCTCCATCGACGCGTTCCGCGCCCACTCGAGCCTTTCAACACATGGCGCCAGTTCGCTGAGTTCAGGAGCGCGATAAAAGCCCCCCACCCGGACGTTGACCGGATGAATCTCGCGGCCGCCCACGGTGGTCATCAGCCCGTTGCCGATCTTTTTTATCTCCAGACCCATTTTGACCTGTTCGGGATAATCGGCAGCCATTTGGATGGAGTCCTGATAGCCCAGGAAATCGGGAGCGTGGAGCATGAAAGCGTGCAGGACGTGACTTTCGATCCACTCACCGCAGTATATCAGGCGACGCAGGGCGCGAAGCTGTCCTTCAACCTTGATCCCGAGCGCGCTCTCCATCGCGTGGACCGAACTCATCTGGTAGGCGATGGGGCAGATACCGCAGATGCGGGCCGTGATGTCCGGGGCCTCCATGAAATCGCGGCCCTCAAGAAACGCCTCAAAAAACCTCGGCGGCTCAAAAATCTTGAGCTTCACGTCTTTGACCTGATCATCCTTGATCTTGATATGCAGGGCGCCCTCGCCTTCGACCCGCGCGAGATAGTTGACTTTGATAGTTTTGGTCTTACCCGTTTTCATGGGACTCGCTCTCTTTTCGGAAAGGTTCGGCGAAAGCGTTGAAGCCGCGGTAGGCGCGCACGAGATTCGTTTTGTCTACGCCCATAGCTTGCCATTGCTCGCTGAGCGAAGGCAGGTTGGGCGTTTCCTTGGGGCCGAAACAGCCGTAACATCCGCGGTTGAACGACGGGCAGATAGCGCCGCATCCGGCCTGAGTTACCGGCCCGAGACAAGGCGTGCCGTGCCCGACCATTACGCATGGATTCCCGGCAAGCTTGCAGTCCACACAGACGCTATGCTCGGGAATAACCGGTTTGCGATTGTTCAGCAAGGCGCTGATGACTTCGAGCAGCTGGTACTTGTTGATCGGGCAGCCGCGCAGTTCAAAATCTACAAACACGTGATGGCGGATAGGCGTCGAACGTTCCAGCGTTTCGATGTAGTCCGGGTTAGCGTAGACGATCGAAGTAAACTCGCGGACGTCTTTGAAATTGCGCAGAGCCTGGATGCCGCCGGCCGTTGCGCAAGCGCCGATCGTTATGAGATACTTGGACTGTCGTCGGACTTTGTGTATGCGCTCGGCGTCGTGGGGCGTTGTGATCGATCCCTCGACGAGAGATACGTCGTAAGGACCTTTCTCGACGGCCCGAGAGGCTTCGGGGAAGTTGGCGATGTGTACCGCCCCGGCTACCGCCAGCAGCTCATCCTCGCAGTCGAGCAGGCTTAGCTGGCAACCGTCGCATGATGCAAACTTCCAGACCGCCAGTTTTGGCTTCTTTTTGGCTGGCATGTTATATCTCGTATTTGTTCATTAGGTCCTTGATGCGCGGATAGACAAACACCGGGCCGTCCTTGCAGACAAACAGCGGTCCGCACTGACAATGACCGCAGAAGCCACAACCGCATTTCATGTTTCGCTCCATCGATACCCATATATGGTCCTCGGGTACGCCACGCTTTGTCAGTTCCATGATGCTGAACCGCATCATGATTTCCGGTCCGCAGATCATAGCCGTCGTATGCATGGGATCGAATGAGGCTCTGGGAATGAGGCTCGTGACGACGCCCACATTCCCGCGCCACGGCCGAATCGCCCGGTCAACCGTGATGTGAATGTCGAGATCGAAGCGGGATCGCCATTTCTGAAGCTCCTTTTTGTACAGGATATCGCCGGGGCTTCGGGTGCCGAACAGGAGCACGACCTTACCGTACTTACGCCGCCGAAATAGAATTGAATAAAGTACCGGCCGCAGGGGCGCCAGACCAATGCCGCCGGCCAGCAGCACGAGGTCGTGGCCCACCGCCTGATCGACCGGCCAGGCCGTGCCGTAAGGTCCGCGCACACCGACCGTGTCGCCGGCTTTGAGCGTCCTGAGCGCGCTGGTTACGCTGCCCACTTCACGCAGTGTATGCACTAGAGGGATAGCGCGGTCGGGGTCTCCGCTGATAGATATGGGGACTTCGCCGACGCCGAACACGTACAACATGTTGAACTGGCCGGGGAGGAAGGACATCGAAGGTCCTCCGTCGGCAGGAACGAGCTCCATGGTGAACGTATCGTGCGTATCCTTGTAGAGCTTGTTCACCGTATAGAGGCGCGGGAGCATTTCATTGCTCAGGGCCTCAGGCTGTAAAATCTCACTTGCGTTTGCCATAAATGTCCAAAAGCTGGAGTCGGGTGGCGCTGAGGCGATTGACCATGACGTGCGAGAAGCGCTTCATGATTTCGTACCCCAGTTCGTGATCTTCCTCACACTTGTTTCTGAGACATTCCCCGTCCATCGCAATGGCGCGGGTCAGTTCCACGGTCTTGACGTCAAAGTGCCAGACATAGGGCGGGAAAAGCCAGGACCAGCCCAGTACATCACCCTCGCCGATAGTCTGGATCATCATCGGTCCCCGGTCATGCGTCTGTAGCTCAACGGCCAGCTTGCCGTGGCGCACGAAGTAAAACTGCTTGGCCGGCTGTCCCTCGCGGGACACAAAGTCGCCAATGTCGAACTTGACGTTCGAGGCGCACCCAACCAGCAGGTCTATGTGGCTGTCGGTCATTCCGGAGAGGAAGGGATGCTCTTTCAGATACGGACCCAGGTCCTGCATAGGTCACTCCTTGGCTTTTGCCTCATCGGAAGTGAGGCTTTCGCTATCCTGTAAAGACTTGATTTCTTCCGTGATGTCGATACCCACCGGGCACCAGGTAATACAGCGGCCGCAGCCGACACAACCCGAAGTACCGAACTGATCCTGCCACGACGCCAGCTTGTGCGTGATCCAATGGCGATAACGAGTGTGTTCTGAAGGTCGCACGGCCCCACCGTGAATATACGAAAACTCCAGCGTGAAGCAGGAGTCCCAGCGACGCACCCGTTCGGCCGAGGTACCGGTCAGATCGGTAGTATCTTCAACCGTCGAGCAGAAACAGGTGGGACAGACCATCGTGCAATTGGAACAGCTCAGGCACCGCTTCGCAACCTGCTCCCAATGACGATTCTCCGCGTTGCGATACAACAGGTCCTTGATATCGGTGGTATCGAGCTGCCGTCCCATGTTCCGGGCTGCCTTCTCGAGAAGCTCGTCGGCTCTGGCTATCTGCTTGTCGGTCGCCGGATCGGACTTAAGCTCGGAGAGTATGTCTGTCCCTATGTCCGAGCCGGATTCGATCAGGAAGTAATGCTGATCCTTCTCGACTATTTCGGTGAGGGCCAGGTCAAAGGCTTTTCGTGCCTTGGGGCCGGTGTCCATCGAGGCGCAGAAGCAGGTGCCGCCGGGCTCCACGCAGTTGACGGCAATAATCAGGTTGTCCTTCCGGCGTAAGGCGTAGTAGCGATCCCTGTAATCACTGCCCATGAACACCTTGTCCTGGACGGCCAGGGCCTGAATCTCGCAGCTCCGGACGCCGAAAAACGCATAGCGGGGATAATCCTCCGACGGCTCCTCCAGCTTCTGAGTTCCGTTGTCTCTGTGCATCCGCCACAGAAGCTGGCGCGGGGGATAGACGAACTTCTTCCAGGAGTGAGGCCCCACAACGTAACCGAACAGGGCCTTGTCGCTCCGTTTCTTCAATCGGTACTTGCCGGGTTCCTGTTCATCGGTCCACCCGATCGGGAGATCCTCGACTCCGTCTATTTGATCGTAGGTGATCACACCCTCGCGGACTGTGGGACCGACCGTTTCGTAGCCCTGGTCCCTAAGAACATCCAGAAGTTTCTGAAGCTGGTCCTGGGTGATTCTAAATTGCTCGCCGGTTGTCGATGCATCCTTGTTCATAGCAACGTCCGATCTATAGGGTCGCCGTTTCGGTAGGACATCGAGAACGATGTCGGCTGGCTTCCGAACCTATAAGTAATAGCGCAAGGTTCGGCTCGGGACAAGTTTGTTGTTGGTCCGTTCAGGCCATGACAGGAAGTTGTTGGCAGGACAAACAAGTTCATAAAGCACCCCTTGAATTGTTACAAGGAATATCGGCCGATGGGCTTTTATTGTCAACCTGTATTGTGATATATTTCACATAAAAGTTGAGGCATAAAGTCGACGTTAAGGGCCGTATTGTCGCGAAATATGAGATTGCCGCAGACTAGGCCGCCACGATTAAGATATTGTTGCACAGCTTAGTAGGCCTGCAGCGCCATCCGTTATGGGGCTGAGGCTCAATCGCGATTAGGACCAGCCAAGGCTGGGATTTTGGTTGCAAAAGACAAGTTTATGGCATATTGTAAGGCACTATCGGTATCTGATCCACGGGGATCCCGGAGCGCGCATGCACGAGTTGAAAATTGCGGAAAGCATTGTCGACTCTGTTTCGAAGGAAATGGAACGTCGGGGCCTGAAGAGCCTTCGAGCCGTAGGCCTGCGAATCGGAGAGCTGACCGATATCGTCCCGGAATCGTTGGAATTCGGGTTTAACGCAATCGTCGCCGCTACGCCTATGGAGGGCGTCAGGCTGGAGATCGAGCGGGTACCAATAACCGGCCGGTGTCGGGACTGTGGAGCCGAATTCGCAGTCCGGGACTTTCAGTTCTTGTGCCCCACGTGCGAGGGAAGGGGCGTGACGACCGTTGGGGGCAACGAACTGGAAATATGCTATCTGGAAGTGGACGACCCCCACTCTGACAAAAGGATATCCGCCACCGCATGACCATACTGAAGTACGAAAAGAAGGTGTTGTCGGAGAACGACCGGCTGGCCGCCGAAGTGCGCCGGGAGATGACGGATCGAGGTATACTCTGTCTGAATCTGGTCAGTTCTCCTGGATCTGGCAAGACGAGCCTCCTTGAACGAACGCTGGGGGCGCTGGGCAAAGAGCTCAGGATGGGGTTGATTGCCGGTGATGTTCAGACCGAAAACGATGCGGATCGCCTCAGAGCTGCAGGGGGCACTATGGTTCGGCCGATTGTGACCGGCGGCGCCTGCCATCTTGATGCCCGTATGATTATCGAGGCTCTAAAGAAACTTTCGCTCGACGGTCTGGACTTGCTGTTTATCGAAAACGTCGGCAATCTGGTCTGTCCGTCGAGCTACGATCTTGGCGAGGAAATGAAAGTTGTGCTCATCAGTACGACCGAAGGCGACGACAAGCCGCTCAAGTATCCCGGAATGTTTCGGAGGTCCTCGTTGATGGTGGTCAACAAGATTGACCTCCTGGGGCATTCGGAATTCCAATTGGCCCGGGTCAAAGAAAACGCCCGTGCCATTAACGGCGATCTGGAGACTATCGAGCTGTCCTGCCGCACCGGCGAGGGCGCCCGCCGATGGTACGACTGGCTTCGTCAAAGGGTAAGCCACAAACGCGCTTGAGGAATATATCGTGGGGCAGTCATCCGAGGCCAAAAGGGCTGGTGCGACAATGCGGGTACGCGGCTCCCTGAGAGTTAACGGGATTGTGCAGGGCGTAGGCTTCCGCCCCCACGTATATCGGCTGGCTCAACGGATGGGCCTGACCGGTCAGGTGCGCAACGACGACCGAGGTGTTCACATAGAAATCGAAGGCACGAAGGATTCCGTGGAGGCATTTCGCTCCGCCCTCGTAGATAATTCTCCTCCTCTGGCGGTGATACAGACTTGTACCTTCGAGGATATTCCTCTGGTCGGGGATCGAGAGTTCCTGATTCGGGAAAGTAGCAGCGAGTCTTCCGCGACGACCTCAATCTCCCCGGATATTGCCACCTGTGGGGACTGCCTGAACGAGCTTTACGATCCGTCAGACAGAAGGTACCGCTATCCCTTTATCAACTGCACCAACTGCGGCCCACGATATACCATAATCCAAAAAATCCCATATGATCGTCCGTACACATCGATGGCCGGATTCACTTTCTGTTCGTCGTGTGAGAGAGAATACAGGGATCCTTCGAATCGACGATTTCACGCTCAACCGAACGCCTGCCCTGCCTGCGGACCGAAAGTGTGGCTTCAGGACGGAGACGGAAGGGTTAACTGTTCGGATCCCATAGCAGAGACAGTAGCCAGGCTGAAGCGAGGTGAGATTGCGGCCGTGCGAGGCGTGGGGGGCTATCACCTGGTCGTGGACGCTGCCAATGAACAAGCCGTTCGGCAGCTACGACGGCGCAAGGGACGAGAGGAAAAACCGCTGGCCCTGATGGCCCCCGACGCGGCCGCGATCCGACGGATTTGTCATGTGTCCTCCGAGGAACAGGCGCTGCTTGAGTCCCACACAAGACCGATTGTGTTGCTCGAAGCACTTCCGGAACACGGCCTTGCGGAGTCGGTTGCTCCGGGGAACCGGTTTTGGGGATTCATGCTTCCGTATACACCGTTGCATCATCTGCTGTTGCGAGACAACTTCGACGCCCTCGTCATGACCAGCGGTAACCTGTCCGAGGAGCCGATCGCGATCGGCAACGAGGAGGCGCTGGCACGTTTGCAGAACCTGGCGGACTTCTTTCTTCTGCACGACCGCGAGATTCTTCAACGTTGCGACGACTCTATTGCGCGAGTGGCTGCGGGAGAACCCGGAGTGATCCGCCGGGCGCGGGGGTATGTCCCGGCGCCTATAAGCCTGCCGGTACCGGTATCGATCCCTGTACTGGCGTGCGGGGGAGAGTTGAAGAATACGATTGCGCTGGCGCGCGGTGAGGCCGCGTTCCTCAGCCAGCATATTGGCGACCTGGACAATCCGGCCGCTTACGACTTTTACAAACATTGCATAGATCATCTTCAGAACGTTCTGCAGATAACGCCCGGCTGTCTGGCGCATGATCTTCATCCGGGTTATCTCTCGACAAAATGGGCGTTGAGGCAAGAAGAACTGCCAAACATCGCAGTTCAGCACCACCATGCGCACCTGGTATCGGTGATGACGGACAACGGCATTACTGCGCCGACAATCGGGATCGTTCTCGACGGCACTGGTTTCGGAACGGACGGAACTGTCTGGGGCGGCGAAATCCTGGTCGGCGATGCGGCCGGCTTTGAGCGCCGATCGTGGCTCCAGCCCGTGCCGATGCCCGGAGGAGAAGCAGCTATAAAGCAGCCCTGGCGAATGGCCGTAAGCTGGCTGCTCTCGGTGTTTGGCGCGAAAGCCCAGGATCTAAGGATTCCGTTGTGGGAGAATCTCAAAACGAACGATGTTGATCTCCTGAGACAGATGATAGATCGGGACGTCAACTCGCCGAAGACGTCAAGCTGTGGCCGTCTTTTCGACTCCGTGTCCGCAATGTTGGGGCTGTGCCGTGAAGTGACCTACGAAGCCCAGGGCGCCATTGCGCTTGAGATGGTTGCAGGCGAAGACTCAGTTGAAGCCTATGAATACGATAGCCGACTCGGGGAGGAGGGTCCCATAGATGTTGGTCCGTTGATACGGGCAATTGTGCGGGACTTGGAGCGCGGCGAACCTGTTGAGCTGATTGCGGGCCGCTTTCATCACACTTTATCCAATATGCTGGTCGGATCGGTCGTGTCAGCCAGAGAAAAGTCACAAATCAATCGCGTCGGTCTGAGCGGCGGTGCATATCAGAATAAGCTGTTGTTCGAGTACATGGTAGGACTGCTCGAGAAAGAAGGCTTCGAGGTCCTGACGCATCATCAGGTCCCGACCAACGACGGTGGCCTGGCGCTCGGACAGGCGGTAATCGCCGGAGTTCAATACGCCTCGGGCGATCGATAATCGCGAAACTACGAAGGTGATAGATAAATGTGTCTGGCCATACCGGGGAAACTGATCGAGACATTTGAGGAGAACGGCCTGAAGATGGGGCGTTTGGACTACGCCGGGACAACCAATGTTGCCTGTCTGGCGTACACGCCGGATGCGGAGGTCGGGCAGTATGTTGTAGTCCACGCCGGGTTTGGCATCAGCGTTATCGACGAGGCTGAGGCGCAGAAGACGTACGCTGTTTGGCAGGAGATGATCGACCGGGCGGCGGAGGAAGGTATGGATATTTTTGGCCGGCCGCTGGAAGAAGGCCAGAAAGACGGGAACGAGAAGTGAAGTACCTTGATGAGTATCGCAATCCCGAGATTGTCGGGAAGATCATCGACGCAATCAAGAAGACGGTCACGCGCCCTTGGGTCATCATGGAAATCTGCGGCGGTCAGACGCACGCCATCATAAAGAACGGCCTGGATCAACTTATCCCTTCGGAGATAGAACTCGTTCACGGCCCCGGCTGTCCGGTGTGCGTGACTCCACTGGAGATGATCGATAGGGCTATCGCCATCGCCCGGCAGCCCAACGTCACTCTAACGTCCTTCGGAGACATGCTTCGTGTCCCGGGATCATCGCAGGATCTCTTTGGAATCAAAGCCCGGGGGGCGGATGTACGCATCGTGTATTCGCCGCTCGATGCGGTTGCGATCGCCCGTGAAAACCAGGATCGAAAGGTAGTCTTCTTTGCAGTGGGATTCGAAACTACTGCCCCCAACTGCGCCATGGCGGTCAGGCAGGCTAAGCGGGAAGGGCTCGACAACTTCTATCTTCTGGTGTCTCATGTACTCGTGCCGCCGGCGATTAGGGGTCTGCTGTCTTCGCCGACGAATCGGGTGCAGGCGTACCTACTCGCAGGCCACGTGTGCACGATTATGGGATGGCAAGAGTACGAGTCGGTAGCCCAGGAGTTCAATCTGCCGATGGTCGTCACCGGTTTTGAACCGGTTGACATCCTGAGCGGCGTTCTCGCCGCCGTGCAGCAGCTCGAGGCGGGTCGGGCGACTGTTGAAAACCAATACTCCCGGGTTGTCCGCCGGGAAGGAAACGCTGAAGCTAGAAAAGTTCTCGAGGAAGTCTTCGAGACGGTCGATCGAGCATGGCGGGGGATAGGCAGCATTGCGAGCAGTGGCTTCCGGCTCAGGTCTGAATATCGAGCCCACGATGCGGAGATAGCTTTTGAGGTCGGCGATTTGAAGGCAAAGGAGCCGGAGGTTTGTATCAGCGGGCTCGTTTTGCAGGGCCTCAGGAGGCCTTTCGAATGCCCGGCTTTCGGCAAACAGTGTACGCCGCAGACTCCGCTCGGCGCCACTATGGTCTCCTCCGAAGGAGCCTGCGCCGCCTATTACGCCGGAGGTCGTCACCGGCTCCCCACTATAGAGAGATAGGACTCAGAATATGTCCCACGAGAACATTCACGAGGACACCGTCCAGCTTGCTCACGGTAGCGGGGGGAGCATGAGCCGTGATCTGGTGTCTCAAGTGTTTCTAAGGGCGTTTGGCAATGCCTCGCTTAATCGGCTGGACGACCACGCGCTGGTTGAGGCAGGTAGCAATCGTCTGGCGTTCAGCACGGACAGTTATGTCGTGGACCCGCTTTTTTTTTCCGGCGGGGACATCGGAGATCTGGCGGTAAACGGTACGGTCAACGATCTTTGCACCGGTGGCGGTCGCCCAATCTGCCTCAGCGCCGGTTTCATTGTCGAGGAGGGGCTCCCGATCGCTGATCTCAAACGGGTGGCTTCCTCTATGAGCAAGGCCGCAAAGAGGGCGGGAGTGCCGATAGTCACAGGAGACACTAAAGTCGTCGACAGGGGCAAAGGGGACAAGTTGTTTATCAATACTTCCGGCATAGCGGTAGTTGAACATAATTTCGAGATTCACGGGGGAAACCTTCAGCCCGGCGACAAGGTGCTGATTAGCGGCACGATTGCGGATCACGGCATTTCGATCCTCGCTCTAAGAGAGGGTTTGTCGTTCGAGACTTCGGTGCAAAGCGACACGGCGGCTCTGAACGGACTGGTGGCGGACATTTTGGAGGCTGGTGGCGGTTCCGTCCATGCGATGCGCGACCCCACCCGCGGTGGCGTAGGTGCGGTGCTTAACGAGCTAGCGGAAAGCTCTGGCGCGGCGATAGCTCTTAGGGAGGAGTGTCTCCCAATAGCTCCGCCCGTACGGGGCGCCTGCGAGATTCTGGGGTTGGACCCGCTGTATATTGCTAACGAGGGAAAGATGATTGTGTCGGTAGCAGCCGATCGAGCTGAGGCCGTCCTGAGAGCCATGCGCTCTCACGAGTTGGGTGATCAGGCCGCTGAGATTGGCGAAGTCACCGCCGACTGTCCCGGTCTGGTCTCGCTCCTGACCGCTCTGGGAACTCGACGTATCGTCGATATGCCGGTGGGGCTTCAACTGCCGCGGATTTGTTGATGGTTTTGGCTGTGGCGGCTAATCGGGCCGCAGTTCTTCTATAACTGAGGTCCCGGAAACGCCTACTCCGGCACCCGAAGATGTCTCCGTGACAGTCCAGGATTCGTGGAGTTTGTAGCGGCCGTCCGAGAGGAGTTCGGGAGTCGAAGATCCGACGCCCTTGATTTCCTCGCCGTCGGAAGATGTGTACCACCATTCCATATCAAGCTTGCCGTCCTCGATCATTTTCGCCTTGATGGCGCCTGAAACGATGTTGCCGCCCTCGAAAGTCCCCCAGACATCATCGCCGTCCTGGTAGTAATGAAAGCGCGTATCGCCGGTCAGATCGCCGGAATCATAGTTTACCACGCCTTTGAAAGTCCGATTGTTGAAATTGTGGGCGGCCATGTTCATCCTCCGATTAGCGGTCAAAAGCTCTCGACAAGATCGATATTATGGCGCAAGAGAGCCATCATTTTTTGTCGGCAGGACCAAGTTTTTGTTTGATATGTTGACCCCGGGATACGTAGATTAGAGCGACTCAAACCTGTAAACGAGGCGAGAGGTCGGGCTAAGATACGACAGGACAACAGGTAGCGGCGATGGCGGAGGCGCCACAAACAGCCTCGCGGCGTCGGCCTGAGGATGTCGGAGGGCGGTCCACGGAAGGATCATCCGGACCGATAAATCGTTGTCGGGGCTATGGTTCTGGCTGTTTTTGCCGACTCTTGTAGTAGAATCATGAGTACTTTCAAAAGCTTCAAATACGAACTCGCGCTCGGCGCTTCCATTGAAATGCCCAAGCCGAAACTGGACTTCTTCCCCAGTGAGCAGTATTCAGTTCAGCAATACCTGCACACTCTGTGCAAGGCCAATGTCGGGTCGTTGGGAAAACGTGGCTCAAAATGGGCTTTTGCCGGGCCTGACTCCGAAAAGGTGCGGCTGGCTCCTCGGACCGATGTCACCGAGATTTTTGACTTCGCCGAGCAGTTGAAGATAATCGTCCCCAAACCGGACCAGACTCCGGAGGCCGCCGAAGGCGAGGAGCCTTTTGTGGTATATCAGCTCTCCGAGCCTTACTGGGAGCGATTCGACAAGTTCGCCTCGTAATTCCTTTCACCGGAAAGCCATATCTGAATCCTGCGTCGGTTCCAGTTGTAACCAGGTTCGGGCCGTACTATATTTGTGAGGAGCCGGAATCCACCGGCCGAGGGCATCCCCGAGCGCGGAGGTCGCGACGCATGAAATACTACTACTTATCGTTATTCGTGTTCGGTCTGGCGGCCTTTGTGGGGTGTTCCAAATCGAGCGAAAGCCTGCCGGAGCTGGAACTGATAATAAAGGTGCCGTCAGAGCAGCCGACTATCCAGGAGGCAATCGACGCTGCCCGCGACGACTACACGGTGCTCGTCGCCGCGGGAACCTATACCGGCGAATTCAATCGCGATCTGACGTTTGGCGGCAAGAAGATCAAAGTGAAATCTGAGGACGGCCCACTGGCGACCGTCATCGATTTGCAGGGAAGCGCTGACGAGCCACATCGTGGCTTCAGTGTACTGGCGGGCGACGACGTGATGGTCGAGGGGTTCACGATTCGAAACGGTTTCACGAATCTTGGCGGCGCTTTCTACTGTCTGTCATCATCGCCTATAATCAGGAACTGCATTCTGGAGAACAACCATGCGACCGTTTCCGGCGGCGCCGTTCGCTGCAAGTCGGCCTCGCCGCTGCTGGACAATTGTACGCTTGTCGGCAACTCTTCGAGTATGGTTGGGGCGGGTCTGTTCCTGATAGCCAGGTCCTCGCCGGTTCTGGATAATTGCATTATTGCGCATTCGACCCTGGGGGGGGCTGTCTATATTTCCGATAGTGCGGGCAGCGTGCCTTTGCTGACCTGCTCGGTTATCTACGGCAACGACGGCGGAGACTGGACCGGACCGCTCGAGGGGCGAGACACGTTGTTCGATAACCAGCACATCGATCCCGAGTTCTGCGATAACGCGCACGATTTCCGCCTGGACGACGCCTCACCGTGCCTTCCTTCGAACAACGCCTGCAACGCTCTCATCGGCGCGGTGGGGGAGGAGTGTGATTGAGCATCTGTAGGGTGGGTCTGGGTTTCCCCCGGATAGGTGGACACGCCGAAAGGATAGTATTATTATGCTATCAGGAGGAGTGTAAATGTCAGGGATCAGTAAACGTCGCAGTTATGACAGAGCCTTCATACTGGAAGCAATCCCCGAGCGGCCCACCATTCCCATGGTGGGATATAGTGTGATTGTCACTCTACTTGCCAGTCCTTAGATTTCCTACATGCCCAATCTCCGCCACATCGACAAGACGGGCACGGCTCGCTTTGTTACGTTTACCTGCTATCAGAGATATCCGTATCTGACCGATGACGCTGCCCGCCAGTGCGTGCTCGACGCCCTTAACTGGCTGCGCGCCGAGAACAATGTGAAGATTCTCGGCTACGTCATCATGCCGGAACATGAGCACCTGGTTCTTCATCCGCCCGAGGACGCCGCACTGGGCTTATTGCTGGGGCGGATGAAAGCGCGTGCGGCTCGCTCCATTCTGTCGAGATTGCGTGACCCCAAAATAGAGGGTCGCATTCTGCTCCGTTCCAATGGGAATGCCGGGGTATGGCAGCGCCGCTGTTTCGATCACAATTGT
>JAAERE010000070.1 GCA_024230675.1 bacterium | reverse complement strand
GCCGGTGGACTTTGCTTCAGACGGTCTGTTTGTGGCAGGGCTGGCCCATTATCCCAAACCCGTTGAAGAGAGTATTGCCCAGGCAAGGGCGGCCGTGGCAAGGAGTATGACTATTCTGTCCAGGGATTCCCTCATGGTGGGGGGGGTGGTGGCCGAGGTTACCAGGGAAAAATGTGCTGTTTGTCTTACCTGCGTTCGGACCTGCCCCTACAACATACCCTTTATTCATGTGGACGGATATGCCGAGATTGCACCCTCTGAATGCCATGGGTGCGGGGCCTGTGTGGCCGAGTGCCCCGGCAAGGCCATAAAACTGAACCATTTTACCGACCAGCAGATCATCGCCAAGACCGATGCACTGTTTGAGGAGGTGGCATCATGAGGCAAAACTTTGTTAAGGATGAATGGAGGTGCATATGAACCAGGAAGTTGAACCCCGGGAATTTGAACCCAGAATAATTGCGTTTTGCTGCCAGTACTGAGCCTATGCAGCCGGGGACCTGGCAGGTTCCATGAGACTCTCCTATTCTGCTGATATAAAAATTATCCAGGTGCCCTGCACAGGAAGGGTGGATATTCTTCACCTGCTCAATGCGATTGAGGACGGGGCGGACGGGGTGTATGTGGC
>JAAERE010000069.1 GCA_024230675.1 bacterium | reverse complement strand
GCTCTGGATCGGACAGGACCGCAAGGCGAAGACGCTCCTTCGCTTCTTCCGTTTCCTCGGCCGGGATCGCACGGCCCGGCTTCAGTTTGTCTGTAGCGACATGTGGCAGGCGTACCTGAAAGTGATCGCCAAGAAGGCCCCTCAGGCGGTTCATGTTCTGGATCGTTTTCACATCATGCAGCGGATGAGCAAGGCCTTGGACAAGGTGCGTGCCGCCGAGGTAAAGCAACTGCACGCCGACGGCTACGAACCGGTCCTCAAGGGTGCTCGCCGGCTTCTCTTGAAACGGCCCGAGAACCAGACCGAAAAGCAGGCGTCAAAACTCAAGGAGATTCTTCAGTACAATCTGAAGTCGGTGCGGAGCCATTTGATGAAAGAGGATTTCCAACAATTCTGGGAGTACACCAGCCCAACCTGGGCAGGCAAGTTCCTCGACCAATGGTGCACGCGAGCCATGCGAAGCAAGATCGATCCGATGAAGAAAGTTGCCCGCATGCTCCGCAACAAACGTGGTCTGGTTCTCAACTGGTTCGTTGCCGAAGGCCGGCTCTCCAGCGGCATCGTCGAGGGCTTCAACAACAAGCTAAAACTGGTCACCAGAAAATCATACGGTTTCCGAACGCAAACAGCCTACGAAACCGCCCTATACCACAACCTCGGCGCCCTCCCCGAACCAGAATCTACCCACAGATTCTGCTAGGGAAGCAGTTTT
>JAAERE010000068.1 GCA_024230675.1 bacterium | reverse complement strand
CAAAGCACCTGAGAGTAGCCAGCAATTACCCCGCTACTTGACCCCAACTGAGTTTCAAGGCTTGCTTGAAGTCATTGAGACCCAAACCCAGACCGACCAGCCTGATGACCGCCTCAACCGGGCTTGGTTCTACTTGTTGGCTCACACTGGTTTGCGAGCGTCTGAGTTGCTCAACCTGCGCTTGAGCGATTGTGATTTGACGGGCAAACGTTTACGTATCCGCAACGGGAAAGGAAACCAAGACCGGGTGGTGCCCATGACTGCTAAACTGGTGTCGATTATTAGCGATTATGTGGTCGTTCGAGAAACTGCTCCCACAGACCATCTTTTAACTTTTCAAGGTGCTGCCTTAAATTACTCTCTTGTGTTGGCTCGTTTACATCGCTTTGGTCGTCAAGCAGGTATTGAGCCATTGACCTGCCATCGCTTGCGGCATACCCTGGCCACCTTGCTCGTTAATCAAGGTATGCCGATTACCTCTTTACAAAAATTGCTGGGGCATCGTGACATCAATATGACCCTGGTTTAT
>JAAERE010000067.1 GCA_024230675.1 bacterium | reverse complement strand
GGTAGCCTGGATCGTCACCCCGGTGGTGGTCATTTTCATGTGGCTGTTCGGCACCAAAAAACTGAAAATGAAAAACAAGAAGCTGGTGATGATAATTGCAGCGGCTACTTCGGTATGTGGCGTCTCGGCGGCTATTGCCACGGCCGCCTCCTGTCGAGCCAAAAAGGAAGACCTGACGCTGGCGGTGGGCATGACCTTGATATTTACCGTTTTGATGATGTTCTTTATGCCCCTGGCCATCAAAGCCTTTGGTATGAATCACATCCTCGGCGCCGCCTGGATGGGCGGGACTATAGACTCCACCGGCGCCGTCGTCGCGGCCGGTTCCATGCTCGGTGCCGAGGCCGAACAGGTGGCCGCCGTCGTCAAGATGATCCAGAACGTGTTGATAGGCCTGCTAGCTTTCGCCGTGGCCATCTATTGGGTGACTTCGGTAGAGCGCACCCCCGGCGGACCGCGCCCGGACGTCCTGGAGATCTGGTATCGTTTTCCCAAGTTTGTGCTCGGGTTTGTGGCGGCGTCGCTGTTCTTTTCGTTTGTTGTGGTACCCTCGATGTCCGGCGATGTCTCCGCGGTGGAGTCTACGGTAATCAATCCCGTGACCAAAACGATCCGGGGCTGGTTTTTCTGCCTCGCTTTTACTTCCATAGGCCTGGAGTCCAACTTCAAGGATCTGGCCGGC
>JAAERE010000066.1 GCA_024230675.1 bacterium | reverse complement strand
GCTCTTTCAGGGAAAACGGTGTTGGAGATCAGCCCCATAACCGAATAGTTGTCGGCGAGGCGCTCAAGCGTTGATAGTACATCGTCGTAGATGTACAGTTTGACATCAACCGGTTCGTAGTAGGCGTCAAAGAAACCGTCAACCAGGCCGTCGTCCTGTCCAATGTTGAGCTGATCCATGAGTTTCCCGGCCACGGTGGGCACGTCCCATTCGACCAGTGATTCCTCCGCCAGTTGGCGATAGCCGGATCTGATGTCCGCAAAGGCCTGCTGGAACTCTCCCTCACCGGGGACATTCAGACCCTTTTTCAGTAAAAAACGTCGGGCGCATTCGGCGCATTCCACGCCCAGTTCGTCCCAGGGGACGGCCTCGTACTCGATCAGGGTCGAACCAAGATCAAAGATCAGGGCTCTAGGGTGCAGTTTTTCCATAGTCTAATCGTTCCGCTTGACCGCGGATTCCAATATCAGGGTTACCAGCCGATCGAAGTCTATACCTTCACACTTGAGGGACATCGGCGCCAACGACAGATCCGTCATGCCGGGGAGGCTGTTCAACTCGAGACAGTAGAACCGGCTGTCCGGGGCCAGAATGAAGTCTATGCGGGCCAAACCCGAGGCTCCGATCACTTCATACACCCTAAGGGCGGCCACCTTCAAATCTTCGGCAATCTTATCGTCTATCTTGGCCGGGGCGACGTACTCGCTTTTGCCCTTTGTGTACTTGGCTTCGTAGTCATAAAGACTGTTCGTCGGTATTATCTCAACCACGGAGTACGGCCGACCGTTCAGGACAGCCACCGTCATTTCCCGGCCCGCGACAAATTGCTCCACCAACACCTTGTCGCCCAGTTCTACGGCTTTCTCCAACGCGGGCGCAATCTCCTCGCAGGCGGTGACTTTGGTCAGCCCGAGAGTGGACCCGCCTTCGTTCGGCTTCACAATAAGGGGCAGTTCGAATTCCGTCGCGATGTCTTCAGCAACGGCCGCTGTGTCGAACGCGGCGGATACATCAACCAGCTTCCAATGGGGCGTTGTCACTTTGACGGAGGTCATCAGGCGCTTGGACATCGACTTGTCCATTGCCACCGCCGAGGCAGCCATGTCAGAGCCGGTGTACTTCTTCCCGGCCAGATGTAACAAGTTCTGAATAGTACCGTTCTCACCTTCGCCGCCGTGAAGTGCAATGAACACGACCTCAACATCTCTGTAAGCCGCGTCCGTCAGAGAATTGGACAAAATTCCGGACTCTGCCACCACGGTCGTCTTTGCCGGATCAGATGCCTCACCGGGTATCTGATACTTTCCCTCAGATCCCAACAAGGAACATCCCGTGGCGGGGTCCAGGGCCAGCACCTCATGCCCGAGCCGACGAAGCGACTCCACCACTGCCTGGCCCGTGGTCAACGAGACTTCTCGCTCGCCGGATGTGCCGCCCGCCAGCACCAGGACTATCATTTGCTGTTCCTCGCTTTGGCCTTACGATACCGACGGAAAGCATAAATCGTGACCAGCCCGATTACAATCGTCCAGCCGACTACGTTGTAAGTGCGGAAGTAGTATTCGATCTGTCCATAGTTTTCCACCAGCTTATACCCCAGGTACATAAGCAACCCGGTGAAGAGTGCATAGGACGCAAAAGTGTAAATGAACATCCTAGGCGATGGATATCGGCTGATCCCGGCCGCGATTGCCAGGGCGACGCGGAAACCGACCACAAACCTCGAGGCCACTAGCATCAATCCGCCTCGGCGCTGAAATCTCTCCTCAACTTCCAGTATATCTTTGGCCGAAAAGAAACGGAAATCCTTTCGAAGGAAATAGTCTCGTCCAAAACGTCGGCCGAATGAATAGATGAGCATAATGGAAAACATACCCCCGGCGACAACCGATAGAAAGGCCAGGGTGAAATCAAGGCGCGAGGCTGCCGCAAGACCGCCCGCCGCTACGATGAAACTGTCTCCGGGAAAGGGCGGCGCGATATTTTCTATAAAACAGGCCAGGAATATTGCAAGGTAAACCCATACCGTGCCGTAGGCAAAAATCTGGTCCAGCCAGGCGTTGATCTGTAGCATGTACTCACCCATCACTGGATATCAGACAGACGGCCGAAGCCGCAATTCCTTCCTCACGCCCCACAAAACCAAGACCTTCAGTAGTAGTTGCCTTGATGCTTATTCTGGACGGCTCCGCCTCCAATATTCCAGCTATAATCTCCTTCATAGCCGGGATGTGAACATCCATCCGGGGCTTCTCGGCCATAATCACGGAATCTATGTTTTCAACCGTCGTGAATCCGGCTGCCTTCAGCAGACGCCAGACCTCGGCCAACAGCTCTCCCGAATTAGCGCCCTTGAATTGATCGTCGGAGGGTGGGAAATGATGGCCAATATCGCCGAGCCCGCCGGCTCCCAGAAGAGCGTCGGCTACGGCGTGCAGAAGAACGTCCGCGTCGCTGTGCCCCAGTAGCCCTTTTTCGTGCGGGATATCCACGCCGCCAATCACGAGCTTTCGGCCGGCGACCAAGCGGTGCACATCGTACCCCTGGCCGGTCCTGAAATTAACCATCGTTGTCCTGCCTCAGCAATAACTCCGCCATCCTCAGATCGTCGGCTGTGGTGACCTTCATATTTGGATGTCTCGGCTCAACAATTCGCACTTTGAAACCCCGCGCCTCAACTATAGATGCGTCGTCGGTGATCCCGCTTTCCTCGGCACCTTTGATCTCTGATGCCAGTTCGCGATGGGCCGTGATGATCATATCGTACCCAAAAACCTGTGGTGTCTGTGCCAGAAACAACGATTCCCGGTCCAAAGTTGCGAAAATGTACCCCTGTTCGGCCCGTTTGACCGTGTCCGTCGCTCGAGCAGCGAGTATAGCTGATTGCTCTGCGGCCGCCATCGCCACGACCGCATCAATATCAATCGGCGCAACCGTCGGCCGGGCGCCATCATGAATCGCCACCAGCCCCGTTGAGATAGGGAGTCGCTCAAGGCCTTTCAGGACGGATTCCCTTCGGCTCTCGCCTCCCGGAACAATCTTGTTAACTTTTCTGAATCCGTATGGGTCTACGACCTTTTCGCTCGTGAAGAGCAGATTCTCCTCGGCCACAACAACAACAATTTCGTCAATAGATTCCGCCTTTTCGAACCTGCCTATTGTCCACGACAGGAGCGGTCGCCCGCAGACTTCACGGAACTGCTTGGGGACATCTCCTCCCAGACGGCGCGAGGCGCCGGCGGCAACGATGAGGGCACAGGTTTTCATTGAGGCAGAATATATGACACCCGAAAGCGTCGCAAAAGCGTTTTATAGAATCAGCATAGCGTCGCCGTAGCTGTAGAAGCGATATTGCTCGCTCACCGCTTCGTTGTAGGCCTCAAGGATTTTCTCCCGACCAGCAAACGCCGAAACCAGCACCAAAAGCGAGGACTTCGGCAAGTGGAAATTCGTCACCATGTGGTCAACCAGGCGGAACCGGTGGCCCGGCTTGATGTACAGATCGACCATGCCTGCGAAGGGCTGGATTTCGCCGTGTGAGATTGTAGCCGACTCCAGAGTTCGGACGCTGGTGGTTCCGACGCCAAAGATCGCCCCCCCGCGCGACCTGACTCTGTTCAGTCGCCTGGCAACTTCTGGCGGAAGTTCCGCCCACTCGGCGTCAACTGTGTGAAGGTTGACATCATCGGCCTGGATCGGTTTGAACGTTCCGGGGCCGACATGAAGCGTGACCTGCAGGATATCAACCCCGGCCTCCTCGATCTTCCGAAGCATGCTCTTGGTGAAATGGAAGCCCGCGGTCGGCGCCGCCACAGCGCCGGTTTTGGCTTTGTCGGCAAAGACGGTCTGGTAGCGCCGGATGTCCGAAGGCTGGTCGGCGCGCCCTATGTACTGCGGCAGGGGTACGTGCCCGAAGCCGGCAATAATCCTCTCGCACGCCGTGCGCGAAGAAAACCCGACCTGCCACCGACCGTTGTTCAGGTCCTCCAGTAATTCCAGAGAATTGCGGTCGTCAAAATAGACTTTTTCTCCCTCTTTGACCCGGCGCGAAGGTCTGACCATGGCCTCCCATATCTCCGGTTGGAGATCATCCGGCCGACGAGTGAGGAAGACTTCAACCGAACCGCCGGTGATTCGTTTGCCCAACAATCTGGCTTTAAACACTCGCGTGTTGTTGACTACGAGAGCATCTCCTCTCCGCAGATACTCAGGAAATATCCTGAATTTCCGATGCCGGAGCTGCCCGGTTTCGCGGTCCAGGGTAAGCAGACGGGACTGATTGCGTTTTCCGGCGGGAAACTGGGCTATCAGTTCTTTGGGGAGATGATAGTCGAAAAGCTTTACGTCCAATTGGGAATCTTTCCTCAGTGCCCGCCGAAAACTTCCAGCCGGTCGATCCAGATGCGCACCAGGGCTTTCTGCTCGGGACTCAAGTCTCGCGGCAGAGCCTGACCTTCGAGATGTTTCTCCAACCCTTCCAGTGCGATGCGAGTGTCACCAACCGTAAGAACAGCGCCGGTTTCCTGCTTCAACTTGTCCCGAAACTTGACCGTCTCCTCCGAGAGCAAGTTAAGAACCCGGTTGATGTTCTGTTTGTCTTTCAGCAATTCCACTCCCAGAGACTCCATCAGAAGTCGCAACTGCTCTGAAGAAACGGCGGTGTTCCTGCGATCCATACGTTCCCCCTTTCGGGAGACTCAGGTTATGGTGCCAGATAAAGGTCCGTCAAGAGTCCCAATTCTCCGACTCGTGTATTGGTCGAGTCCCAGTACTCATACCGAACTATGCCTATGCGGGGTACGAGGTAAATATATTCCGCGCCCCGACTGCTATATAGATACTCACGCACATACTTGTAACAAGAATAGTCTCCATTTGGCGTACTGACATCCGCACTTTTTGATAACAACCGCACACGGGCCTCGCCTGCGCCTCCCGTAACCCAGGTTTCGTTGATGACGACCGGATATTTGAACAGCAGCGACCAGTCCCCTCCACTGGCCGGTAAGTACCAGAGTCCGTTGGATCTACTCCGGAAACGGTCGTTTCCATTGGCCACAAAACTAACAACATTATCCGTCGTATCAAGGCCATTGATCACTATGCTGTCGGTATAGCCATATGGAGATCCGGTCTCCGGATAGACGTGAACCTGGTAATCCCAGCGGTTGTCGACTTCCATGGGCATGATTTCGCCGGAGGGATCTGACGGGGGATCGGTCGGCTCATCCTCCCCACACCCGAACGACCCGGCAATCATCACAACCGCCAGTCCGGCAAGCAACAGACATCTGGGCATTTAGAACAGCTTCCCCTGGCTGCCGTTATCCAACAGTTTCAGACCCATATGTTTGGCCGCTTCCTGCGAAACCACCCGGCCCCGCCTGGTGCGCTGAATGAACCCGATCTTAAGGAGGAACGGTTCCACCATGTCGACGAGAGTATCGACCTCTTCGTTCAGGGTCGCCCCCAGGGCGTCGATCCCCACGGGACCGCCGTTGTAATACTTGATAATGGTCTCCAACAGCTTGCGATCCAGATCGTCGAGACCTACCGAGTCGATGCCCTCGATTTCGAGCGCGGCTGCAGCGGTTGCGGCGGTCACCTTACCATCGGCCTTGACCGCGGCATAATCTCGCACCCGACGCAACAGTCGGTTGGCTATGCGAGGTGTTCCCCTCGACCTGGAAGCCACGATCCCGGCGGCTTCGCGGTCAATCTGGATATCCAGCAGTCCCGAAGATCTAAGCACAATCTCCTCAAGGTCCTCCGGGGGATAAAAGTCTATATGATAGTAGAGGCCAAACCGGTCCCGAAGCGGCGCCGAGAGCATCCCGGCCCGGGTGGTAGCACCAATGAAACTGAACCGCTTCAGGGGTACATTGATAACCTTGGCAAAGGCCCCTTTGTCGACCACGAAATCAACCTTGAAGTCCTCCATCGCCGGATAAATGAACTCTTCGATAACGGAGGAAAGGCGGTGGATCTCATCGATGAAGAGAATATCACCTTCGTTGAGATTCGTCAGAATCCCCATCAGGTCACCGGCTCGTTGCAGGGCCGGTCCCGAGGTTGAGATGATTTTCGTGCCCATCTCACGGGCCACAATATGCGCCAGAGTAGTTTTGCCCAAACCCGGAGGGCCGTACAACAGAAGGTGCTCCACCGGCTCGCCGCGCCCCCTGGCAGCCTCAAGCACAACTTCAAGCTTCTCGCATAACTCTTTTTGTCCTATATACTCCGAAAGACTGGAAGGGCGCAACGAATACTGCGTCAGATCCTCGTCGGGGGCCACTTGATCGCCGGTCACTATTCGCTCGCGTCCCATTAGCTACTGCCTTTCGCCTGGCTTGCGGACTTGAATATGTGCGAGATCAGATCCTCTGCCTTGTCAATCCGGGGATGCGCTTTGACAGCCTTCTCCATCATCTCCCGAGCCTCGGGGACCGAATACTGCAATTGCTGAAGAATCTCCAGCGCCTCATCCATAAACGGATGGGAAGGTGGTTTGGCGGCCGCCAACGGCTCGGCGTTGCGGGCCAGAGCGAACTTGGCGGTTTTGCCGTGAAGTTCGGCGATGATCTTGTCCGCCAGACGCCCCCCCACACCCGGTAGCCTCTTCAGGGAGCCGGACTCCTTGGTCTCGATAGCCGCCGCGATCTCGCTGATAGGCAGAACCAGAGATTTCAGAGCCTTTTTGACGCCCAGCCCCGGGACCTGTGTGAACAAGTTGAAGAATTCGCGGTCGACCGGGTCGGTAAATCCCACCAACCGTGGGTAATGATTAGACTTTCGATCCCCGGCCTCTATATAATAGATGGTCTCAAAACTGATTTCGCTGCCAACCTTGCCGTTGCTCTTGAGCCGATCGGCCAGGGCCGAGGGCAGCAAAACTTCGTACGACAGCCCGCCGCTGCGGACCAGGGCGTACTGGTCGTTTATCTGCGTCAGAGTGCCCTCGATTCGACTGATCACGACAGTCTTGCCTCCTGTCGATAGGAATGACAGTGACAGAGCGCAATCGCCAGTGCATCGGCCGCGTCGGCCGGCTCCGGCACTTCCGTCAGGCTCAATGTCGAGCGCACCATCAGCTGCATCTGTTTTTTGCTGGCCCGGCCGTTGCCGGTCAGAGACTTTTTGACTCGGGTCGCAGCGTAGGGGAAAACCGGTATTCCGGCGCAGGCGGCGCAGGCGAACACGACACCTCTGGCATGCCCCATAATTATGGCCGTCTTTGGATGTTTGTAGTGCGAATAGAGCTCTTCGATTGCCATGGAATCAGGGCCAAACTGCCCGATTATCTCGTCAACGCCGCCGGCTATCTCCTTCAACCGTTGGGCCATAGACATGGATGCGTCCGTACGCACGACGCCAGCCTCAACCAGAACGATCTGCTCGTCCAGCCAGTCAACTATTCCATAACCGGTAATATTCAACCCGGGGTCTATGCCCAGCACTCTCATATGCGAATAATACCTGCAACCCCTTGCGATTTCAAACAAAATTCTGTTCGGGCGGGCGAATGTGACGGTACGGGACCACCTACGGCTTCACGTGAACCATAACGAACTTAAACTGGGGACCCTCAATAGTGTGCGTTTCATACTCATCCTTCTGGTACTTCTCAACGAACGCAAATCGCTGGTCCAGCGTCTCAGCCTCAAGGCCCGCCTCTTGCGCCGCCCTCAGGTAGAGTTTCAGAGGCGTATCGGTTACCAGCACCGGCTCCAGACTTTCTCCGACGCCAAGCGTCAGCGATATTTCAGCCCCAATAACGGGCGGTCGGTTCGAGAACAAGGCGCCCTCAACCCCATTGTCGGGATTGGGTGTGATGCAGTGGATGATGAGTTTCCCCAAACCGGAGGACACCAGTTCCAGATCACAGGACAGCTCGTAGAGACTGTCCGCCCATACTTCTCCGAGAATACAGGAATCCACTCCCGTGACCGCCAATTCGTCACTGTGGGTTATCTGCCAGGCGATACCGTACTCGAAATCCTGGTGCGGCGAGACTCGACAGATCACACGGCGTTGTCCCGGTTTGTCAACGACAGGCCGTAGTCGCACCTCGAGATCGAAGACGTTTTTGTCAGGTTCATAGTTGGGCCGTTCGGGGAGGTCCAGCCACTGAAGGTCTGGCTGCGGATAATGCGGCTGGATGCGAAAGACACGATCGCCAGCCAGTAGATTGGGAACGGGTCCAAGAACGGTGGCGTTCCGCTGAGAGACAGATCTTGAGGCCATCCCAACGGTCTGACCATCGGCGCTCAACAGGAACGGGATTTCTTCCATGACGCCCACTCTTACAGATTTGCCGGCAGCAAGCACAAGGTCGTCGTAAACCAGCAGCGACAAAGGGATCATTCCCACTTGATGTAGTGTAAGTTGGAATTCTACTCGTACCGTATCCCCTTTTTTGATTGGACCGGGTATGCGCTTGGCATAATACGGCGCGTGCAACCAGACTTTCTCTACCGCCTCCCCCCGAAGTTCGACCATCATACCGCTGTCGGTACTGAAGCGGGCATAGTGTTCAATAGTAAGGTTGGTCTGAACACCATACTGTGGCAACGGGTCAAAAGTCACTCTGGCCGAGAGAAGTGTATCGACCGTACCGTCTTCCGAGGACATCTCGTAGTGGAACAGAATCGGGTTTACGATGTCCTGCGCGACTGTGTTGCCCACCACCAGGATAACGACGCCGATGGTCGCGGCCAACAATCTCGAAAAGGGATGCCGTGCTAGCATATTCTCTCCATGATCTGTGTTTTTTCATATCGATTTCTCTCACGCACCGAATCCGTTTCAGCTTCCGCCTATCCCCCCCAACAACGACGGGAGATCGGCTATCGAGTCGATGGTCAAGTCGGGCGTAATTCCCGAACGGCTGACCAGGTCCTCCCGGAACTTTCCGGTCCGCACCAGAATCCCGGTCATGCCAACTTTCAGGGCGCCGCCAACGTCGGACTCTACGTCATCCCCTATCATGGCAACTTGCTCCGCCGGCAGCCCCAGATCGGCCAGCGCCAGATGGAAGAAATCTTTCGAAGGCTTCCCCAGCACGGTGGCCGTCTTGCCCGTGACATACTCCAGTCCGGCGACGAAGGCTCCTATGTCTACTCGAAGCCCCTCTTCCGTCTGCCAGAATTTCCCTTTGTGCAGGGCCAGCAGATCCGCCCCGGCGGATAGAAGGGCAAAAACCTCGTTCATAAGGTTATAGTCCCATCGTTTGCCTATGTCACCTACAATAATATACTCTGGGTGGAGGTCGTTCCTGGGAAACTCGTCAAACTCGCTTAGAGGACCGTCGGTCAGAAGGAACCTGCAATCGGGGCGACCCCGTTGCTTGAGATACGCCACGGCGGCCTGAAGAACTCCGAAAATCTCCTCTTGTTCCACCGGAATGCTGTGCGAAATGAGCTTGTCCCGCAATTCGCGCTGGGACCTGGTAGTCGTATTGGTAGTGAATCGGAGAGGAATACCCTGGGTTTTTAAACGACGGACGGACTCCGCGGCACCTTCGATTGCTCTGTCGCCGATGTACAAAACGCCGTCGAGATCAATCAGCAGCCCTCGTATATGCGACAGCAGGTCTCGCCTCATAAGAACTCAGGTATTTCGGGCGATCTCAGGAGGCGAGTTTCTCAAGAAGCGCCTGGTCGATATCAAAGTTCGAATAGACTTTCTGGACGTCGTCGTTGTCTTCCAGCAAGTCCAGCATTTTGAGCATCGAGTTAGCTTCTCTTTCGGTCTCGATTTTGGTCGTATTCTGGGGCAGCATAGTGACTTCGGCCGACTCTATCTTGACCCCTTTGGCCTCGATCGCTGTTCTCACGTCATCAACAGCGCCGGCATCCATCAGAATCTCGTAAGCGCCGGAATCGCTGGTGATATCTTCGGCCCCAGCTTCCAGGGCGATCTCCATGAGGGTGTCTTCATCGGATGACTCCAGATCAACCGTGATCACGCCCTTCTTGTCGAACATCCAGGCGACACAGCCGTTAGCGCCGAGATTCCCACCGTACTTGCTGAGGATGTGCCGCACATCGGCAACAGCTCGATTTTTGTTGTCGGTAAGAACTTCCATATAAATCGCCACGCCGCCGGGGCCATAGCCCTCGTAAGTCGCCGATTCATACGTGACGCCGGGGAGATCCCCGGTGCCCTTGAGAATCGCCCGCTTGATGTTGTCCGCCGGCATGTTTTCGGCTTTGCCCGCGGCTATGGCGGTGCGGAGCCGAGGGTTGCCATCGGGGTCTCCGCCTCCGTCGCGGGCCGCCACAGTCAGTTCCTTGATCAGTCGGGTGAACTTCTTGCCGCGCTCAGCGTCAGCTTTCCCCTTCTTGCGCTTAATCGTCGACCATTTTGAGTGACCGGACATGCGAACAGTCCTCCCTTTATCTGAAAATCCGTGACCTACTGACTAATTTTGCCGAAATCCTCACCGGCGCAAAAGTATAGCAAATCCAAAGGATATTGGCAAGTCAGAAGCTGAACCGCGCACACTTCCTGCCACCACAAACGCCGGTCGTTGTTCGGCGATTGGCTGTTGACGAAGCCCATGCCGGGTGTTATGGTGGACCTTCCCTGAGCCTTTAATTGAGCCCTGAACGGGACTCCGCAGAAACAAGTGAGAGAGTTATGCCTTCTGTCTTCACACGGATCATAGACCGGGAGCTGCCGGCCAAGGTCTTCTACGAAACCGATGAGGTGATCGTCATCGCGGACCATCGCCCCCGCAAACCGGTTCACCTTCTGATTATCGCAAAAGAAGAGTATCCGAATTTCCAGAAGACCCCCCCGGAAGTGCTGACGCTTCTGTGTGAAACAGCCAAGGTGGTAGCCGAAAAACTGGGCATCCCCGACCACTACCAGTTGGGCATCAACAACGGCTACGGGCAGGAAGTTGACCACATTCACCTGCATTTCATGTCCAATCGCGGCGTGGGGAAGCTGTTTTACAGGCCAGGTTAGCGACGAAATCCGTCGCTCGCAGCGTGTAGAAAGGCCGATGGTCTGTTGACATACCTCGATTTTTGGATATATTGACCGATAGAAGAGTATTGTATTTGTTACGGAAAACCGCCAACCCTATTCCCCGATAAAGGGGGTGTTTGCATTTGACCGGCGTTAGAGTTAGAGACGACGAATCCTTTGAGAGAGCGCTAAGGCGCTTCAATAAATTCTGCGAGAAATCAGGTGTTCTGTCTGACTACAAGAAACACCAGCATTACGAAAAACCGTCTGAGACCAAGAAACGGAAAATGGCTGCCGCCCGCCGCAAGGCCCGGCGTACCAGGTTTTTTGAGAAGAGGTAGACAGTTTAGTGTCGATTTCTGAGAGAATTGACAAGGACATAATTAAGGCCCTGAAAGCCGGTGAGAAAGAAAAGCTCACCGTGCTTCGGGGCCTTAAATCTGATCTCAAGTACAAGCAGATCAGCATCGGGAAAGACCTGACCGATGCAGAGGTCCTGGAAGTCCTCGGCACCGCCGCCAAAAAGCGGCGAGAGTCCACGGAGCAATTCGCCGCGGGCGGACGTCAGGATCTGGTCGAGAAAGAAAAGTCTGAACTAGCCTTTATCAAGGTCTACCTGCCTGAGCAGATGGGCGAGACCGAGATTCGCAAAATCGTCAAGGCGGCTGTTGAAGAAACCGGAGCCGACTCCCCACAAAAGATGGGGCTGGTCATGAAAGTCGTTATGCCGAAGGTCAAGGGCCGGGCGGACGGCAAGATGATACAGAAATTGGTGACGGAAATACTTGCCAACTGATTCAACAATTCCCTTAATTAGTTAGTTGTTACATTCACCACAGGGAGCGGTTTATGAACTGGGTAGACGGCGTTCTCATCGCTTTGCTACTTGCTTCGGTTATTGTAGGTTCCAAGAAGGGACTGGTCAGGGAATTGATGGCGTTCGTGATCTTTTTTGCGGCCATCGTTTTCTCAGTTAACTATATCGATAATTTCGCGGTGTGGGTCTACGATCAGGTGGGCGGCTCTCCCCTGATCTCGGCTTTCCTGTCGTTTGCCATACTGCTGGCGCTTTCATACGTTGCTTTCAAACTGCTGGGCTTCCTGTTCTACAAGGTGGCCGACATAAAGAACGTCAAGAAACGCGACCAGATGGGCGGCGCTATTATCGGGTTCCTGCGAGGCTGGGCAGCCATCGGGTTTATAACCTTCCTGGCTTTCCTTCTGCCGATGCCGGAGCGGTTCTATACCGATTTTGAGAATTCGTTCTTCGGCCCTACCGTCGCCAAAACCTTGCCGCTGATGTACGAGGGAACCTCGGCGGTCCATCCGAACAGCCCGAATTTCATACAGAAGATCGAAAATACGCTCATAAACTCTCCCTCATCTTCCTCCGGCGAGGTAATGACAGACGATCGAGCCGATGTGTACCGCGTGATGTACCAGATAGACCGCTTCTTCAATCTGGAATCAGAAGAGAGCTAAATTCATTTTCATCGCGCGTCATAAGACATATATTGAGACCGGCCGAAAGGCCGGTTTTTCTTTTTGGAGCCAGAATAGACGAAATGATACACCGACACACATCTGAGACGCTGGAATTCCCCAAGGTCATCGCCTGTATCCACGGCAAGTGCATAACGCCGTACGGTCACAGCGAGGTGGACCGGTTTGCCCCTATGTTCGACCGGGACGAGATCGTGACCCGTCAGTCAGAGATCGCCCAGATGAAGGACATAATCAACTTTGGTCTGGCTTTCCCCCTGTACCGGGTCGAGGACGCCCGCGAGATTCTGAGCAAGGTCCGGGTCGAAGGCACTTTTCTCGACCCCCGTGAAATCCGGGTTGTATTGGAACTGGTAGAGGTTTCCATATCACTGCACGGCTATGATCGCGATGGTCGGGAGAATTTCCCCAACATCGCCGAACATCTTCGAAACCTCCGCGCTTTTCCGGAACTCAAGAAAGAAATCAACCGAGCAATTGATATCGACGGGACTATCAAGGACTCTGCCTCATCGAGTCTCAAGCATATCCGTATGGACCTGGCCTCCAGCAAACAGAAAATCCTGGCCCGGCTGGGCAAGATCCTCTCAGCGCAGCAGAAACAGGCCGGCTGGCAGGACGACGTCATCACGCAACGCAACGACCGCTACGTCATACCGATAGTGGCCAACCAGTATCGATCCAACCAGGGAATTCTCCACGATCGCAGCCAGTCCGGGGCTACGTTCTACATCGAACCGAATGAAACGGTCGAACTGAACAACCGCGTCAACCTCCTCATGCAGGAGGAAAAGGCGGAGATCATCCGCATCCTGAAAGCGCTCTCGGCCGAGATCGCCCAGAGAGAGGACGCCCTGGCCGAAAATACGAGGTTGATAGGGTGGCTCGACGCTCTCCACGCGGCCGGTGATTTCTCCAACTGCATCAACGCCAATCGGGTCACAATCGAAGGCCGGGCTCATTTTGACATAACCGAGGCTCGCCACCCCCTGCTGATCCTTCAGTCCGATGATGCCGAGAAAGTTATTCCGCTGTCGTTGCGACTCGATGAAAACCGTCAGGCTATTCTTATTACCGGCCCCAATACCGGCGGCAAAACGATCGCCCTCAAGACTATCGGCTTGATGGTCCTGATGGCACAGTCGGGCCTTCTCATACCGGCCAAAGAGACCTCTACCGTTGGTGTGTTTCAGCAGGTGTTTGCCGACATCGGCGATGAGCAATCGATTGAGCTGTCCTTGTCCACCTTCTCGTCCCACATCAAAAACATCTCAGAGGCTGTGACCAATGTATCGGACGAGACGCTAGCTCTCCTTGACGAGATCGGCGCCGGGACCGACCCCAAGGAAGGCAGCGCCCTGGCCGAATCCATTATCCTGCATATGGTCGAAAGAGGCGCACGAATGGTGGCCTCGACTCACTATTCGCAGCTTAAGACGCTGGCGCTGGACCATCCGGAGATAGAAAACGCCTCGCTTGAATTCGACCGCCAAACCCTCGCTCCTACCTATCGCCTGCAAATGGGCATCCCGGGGTCTTCGTATGCCGTAGAGATTGCCGGAAGGCTCGGCATCCCCAGATCAATATGCAAACACGCCTCTGAGCTTCTGGGCAGCGGCGAGCGTTCGCTGGGCGAGTTGATCGCGTCGCTGGAGACGGAGTTGTTGCAGGTGCGTGAGGACAAGGTCAAACTGACCGATCGACTGATCAAGGTCGAGGAACTGGAGCGATACTACAAGGCGGAGACTGAGAAGTTCAAGACTGAGATTGAGCAGTCCCGGGACGAGGCCCTGGGGGACACCGACCATCTCCTGGACAACACCCGGAAAGAAATAGAACGTCTGGTGGCGGAGATTCGCAGGTCGCAGGCCGACAAGAAAAGCGTCAAGGAAATACATCATCTACTGAAAGTCACCGAGGAACGAGTCAACAAGCTCCGGGGAAAGCAGCGCGGCAGGAAAACTACTCCCTCGGAGCCGACCCGTCTGGAGGTCGGCGATCCTGTTCGCATCATCTCGCTAAATAAAGAGGGCGAAGTCGAAAGCTTGATAGGTACCGACAAGGCTCGCGTGCGAGTAGGGGCGGTCAACACGGTTGTCGAAAAACGCAATCTGGAGAAGCTGGCCAGAGGGCCAAGGGACATTTCAAAGCAACACTCCGTAGCCACGCCGGACACCGGCGAGATGAGCCCGGAGATTCATTTGCGGGGCATGACAACAGACGAAGCCACCGATGCTCTGGATCTCTTTCTGGATCGCGCGGTTGTAGCCGGGCTGGGCCAGGTGTATGTTATCCACGGCAAAGGCACCGGCGCCCTGAGAAAGAATCTTACCAGCTTTCTCAAGCAGCACCGCGAAGTAGACTCGCTGCGATTGGGTAACTGGAACGAAGGTGGAGCGGGCGTCACAATAGTGAAGTTGAAGAAATGATACCGCAGGAAACAATAGAACAGATTCGCGAGGCTACCGATATCGTGCAGATAGTCGGCGAGTACCTGCGTCTCAAGAAGCGCGGTCGCGATATGTGGGCGCCCTGTCCCTTCCATTCGGAGAAGACACCTTCGTTCAAAGTCTCCCCCGAAAAACAGTTCTATCATTGTTTTGGCTGTGGCAAGGGCGGCAATGTCATCACGTTCCTGATGGAGCACGAAAAGATGTCGTTTGTCGAAGCCGTTCGCCACCTCGCCGTCAAGGCTGGTATCACCATCCGGGAAGCCGGGGGCGATCATCGGCGGGAAACGTTCGAGCGGCTCAACTACGCCCACACCGTTGCCGTTGAGTATTTCCACAAAGTGCTTTTCGAAAAGCGGTTCGCCGTGGTTCTCGACAAATATCTTGGTCAGAAACGGCAGATCGAGCCGGAGTGTATCGAGACGTTCAAGCTCGGTCTCTGCGGCGAGGACTGGGACGGCCTGCTCAAGTACGCGGCAAAAAAAGACATCAGCGGCGACGAGATGTTCCAGGCGGGGCTGGCCTGTAAATCCGAGAAGACCGGCAACTACTTCGACCGTTTCCGGCAGCGCCTGATGATCCCCATATACAGCCTCAGCAACAAGCCGATCGCGTTTGGCGGCCGCACGATGAAGAAGGGCGAGCCGGCCAAGTACATCAACTCGCCGGAGACTCCCCTTTACAGTAAGAGCAACGTACTCTACGGACTGAACTTTGCTCGCGATCATATCCGCGAAGCCGCCTCGGTATACGTGGTCGAAGGATACTTTGATGTCATCTCGCTCTGGCAGAACGGCGTCAAGAACGTGGTCGCGTCTTCGGGGACCGCATTCACCCCGCAGCAAGCCCGTCTGTTGGCAAGGTTTGCAGAGGAAGTATACCTCTTTTTCGACGCCGATTCAGCGGGACGACAGGCGGCCCTGCGCTCGGTTGATTCGCTGTACGACGCCGGGCTCGATGTAAAGGTTTTGCAGGCCCCCCAGGGCGAAGACCCGGACTCCGTGGCCCGTGAACACGGCGCGGAACGAATCGAAGAGTTAAAACAGGCAGCGCTGGCCTACATACCTTTCAGAATACAGGACACGAACCCGGAGAGCGCCGGGATAGTCGCCCGGGAGAAGTTGGTCAAAGAACTGGCAGCCCTGGCCTCACGAATAGCTGACCCCACCCGCCGCATGCTTTTTGTGCAAGAAGCTTCGGAACGATTGAACGTTCGTCAAACCGTGTTCCAGTCGGCCATGCAGCCGCAGGCAACGCCCGAACCCGGTTTGGGCAACGGCCGGTCGCGCTTTGACCAGCGAGAGTTCGAACTTCTCTCTCTTATGCTCTCCAGCCCGGCCGCGGTTGACCGCGCATTTGAATCGATCACGCCCGAGGATTTCGATTCCAAACAGCTTTCCCGGATATTCGCCGCGATGGCCGCCCACTACGAACGAACCAGCGCCCTCAACGCCCACCGGCTGATCGAGGATCTCCGCGATCATGACATCAGTTCGATATTAACCGAACTGGCTTCTTTCGAATGGGATACAGAAGAAATCGACGCTGAGGCACGCAGAGCCATCCGAAGGTTCCACGAGCGCAAGCTGGGACGAATCCGGACCCGGCTCAAAGCAGAACTGGCGGACGCCACCGCTCGTGCCGATCAAAATAGAGTAAACGAAATCGTGCAAGAGATGAAGGATCACGGGTTGTACGATGCTTGATCATCTGATAATACAGAATTTCGCCCTGGTCGAAGACGTCGATCTGACGTTCGACAAGGGCATGTCGGTCCTGACCGGAGAAACCGGCGCCGGCAAGTCCGTCATCGTCACGGCGCTGGGGCTGGTACTTGGGGACCGAGCCGACCGGGAGCATATCCGCCACGGTGCCAGCAAAGCTACGGTCGAGGCGACCTTCCGGGTCGAACGCCTCGGGCGACAGTACAAAAAAGACTTTTCCGACTATCTCGTCGAAAACAGCTTCACCGTACGGCGGGAAATCTCGCGGGACGGGTCCTCAAAAGTGAAGATCAACGGCACAGCCGCCACCGTCAGCCGGTTGAAGGAGCTAGCCTCTCCCCTCGCTGAGATTCTAGGGCAACACGCCAACCAGTTGCTGCTGGACGAGGACAACCATCTCAGATTCCTGGACAGCTTCGCCTCGCTGGATGAGATGCGCGACGAAACCGGAAAGCTTTTCGTTCGCTGGGAGAAAGTCGCAACCGAACTAAAGCGGACTCGTGCCCACCGGGACGAACTGGCCAAAGAACGCGAACTCTTGTTGTTCCAACAGAAAGAGATTGAGGACGCGCAGGTGCGAGTCGGCGAGGAAGAGGAAATCACGAAAGAGCGCAGGATTCTTGATTCGTCACGCACGTTGATCGAAGCCGCCGCGAATATCCAGAAAATCCTCGACAACGATGAACGCTCGGTCCTGAGCGAGCTACGAGCGGCCCGTAAAGAATTAGACAGTATGGTGGCCGTAGATCCTTCGCTCGAACCGCAAGTATCACAGTTGGCCGATCTGGATTTCCAGTTGGAGGAAGTCCGGGGCTTTGTTGAGCAATACGGGGCTTCGGTACCGGATGATCCCCACCGTCTTGAAGAAATCAACCTGCGTCTGGATGAATTGTACGATCTCAAGCAGAAGTACGGCGACTCCGAGGAGAAAATCCTCAAAGCGCTGGAGCGAATCAGCCAAAAGCTGGTTGATCGACAGGATATCGACACTCATCTGACCAAGCTGGAGAAGGAGCGCGACCTGCGTCGGGCCGAGTATGCCCTCAAAGCACTGGCCCTGACCGAAGTGCGCAAAAAGGCCGCGAAGTATCTTCAGAAGCTGGTCGTCAAGGAACTGGCGGAACTGGCGATAGACAGCGCCCGGTTCCATTGCGAGTTCATCTACGAAGACAGAGAAGGCGGCATCGAGTTGGGCAAGCGAACCGTCCGGCCGTTCGACTACGGTCTGGAATCGCTGCGCTTCACCTTTTCCGCCAACCCCGGCGAACCGCTGAAGTCTCTAGTGAAGACCGCTTCCGGCGGCGAGATTTCCCGCGTCCTTCTCGCCCTCAAAGCGGCTGAGAAGAAGAACCAGAGGCTGCTGCACTCATTGATGGTGTTTGACGAAGTTGATGCCGGCATCGGCGGCCAGACCGCGGTCGAGATGGGCCAGAAGTTGGCCAAGCTGGCCGAGGATTCCCAGGTGCTGGTTATCACCCATCTTCATCAGATCGCACGCCTGGCGGATCATCACTTTCTGGCGGAGAAGTCACAGGCCGATGATGACCGCACGACTATCGATGTCAGCCTTCTTGACGCTCCGGCCGTCAAGAAAGAGCTGGCCCGCATGATCGCCCTCCCTGAAGAGGAGCCGGTCTGAACCCCTCCCCCTTTCGCGACAGGCGGACTATCTTGTAGGGCAGGTTTGTCTTCAAACCTGCCATTCTTGTGGGCGGCAGACACCCTCGTCTGCCTCAGCTTCCCCTCCGTCTCCCCTGCTCTATTCCCGTCTCTCAATCCTCGGTAGCCCACAGCTTGCTGTGGGAGCCGTGGTTGGGTATATTCGGTGTCGCATCCGATCTGCATGGCTTACGTCTATTACCGGGGGAAACGCATGAACTCGCTCCTACTTGCTCTCACGCTGATAATCTTCACGCCAGCTGTGGCTGGTTCCGTAGACAGCGTCGATCCGCGACCCTACCCGGGAAAGGGCGAAATCGATACTATTCTCGCCCCCGAGGGCGGCTTCTATCATTGGTCCTACAGTGACAGCCTTATCGCGGTAGCCTTGGTGAAAGACACATTGCTCTTCGCGGACCTGGCCGGAAATGTGCGCTACACTTGGCCGGCAGAGGTCGAACCCGACGATTACGTCTATATCCTTCCGGGAGACTCCCTGTACGCTCACGTTCACAATCGATATGTTCGCGCCAGCAACTGGTTAATGGAATCCATCCTTAGGCTATACGCTTCTCTCGCGGGTTGGCGATCAGAGATCGTCATAAGGAGGATAGAGTCGAATGAACTCGTATGCAAGCAGGGGTTCTGGGGGCAACAGATTGACGTCGATTACTCGCCTGACATGGGAGTTTTGGCGGTTCTCAGCGATTACAACGGTTATGTACTTCTCGTGATTGATGTAGCAAATGATACCACGCGGTATGAGGAAGCTATACCTCTTTTGTCCCCTCATGTGCTGTTCGATTCCAACAGTCTGTACGTCGTGGATCTGCTTGGTATCGCCGAATACGCTATTTCGCCCGAGAAGGAAATCCTTCCGGTCCGCAAGTACGACTTCGGAATGGGCCTGATTAGCTCGGAGCGAACGCGCGCTTGTTTCTACGATGGAGTTCGCAAGCAGCAGATTGTCTTCAATGAGCTGTGTGATAGCACAGTGGGGCCGATAGAACTCGTCAACGACCCGCCGATGGTGCAACGAGTCCGCACCTACCTGAGAAAGCATTCTCTGGGAGGTCCCAGAAGTTACGATGCCGCCAATCTCCGTCTATACGTATCGACGTCAGATCGAATTATCGAAGCAGATTTTCGAAATCGCACTGTAGGTGTGTACGGCACGGGTGACTGTTTAGGTTGGAGCAACACGGGCTGGATTGAGCTTGTGGGAGGCAACAAGTTCCTTGCATCTCACGGATGGAGTTACCCTATTGCTTCCGTAATATGTCTTTATGACATAACAGAATGTCCGAGAACAGAGATCACGGAGTATGCATTACCCGAGGATTCACTCTAGACGATTGGCCCATGATTCCGTGGGCGGCAGACGTCCCCGTCTGCCGCATGCATCAAAAAATGGAATCCTTCCTCCGCAGGAACGACGGGTTATTGCCCGTTCTGAGCGTCCCCCTTCGACAGGCACGGCCTGGTTCAGGCTCAGGGTGACTTGTTCGCCATTCTTATAAGCCAGTCAAGTCAGGCCGGGCTTGCCGCAGCCTGCTCGGTGTGATTGACCGTCCGGGCCGCCTTTAGGCATCTGCGCTCCGTTTGTCTATATATTTGCCCACGTTTTCGCTTGACACGGACTATTCAGACCACTATCATCCGGTGGGGTGGGTTGTGCACGGGAACAACAGTACCTGTGTATCCCACAAGCAATTCAGAGCTTTCGGACAAGATCGCGGCCTTTTGTCGTCTTGTCGGTTCATATTGTATATCGTACTGGCGGCTGCGCGGTCGTGGCTTCAGGCGGGTCCGAGTCAGGAATCGATAGAACGTCCGTTAACGCGGGCGTATGCAGGGAGCGTGTGCACGATTGTGTGACAGGAGCGTCAACACCCACATGTTATTCAGCGTCGACCTGTGCAGGGCAACTCATCGAATGCCGAGGCAGGTCGCCACAAACCGGGCTATTTCCATATTCACGAGAATAAACCTTCAGAGGAGAGCCTTCCATGAAAAGCGCACTTCGGCGAATTTTCGGCTCCACGTACATCAAGGTAGCTTTCGGAGGCGTCGTTGCCGCCTGCGGCATAGTAGCCGGCGTTTACATCGGCTTTGCTCTCACCGGAACGCCTTCCTACACGCTGAACCTGGACGATCCCTCGCTGGTAAGAGCCCCTGAGCCCAAGCCCCCGGAAGATTATTTCCCCACGTTCGAAGCGGGTGATCTCTTTCCGTGGGCGGAATATCAGGACGAGCTCGGCGCCGTGGGGACTTTCGAGGATCTACTGAAGGGGCAAAGGAGCGTGCTTCTGTTCGTGCATCCGGGCTGTGAGCCCTGTCACGAACTGCTGTATCGATGGTCGGCCTGGTCCGGCATGAACCTGGCCCCGGACATCCAGGTTGTGCTGTGCGTGGGCCTGGCTCTCGATGAAGCGGACGACGATACACGTGCTATGATCGACGGGTATCAGTCCGTGTTCGTCGATCGAACCGCCCTGCGGGAATCCTACAATCTCAAAGTCTGGCCGACCACAATCTGTGTGGATGAGTACGGCCTGATCACGGCTCTGCAAGTTGGCTTCCGTGGAGTTTTCAGTCAGGAGATCGCGCGAAATCTCCGTTGAGTCCGGCAGAATCCTAAGAGGAAAGGAGGTGATTTTAATGAAACTAGCGAAGTACTACACACTCGTATTTGTTATCGCATTGATAGCTGGAGTTGCGGTATACGCCTCGGCCCCGCTACCGGCTCAGGCTAGGCCAGATCTATGTACGTGCTATGGCAATTCCGACTGCGGCACGCAGTGGGCTTCCTACTGCGGATGTCCTTCAGGTTGGCGCGTGAACACGTATTTCACGTACGAATTCTCGATGTCCTTCCCGTGCAAGACACCGCAGTGTGAAGTATTCCCGGAGTGTAACGGGTGCGTTGAGACCTGTGGTGGACTCTAGTGTAAATTCAGGCAGCTTCCGTCAATAGACGCCAGCTGAAGCAGACAAATCATCAACAATCTAGCCCATCTGCCGGCAGGGAGCCCGCGAGAGCGGGCTCCTCTGTTTACCAAACCACCAGACGCACTCTGGCAAATCCTCCATAAGAATATAGGGCCACGCGCCGTTGGCGGGTTCCGTGCGCGGCAGATGTCCTCGTCTGCCCCTTTTCATTGAAGATAGATTCCTGCCTCCGCAGGAACGATGGGCTAAGGCCCGTATTGAGCGCTCCCCCTTCGACGTCCTCAGAGTGACCTGGTGGGGCTGAGTACAGATCATCAGAGTAGGTCAATACGCTTGCCGTTTTGACCCCTTCAGCGAAGCTTCGATTCCGAACCTCCGGTTCGGAGTGAACGTCAAAACCACGAGGGTATTGACCTACCCGCCCTGACCTTCGGTCGGGACCGCATGTCGAAACCGCAGGAGTTTCGACCTACCCCATCACGTCCCCCTTTCGACAGGCACGGACTGGGCCAGGCTCAAGGCGAATATCCTCCGCCTACTGGCTCGTAATCAGCCCGATCAGGTCCGCATCGTCCGGAAGAAGGTCGGCCGTCACCAGGCGAGGAGTCAGGGTCCGCCATTTGGCGTCCTTCTCGAAGACCTCCCTGAAAATCGGCAGGGAGCGTTCCACCTCGCCGATCGAGGCCAGCGTCACTGCGTGCCAGTACAAAATCTCTACATTCCCCGGCGCCAGATCGTTGGCCGCCGCATACGCCGCCGCAGCTTCGTCCATTTTGCCTTCGGCGAGGTATTCATCCCCCGCGTTCATCTGGTCGTAAGCGCGAGTGATGTTCAACAGCCGCTTCAGTTCCTTGAGCGGTTCGGGGGCGTCATCGACCCGAATATCAACCAACTTGTCGCGCCAGGGCTGACCGGTCGGGTGCTCCGCCACCACAAGCATCGCGGCGGACTG
>JAAERE010000065.1 GCA_024230675.1 bacterium | reverse complement strand
CGTACAGGCATACTCAGGCCCTCGACAAGTTTCTCAAATCTTCGGATGAGTTCTTACGCGAGACAGCCAGTGCTGACAGCAAGCGAGACTACATTGAAGAAGAGTTCCTGCTGAGTTCACACTGGCACCAGTTCTTCCCCTACAATACGAAAGTACCGGATGCGTCGGCTGACTGCAGCCGGGACAACTGTGCGGTAGGTTGTGTGGCAACCGCGGCAGCTCAAATCATGCGCTACTGGTCATGGCCGCCCGGTTGGGAGTGGAACTTGATGCCCGACTTTCTCGACAGCAGTTCAACGGATTCGAGCATTGACGTAACAGCAGCTCTTTGTAGAAATATCGGTTACGATGTAGGGATGAATTACTGCAATGGTGACTGCCGCTCTTCGGCGCCTACGGCCGATATGGAAACGGTCTACGAGGAATGGCGCTATGCTGATTGCGAAGTAGTTTTCCGGGATGAAACATCGCAGGATACCTGGTGGGAAATGGCCAAGCAGCATGTCAGCGCCAACCAGCCGCTTCAGTACCGGATTGTGGGGCATTCGATCGTCCTGGACGGATGGCGCGAATGGTATCACGGATACTATCAACCGGAGTATCACATGAATTATGGCTGGAACAGTGGCGACGACACCTGGTATGAAATTGATGGGCTGCTGCAGGTTGACGACGAGGGCACCTGGGAAGATGAGTACATGATTCGAAACATTGTCCCCGCCCCGAGCCTGCATTCGTCTGTCTCAGGTCCGGTCTACAATCTATCTGGTAATCGCTATGTAAACCGGGATTGTACCGCTCATGCGGCGGATTTCTATCCGGGACAGTTTGTACAATTCTTACCGGGTGTAACGCTTGTCTGCACTGAACTCTGGATGAAATTCACCGGGCTGCCCGACAACAACACATATCTCTATACTCCCGTGCCCGATCGGGGTATCAGGATCCAAAACGGAGCGATGGTTTTCTATCCCGGAGCCGGCATAAGATTCCAGCAGACAAGACCGGGCCCCTGAGCCGGGATGAAGATTGAGAATGGGCAGGAAATGATTCCAGCCCGAGGTGGTGTCGGAGCAGTTCCGTTCAGTTGAGTGACAACATCAACAATTGAACTGCTTAGCCAGCTGCAAGAGTCGTCTGTTCAGTGGAGATTCTTCATTGCCTTCCGGATAATTCGGACAATAAACATCGGAGTAAACGATACCGTCTGCCGCCCACACAGGATGCCGTACACGGGACACACTCGAGCAATTCCTCCTTGTATCATCGCTATCTGGGTATTATATTCCACGACAGTAAGGTGGGGATTTCACTACAGCAGACAACTAGATCGTTATCATTTCATGAGAATCGGGCTACTTTGAACCTGGGTGCACACCCACCGGAGCAGCCCGAGGGGAGGTTGACATGAGGAATGTCATACAAAGAGTTTCGACGTACTGGGGCTTCCGACAGTCCGTCACATCACTTGTTGCTGCAATTTGCGCGGGCATGGTATTCTTCTCGTCAGCCGGCGCGGAGACAGCTACAGTCCAGTTGCAGGTCAAAAGCGAATCCGGCTATGTGCGGAAGGACGTAACTGTAGGCGGTGACTGGGAGGAGTTTAGTCACGGTAGTTGGTCACACTATGTTAAGTTAGTGGACAATGGTGCGAAGACGTGCGAAACAACGGCCGGCTGTAATTCCGGCGCCGGCAATAGGTGGACGTGTTCTACTTCCCATTTTTATGGCGGGACCAGCACAGACACTTTAGTGCTAAGTGTTAAAACGCCCGGCAAAATCTGTGGCCATAAGGCTGATGTGAAGTACTGGTCGGACGGCTGTGATACTCGTACGTATGAATGTTGGTGGCCGGCAAATCGGCCGACCAATTGGCACAAGATCGATTTCATTCCCGACTCCTCCGGCTCTTCCTCAGTTCCTTTGTCAACAACCTCCGGTTCGGTTACGCTGATCATAATGTTTGCCATATCCGGGACAATTGCGGCCCTCCTGTTGCAGAAGAGACGACATCAAGAGAAAGCCAGCCAGACAAAGAGATTCTCTGAAGTCTAAGTAACCAGATCTATTACAGTACCTGAAGATTGCGCACGCCGGTGTGGCACAGACCGGAACCGCTCCCGGCTTTTTCAGGGTGCGTTCTCTCGCCGCCATGTGTGCTGCAGGCGCCTTCTTCTGAACTGCTTCAGCGACTGCTTCCTCTTGGTCTGAGTCTAAGCCCGGACGGGGAAAAGACGGGCCAGCCGAGGGCCGTATGCCTTTCCCACAGATGATTGAAGAAGCAAGGAAACTGGGAACATAATGAAGCTGTTGCCATGGACTGAATTGTAGCTTATACTTGGATACCACATACCTGACCGATTGTAGACAGACAACCGGCCAATGAAAATCAGCTGGCGGGCTCAACACAAGCTCGAGCCAGACAATACGATTCTTCAAGCAACTTACTCTCAGGAGGTATGATCGTGCCCAAAGCTCTTCTCACTTGTTTGATAACGCTTCTTACGGTCCTGCTGATCAATGCGTGCAGCGACGACGACCCTGACCCCGTCTCCAGCACCCAGCCCAACCCCGCCAGGATACTCGTGCTCGAAGATGGCGGCACCGAGGATTCCTTGTATGTGGTTCTCGACGCGGCCGGTTTTGACGTCACCCATGGCGGACCTTACTACGACCACACCAACACCGACTTCAGCGCCTACGACCTGGTAATACTTCTCAACGGAGTAGACTACGGCGAGACTATCGAGGATTCCATCCAGCAGGCGATGAAGGACTATGTCACGGCCGGCGGTGTCCTGCTTACCTTAGAGTGGATGCTCGAGGAAGGCTATTATGACATTCTGGAGTCATTTATACCGGTAGAGTATAACGACGACTATTCTTATGCTTCGGAAACATATATCAAGATGGCCGCTCATGAAATCACTGCGGCGGTGCCCGACAGCTTTGCCACGAATGATGACTGGTCTTTGGTCTATATGGCTGAACTTCCCGACGCATCTACTGAGAGCACCAATAGGACGGTTCTGTTTCGGGGATTGGAAGGCGGCCCGGCGTTGACTATCGGAGATCTGGGATCCGGGCACACCATTCACTGGGCGATGGCCGGTGAATACAACGGATCGGATATCTGGAGTGATGAGGTCAAGCAAATCTTCGTCAACATCGCCGAGTTCTCCAAATAGCGAATAGACTTCTTGGTCAGCTTTGGCAGCCAGAAGATCAATCTCCCTTGTGTCTGCGACGCACTGACAGATTGGCCTGGTCCTGCCAACGGCCTGCGTATTCTCGATAAGCCCCCGGGACCTCTGATCCCCGGGGGTTCCGTGGGCGGCAGACGCCCTCGTCTGCCCCGTCTAATGAATATGGCCGAGGACTGCATTACCTCTGCTGAACTGACGGCCAGGTGCCGGCCGAGTGGAAAGCCCAACTGAGGAGGCTTCACAATCCTCAGGCGGCTCGAATTGAGCCGCCTGCAAACGCCGCAAAGGTTTCTGTTACATCCAAACCGGGTAACCTCTTATGCCTTCCGTCCTGGCGGCCTGACCTCCTTCCACCTACATACCCAACCCACCAACTCCGTTTTGTTCTGGAACCAAACGGCCCAACCTCTCGTAAAACAAACTAGAAAGGGAAAATCAAGGACCGACAAGCAAGGAGATAAGGGCATGAAAAACATACTCAAGATAGGCCTGATAGCCCTGATGGTTATGGCGTTGGGGGCTGGTTTTGCCCTCGCCAAGAACAAGCACGACCGAGGCTGGTTGGGCGTCTACACCCAGACGGTCGACGAAGACCTCGCCAAGGCCTTCGATCTGCCGATTGATCGCGGCGCCATCGTCAACAGCGTGGTTGAAGACTCCCCGGCCGAAGAGAGCGGGATCGAAGAAGATGACATAATTGTCGCTATCGGCGGCTCCAAAGTCTTCGACCAGACCGACCTGATCGACATGATCGGCGATATCGACCCCGGCGACGAGGTTAATCTGACCGTCTGGCGCGACGGCAAGGAGCTTGAACTCACGGCGTTAATCGACAATTGGCGCGAAGACGACCATCGTTTTTACATCAAGGATGCGCCGCACAGCCGGGGATTCAATTTCCTTTTCTCCGATAAGGACCGGCCGTATATAGGCGTCACGCTTATCGAAGTCTCCCGCGAGTTGGCCGTCAACATGGGAGCCGAGAGCTACGGCGTCCTCATCAACGAGGTCGAAGAAGATTCTCCGGCCGAGGAAGCCGGGCTTAAACCGGGCGATCTGGTTGTCGCCGTGGACGACGAAAAAGTACGTGATGCCGGCGATGTCCAGGAGCTGATTCGAGACCACGAGGTCGAGGAAATCGCCCGTCTGGACATAATCCGCGACAAAAAGCCGCAGACGGTTGAAGTTACAGTCAACGAACGCGACGACGGCTATTATTCCGGCGGTTCACACATTCTGAATCTGACGGACCTCCCTCATTTCGATTTTCACGCTCCCAAGATGAGAGGATTGCACCGGAGCCTCGACTTCGATTTCGGAGGTTTTGACTCCGAGGAGTTCCAGGAGGAAATGGAAGACCTGAAAGAGGAACTGTCTGAAATGCAGCGGGAGCTGAAGGAGCTCAGGAGGCAGCTTCAATAGCTGTCGAACGAAAAATCCCACTCCATATACCCTCTACCTGCACGGGAAGGCTCCGTTTCGACGCGGAGCCTTCCTCATTTTGAGGGCATTTCTTTGTTGCTCCACTTGAACTTGCCGGACTATATTTACCCACTATGACAGAAATCAGTGTTGAGAAGCTCCTGCGGGCACGCAATCGAGACTTGGAACTGACTCTCATCAGTGACGGTGATCGAAGCCTCCAGAAAAGGGTCCGCACACCCCAGATCCATCGGCCTGGGCTGGCCCTGGCCGGCTTTTTCGAGCGTTTCCCCCGCGATCGCGTGCAACTGCTGGGCGAGACCGAAATGGCCTACGTGAGCAATCTGACGGAACCTCGTCTTACCGAGCTTTCCGACAGTCTTTTTGCCCACAACCTCCCGCTGGTTATCGTAACCAAGGGAATAACGCCCCCGGCCGAATTTATCGCCGCGGCCGATCGCACCCAGACGCCGGTGTTTTCCAGCCGCCTGACAACCTCCGAATGCGCCAGCCGCTTGAAGGCTTACCTGGACCATTATTTCGCGCCCTCGACCAACATTCACGGAACACTGGTCGACGTCTACGGAGTCGGGCTGCTATATACCGGAAAGTCCGGAATTGGAAAATCCGAGATCGCCCTTGACCTGGTCGAGCGCGGTCACCGGCTGGTCGCCGACGATGTCTGCAAAGTCACGCGGGTCTCCCCCGACGTGCTTATCGGCAACAGCTCTGAGCTGCTGGGGCACCATATGGAGATCAGGGGTGTCGGCATTATCGACATCGAGGAGCTTTTCGGCATCAGGGCTATTCGCCTCCAAAAGAGAATCGAGGTCGAAGTCCGTCTGACCCTGTGGTCGGAAACCGCAGACTACGAAAGGCTGGGCGTTGAAGAGCAAACGACCACTATCCTGGGCGTTCACATCCCTATTCTCTACGTGCCTATATCCCCGGGGAAGAATATTACCGTGATCTCCGAGGTCATAGCCATGAACCACATGCTCAAGGTGTATGGCGAGAACTCAGCCGTCGAGCTCTCCAAAAAACTTTCTCAGCGTTTGAGTCGGCAGTCAACCACCCAGGATTACCTGGAATCTGACTTCGAATAGACCCCCGCGCAATCGGCAAAAGTGCTTGGCAATTCACGCCTTATTCGTTATCTATTACGTTCGTTCACAAGAAGATCGGAACTCTTCTAAGGGTCCCTAGTAAAAGCAGGTACAGTGAATTTGGAGGTTTTTTTCGCGATGACACAGCGACTGTCAGCAGGATTACTAATATTGATTGCAGCCGTTTCAGGATTGGTCGGCTGTGGCACAGCGGAGGATCCGGTGTTGGCCCAGGTCGGCGACTACAGAGTTACCGTCGATGACTTCGAGCGCTTTTACCGATCTCCCGGCGTTGCCTTTTCCCCCCAGGAAGAATTTGACCACCGGCGCCAGATGCTGGACAGCCTTATAACTATCCGGCTGCTGGTCGAGGCCGCCTACGAGAAGAACATCGACAGGTCCGAAGACGTCCTTCGGGTCGTGCTCGCCAACCAGAGCCGCTTCCTCCTTCAGACGCTGTACGACAAACACATCACCAGTCAGGTTCAGGTCACGGAAGCAGACCTTCGCGAATTCTACAAGAACATGGAATACCAGATTCGTTGTTCGCACATTCTACTGGATTCTGCAAGCGAAGCTCAGGAAGTCTTTGAAAAGCTCAAGGCCGGTGAACGTTTCGACCAGCTTGCTTATGACTTTTCCATCGACCCGTCGGCCAAACGCAATCGAGGCGATCTCGGCTATTTCACATGGGGGACCATGGTGGACGAGTTTGCCGAAGTGGCTTTTGTTATGGAGCCGGGCGAAGTCTCACCGCCGTTTGAATCTCCGTTTGGCTGGCACATAATCAAGATGACGGACAAAAAGCCGAACGAGGGTCGGCGCAGTTTTGATGCTATGCGCGAAGAACTGGATCGGCAGCTGAGACAGAAACTTCATCAGAGACTAACGATCGATTACTTCGACAGTGTCGAAAACAAATACCCGCTCACGCTGGATTCTTCGGTGGCCGATTATGTAATGCACAAACGAACCCAGCTGTACCCGCCCGTGGTCCTGGAGAAGCTGGCCAAAAACGACTTTGACGAGGAACAGTTGGACCGCAACGAACGCGAGCTGGTTCTGGCAACGTACGAAGGCGGTCAGATTACGCTGTATGACTACCTGATGTCTTCGAGACCCTACCCCTCGCAAGCCAAAGGCGATTTCGACGATTACGAGGCTCTGGCCAAAAGCATCCTGCTGGTCAAGCGGGAAGAAATTCTGGCCAAAGAGGCTGTGGTCGAGAATATCCACGAGACCGAGGAGTACAAGAAAAGCCTGCTATTGCTCAAAGAATATACCATGGCCGACGTCATGAGGAACGATTCTATTGCCGTACCTCCGCCGCCGGACGAACAAGCCCAGCGCGAGTATTACGACAACAATCGTGACGAGTTCCTCCTGAAGGCGGCGGTGCGAACTTACGAGATCCTGGTCGGCGACGAAATGCTGGCGCGACGGCTCATAAGAGAATTGGGGACGCTGGACGAATTCAAAGCCAAGGCCAGCGAAATAACTGAGCGCGGCGGCATGAGGGCTAAACAAGGGGATCTCGGATATATACAGAGAGACTGGAACCCCGATATATTCGATGCGGCTATGAAGACGAAATCCGGCTATGTGGGCGGGCCCGTGACGACCGGCGGAAAATACTCCATAGTCTGGCCGATTGAAAAGGCCGACGCAGAATATCAGGACTTCCTCTCGATAAAAAGACAGATTGTGCAGAAGGTTGTGGCCCGGCAAAAGCAGGACGCTTACACGCAATGGGTCGAGGACCGCAAAGCTGTAACGAATATCGAAGTGTACGACGACGTCCTCTGGAACCTCATGAATGTAGATGATGAGTCCCGTGACGGCGGAGAGACTACTTCGGGTTAAGAGATATGCCTAAATTTGTTTTGAGAACATCGCTCCTGTTTTTCCTGTTCCTGTGTATTGTGCCTGGGGCTTTTGCCGAGCGTGAGACCGTTGACAAAGTGGCGGTCGTCATCGGCGACGAAGTCATCCTGGCCTCGGAGCTGGCCAGCCAGATACAATTGGTTGCCTTCCAGACCGGACGACGTCCGGAAACCGAACAGGAGATTCAGAAGTTCCAGAAGGAAGTTCTGGAGCAGATGATCACCGATCGTCTGTTTCTGATGGAGGCCCGCAAAGACACTTCAATTACGATTCGCCGCGACGAAATCGAGATGGCGATCGACGAGCAGATAGCCAGAGTGGCGGGCAATTTTGATTCAAACGATGCTTTCCTTCAGGCCCTGGCCCTCGAAGGCATGACTTTGCGCGACCTTGAGCGCAAATACTCCGATGAAATCGAAAACAACATGCTTCGCCAGCGGCATATACAGAAGAAACTGTACAACGTATCGGTCAGCCGCTACGAGGTCGAGCAATTCTACGCCAGCTTCCAGGATTCCATACCCAATCAGCCTGAGGCAGCCAGACTCGCTCACATTCTGTTGAAAGTGACCGCTTCCTCGGTGATCGAGGACTCGGTGAAGGCGCTGGCCACGGACCTCCGTCAGAGAATTCTCGACGGCGCCGACTTTGCCACCATCTCGGCTCAGTTCTCAAGCCATGGCGCCGGCGCCAACGGCGGCGATCTTGGGTACATTCGAAGAGACGATGTTGTTCCAGAATTCGCCCGGGCAGCTTTCAAACTCAACGAAGGTGATATTTCCGGCGTTATCCGCACACAGTTTGGCTACCACGTAATTAAGTGCGAGGGGGTCCGAGGAGACCAACTGCATCTGCGCCATTTCCTGCTGGAGATCGCTGCATCTCAGGAGGACACGCTGAACACTCGGGCGCTGGCCGACTCACTTATGACTGAAATCGACAACGGAGCTGATTTCGGAGAACTGGCCAAGATTTACTCCAGCGACGACGAATCTCGCGCCCAGGGCGGGGAGCTCGGCTGGTTTGCCATAGATCAACTTCCTCCCGACCTTGCCTCCTCAGTTGTAGGCTGGACCACATCGGGCGAACTGCGCGGCCCCGTCGACACCCGCTTTGGAGTCCACGTACTCAAGCTCCTGGAATATCAGCCGGAAAAGGAGCTTACTCTGGAGGACAGTTTCGACCGGATAAAGGAAATGGCCCGTCAGGACAAAACCGGGACCCTGGTCGACGAGTGGATCGAGGAAATCAAAGACAGATCGTATGTGGAATACCGGCTCGAAGAATTGAAGTGATGCGAATTGATGACTACCTCTCAACGGTCGGTATTATTAAGCGCCGCACCGTCGCCAAAGACCTCGGGGCCAACGGCTTGATCGAAGTGAACGGCCGCAAAGTCAAACCCGCCTACTCCGTCAACGTCAACGATATCATTCGGATAAACGGCAGCCGTCCGTTCGCTGCCGAAGTGCTGGACGTGCCCACGCGCTCGGTTTCTAAGTCTGAACGGGACAGCTATTTCAAAGAGATTCCACACGCCTGATTGGGCCGACCGGGGACACTCCTACTCAGTAGACAGCCTTAGCAGATTCCTGTTGTGAGATTTCGTCTCCAGCCGGAAACGGAGGAAGGGGCAGGGAAGCGTTCACTTTTTGCCGGTCTGCTTCAATCAGCTATTGAATTGAAAGCCCTTTATCCCGTTATTGCTCGGATTATGCCGGAACCGCTTAGAAAACTAACCCTGCCGAAGGTCGATTGGAAAACCGCCACCTGCGAAGTTTGTGGCGAGCCGTTTGACTATACCGGCAAGCGCCGTCCCCATACCTGCCAGACCGGCGAATGCCGCTACAAACATCACTACAAGATCGAGCCGAAAACCTGGGCGACCTACCAGCCGACGTTTTTTGATGCGCCTGAGGCGTGACCTCAGACAGCTTTTGTCACTTACCCAGTACAATGAGCGATGGATTATTTCCATCAGTCAAGCCGGCCTAGCCGGTAACGTGCTGTATCGTAACGGACTATACGGTACGATCCGGTCGACTCAAAAAACCTCCGAAAAATACAAGAAAATATGAATCGTTTTGGTCGTCTTTGAGTCAAAGAGATAGACAGTAGAGAGTCGGGCCCCGCGAGGGGCCAGTACATAAAACGAAATGACATCTCTGATCTGACAACAACATGCCGGCCAGGGTACCTCTTCAGGATTGACAACAAGAACGGCCGGCCGAACGGCAGGTAAATCCCCCCTCCCCCCTTACCTGCCGTTTTCTCTTGCCTGAAATCGAGGCTAGCGCTTGTGAACCCTTCCCATCAGCAAGTTTCGCAAGGCAGCGGCAAGAGAGACTTCCCATTCCGTCACGGCACAAACAGACTTGACCGCCCCCCCCCCACTCACCTTCTTGCAGTAGGCTGGCGCCACGCCAAGTACGTGGGGCGATGTGAAACGTTCTCAGACTCTATCAAAGGCGACAAATGAAGTGTATCAAGTGCCAAAGCAACATTGAAATCGACTGGAAGGTATGCCCAAGGTGCGGTAGCGCAATCATCCAAACCGCAGGCCAGCTTCCCGCCAGAAGCCGAACTGCCGGACTTCTTCTTGTTGTCGCGGTTTCTATCTTAGTATTATCGTTGGCGGCTTTCACCTGGCATCTCTACTTCAGGAGCGGCGTTTTTGTCACCCTGGTTCCCCAATATCCTGACCATGCGCCGGATGACGTCCAGAAGCAAGAGGTCCTGCGGAAATCAGCAGAGGTGCTCTCGAAGCGTCTGGCTGGCATCGGTATTACCGACCCCGCTCTCTCCACGAGCACCGGTGACCTGCGCATATCCCTGCCGCCGACAGTTGACACGGCCCGGCTAAAGACCCTGATACAGGCCCAGGGAAAGCTGGAATTCAGAGTGTTCGAGAAAATGGATTATGCGGAGCTCCTCCTGAGCAAATTGGATTCTGCCTTGAAGGTGAACACCAACCAGTCTTTTATTTCCCACCTGAGATTTTTCGGCGACCGATGGCCCCGGGTCGCTGACGATGCACACTGCCCCATATATCGGGTTTACGAGTCAGACCAGGAGCTCGTGTCCAACTGGCTCAGACTCCCCAGCCTTTCTCGTTTGATACCGGTAGACATGAGGTTTGTGTGGGATCCGTTCCCCGTGGGTATCTCGGGCTCCGGCAACGCTCGAATGTTATATCTGATCAAAAGCAAGGTCCAGTTCATCGATAGACTCATGAGTAACATAGTCGTCAATGAAAACAGTGAAAACGCATATCCCCGGACCATGACTTTCGAAATACCAGGTGACGCAGCCTACCGATTTGACAAGATCATTCGGGATCAGGGCTCTTCGCGCTGGGTGATGCAGATTGATGATAAGGTGATCCCAATCACTACGATGACCCAAACAAGGCTGGGCTGTGGCAGTATTGAGTTCGAACACGTATCGATCTCCAGGGGAGATGCTCAGGACCTGAAGATCTTGCTCCAGTCCGGTGCCATGCCAGTAGTTTTCAACGTGGAAGAATTTACGGTAAGGCGGTAATCTGGGTTACTGACTTGAAGCCAGCCAATCCCCCGTCTTTTTTTTGATCTGGTCCCGCACTTTCCGGAATTCGTCCAGGATCTCTTCCCCACTGCCTTCCGCGGCGGCTGGGTCCTCGAACGGCCAGTGCAGTTTCTCGCCCCGACCGGGGAAAACCGGGCAGTTGCGGGCGGCGTTGTCACAAACCGTGATCACGAAATCGAAGCGATCGTTCAAGTACTCCTGCAGATTGGTCGACAGGTGCGCGGAGATATCCACGCCGACTTCGGCCATTACCTCTACGGCCCGAGGGTTGAGGCCGTGGGTCTCGATTCCGGCCGAGCAGACGGCTTTAGCCGCCTTGTGAAGTTCTCGCTCGACCAGGAATTGACGCACGAAACCCTCGGCCATCTGCGAACGACAGGAATTGCCCGTGCAGAGAATCAGTATGCGAGTGTCATCGCCGAGCACAATATATCACCTAGACCTTCCGGAACCAGCTCTGCGTGCGAACACAAAAGCGCACCAGCAGGAGCATCACGGGCACCTCTATCAACACCCCCACGACGGTGGCCACGGCGGCGCTGGAGTTGAGACCAAACAGCACGACGGCCGTGGCAATAGCTACTTCGAAGTGGTTCGAGGCCCCTATCATCGAGGCCGGGGCAGCGTCCGCGTATCTCAGCTTGAGAATCCGCGCGGCCACATAGGCGATCGCGAAAATGAACAGCGTCTGGACAAACAGCGGCACGGCGATCAGGAGAATGTCAAACGGCCGATTGACCAGAACGTCACCTTTGAGAGCAAACAGCACCACCAGCGTCGCCAGCAGGGCAAGAATGGCTACCGGCGTGAGTTTGGGCAGGAAGACGCGATCGAAGTACTCCTGCCCTTTGCGCCCGATTATCGCCTTCCGGGCGTAATACCCGGACAACAACGGCAGCCCGACATAGATCAATACTGAAAAGACAATTGTCTCCCACGGAATCGGCATCTGGTTGATCGCCAGCAGGAACCTTCCCAGAGGCGCATAGAGAAAGAGCATCAAGAGTGAATTGACGGCCACCATAACCAGCGTGAGGGCATCGTTCCCCCGCGCCAGATGGCCCCATACCAGAACCATTGCAGTGCAGGGGGCTATCCCAAGAAGAATAGCTCCTGAAATATACGAACGATAGGTCTCCACCGTCTCACCGTGAATTACTTCCGTACCGGGAATCAGGTCCTTGAACAAGACACCAAGAAACAGATAGGCAAACAGGTACATTGAAAACGGCTTGATCAGCCAGTTAATGACCAGAGTCAACAGTACCGGCCGGGGAGCTTTGGCTGCCTCCCGAACGCGGGAGAAATCGATCTTGACCATGATGGGGAACATCATAAAGAACAGACAGACCGCGACCGGCAGCGAGACTTGAGCGTATGAAAAACTGTCCAGCGCCCGAGCCACGCCGGGGGACACAATAGAGATCAAGGTTCCCGTCAGAATCGCCAGAGCCACCCACAGGCTCAAAAACCGTTCAAAACCGGACAGCCCGCGGCTGCAAGTCTGGGCCTTTATCTCAGGACGTATCTGTTTTGCCTTTAGCATTTCCCCTCCTTCTGTCGCAAACGGAGTCTCTCCCGATCGCTTCGATATGGTTCCTCGCGCGCCAGCAGTTCGAAATACGCCCGAAGGTCTTGCAGCAGCGGAGTTTCAGATAGGCGATAATGCACCCAGCGGCCGTCTCGACGGTCCTCCACCAGCCCGGCAATCCTCAAGTTGCTCATATGGCGCGAGATGGTTGGTTGCGGGAGCTCCAGTATTGCGGTAAGGTCACAGACGCATAACTCGCAGTCATACATCACGATAGCGATGCGAAGCCGGGTCGGGTCGGCCAACCCTTTGAAGGGCGCGTGGTAAGTTGTGCTAGTCATATTCATATATACGAATATGCATATATTATATTGATCGGCTTGTCCAGTGAAAAATGACGTCAGCAGGCAGCCCCCAAAAGTGGACTGATTTTGTCGTAGTGTTCCTGAAACTAAGACGGGGGTTTGCGTGTTTAATCCTTCAACGACCCGCGAAAAAGCGAGGCTTCGCTAACGGAGATCATTGACAGATAGAAAAAACAGGATATATTAAAGACATTATTAGTAGTAATCCAGGTACCCCCAAAGGAGTAACATCAATGAAAAAGCTTTCAGTTTTTACAATCGCCTTCCTTGCGCTGTTTGCCTTCGCGCTCGCCCCGCTGAGCCAGGCCGGCGAAGGCTGCGGCAGCGCCTCCCACGCCGCCAAGAAGACCACTGACGCCAAGCTGGCCTCTGCCAAGACCTGCCAGGCCTCCGACGCCAAAGCCTGCGCCGCCTCTCTGGGCATGACGGTTGAAGAGTGCCAGGCTCTCTGCAGCCAGTACACTCTCGTAACGATGGATATCAAGGGCATGACCTGCACCGGCTGTGAAAAGTCGATCGAGGCCTCTCTTGTCAAAGTCCCGGGTGTCCACAAGGTCGCCAAGATAAGCCATGAGGAAGGCAAAGCGATGGTATTCGTGGACCCGAAAAAAGCCGGCAACGACGTTCTCGTTAAGACCGTCGCCGACAAGGGTTATACAGTTGATATCATCCCGGCCGTAGCCACTGCCGATACCAAGGTTGAGACCAAGGCGGTCGACGCCAAGGGTTGCACCGCGGCCCAGAAGGCTGCCTGCGCGGCCAAGGGTCTTCCTTGCGGCACCAAGACCGGCGACGCCAAAGCCAAGAAGACGGCCGACGGCACTAACTAGATATTGCCGGAGAAAAGAGCTATGGAGAAAGGCGGGAGAACATCCCGCCTTTTTCTTTTGGGGCTCATTTGCTCTGCCAAAGATTAGTTGGCACCCGAGCTGTCTTTGATTAGTATACAGAGAAGAACCGGGGCGGTCGTAAGCTGTGGGCCAGATCGCCTTATGAAATCAGAGTATTTTTTGAAATTCACAACCTCGAAAAGTTCGATCCTGCTTCTAAGCTTCCTGCTGGCAATCAGCGGAAGTGCTATTGCGGCCAAATATTCAGGCGAAGCTTTTTCGCTGGGCGTCGGTGGCCGCGGCCTGGCTCTCGGAGGGGCGATTGTGGCGGGACCGTTCGACGGCACCGCGGCTTATTGGAATCCGGCCGGCATGAACCGGCTCCAGGGGCGGTATGTTACGGCTATGCACGCAGAGACTTTCGGCTCGCTGCTCAACCACGATTTTGTGGCCTACACCGACGCCAACCGTTCGCTGCCAGAGAGCTCACGAGTCAACGCATTCGGCTTCTACATCTACTATCTCGGCGGCGGCGGCATCAAGATTACGCAGCTAAACGAGTTCGAACGGCCGTTCGTGGTCCGCGAGGAATCCCACGGCGACTGGCTGTTTACGGCGGCTGTCTCGGGCAAGATCATATCGAAAATAGACTTCGGACTGGCAGCCAAGATTATCTACCGTGACATCGGTACTGAATCCGGCATCGGCTTGACAGTCGACGCCGGGGCGATGTACCAGATTCATGAATACGTCAATCTCGGACTCATGGTGACTGATATCACCACCGGGTTTATCAGATACTCCGGGAATACGGAGCTGCTCGACACGGCCGGTAACGCCGTCGAACGCGGCTCCAACACCGAATCGATCTACCCGACCGTCAAACCCGGCCTCAAGCTGGAATATACCTACGCCGACTTCACGGGCCGAGCCCTCGCCAGTGCCGACATAAGATTCGAAGGTCTCAAGACGGCGGCTCAATTCTGGAGCGGCGAGATTTCTCTCGATTCTCACTGGGGCTGGGAACTGGGCTACAAGGAGGCGGTATTCGGTCGGGCCGGTTTCGATATTGGCAGATTCACGGCCGGAGGCGGCGTGGATATTCGAAAAATCACGATTGACTTTGCCTACCTGCACCACGATGAACTCGACGAGACTTTCCGGGTAAGCGCAGGATATCGTTTCTGATCTCATTTCCCACTGGCAATCCCGAGCACATTCAATATATTCCGCTCGTCGTCCGAGCGACGGATATTTCTGTCCGGTGATACAGGCCCCGTACTTAGGAGATAAAAAACATGAAGCTGTATTTGGTCCGCCACGCCCAAAGCGCCCCGAAAGATTCCGACCCCGATCAGTCCCTGACCGAAATCGGACTATCCGAAGCCGAGAGAGTCGCGGAATATGTAACCCGACACGGCAATATCAAGATCAATACCATAACACACAGTGGAAAACTGCGGGCCAGGCAAACGGCCGAGATTTTTTACGAAGCTCTCAGCGGAGTCAAGGCAATTGCTGCCGTGAAGGACCTCGATCCGATGGCCGACCCATCGGGCTGGGCCGATCGGCTCGGGCTGATGGAAGACGATTTGATGCTGGTGGGGCACCTCCCCCATTTGGGCAAGCTCGCTTCGCTGCTGGTCTGCGGCGACACAGTCCGCGATGTGGTAGATTTCAGGAACGCAGTCGTTGTCTGCCTTGAACGCAACGAGACCGGCTCCTGGACCGTAACCTGGATGCTTCCCCCTGAGCTGGTCTAAGGAGTCGGCGGCCCGCCCGGAGGAGGTTGAGTCCGGTACTGAGGATGGAACCGCATCTTGACGTTGTCGTCGAACAACACGATTATCCCGTAAACGCCCAGACCGGTGCCTAATGGAAAGGCCGGAAGATTTAGGAAGCTCAGAATCAGGGTCAGAATGCGAGCCCACGAACGATACTTGAGTAGCCCGTAGCCTGCGATCACATTGGGCAGCGAGATCACCAGAAGAAACACCGTAAACACCAATCCCACTATGGCCACGACTCCGCTCGCCTCCGGATCTTCGGTCGCCAGAGCGCTGCTACCCACAACGAATATTAGCAGCATGACCAGCGCCGCAACTACGCCCATAGCGCCAAAGACAATATACAGTATGCCCAACGGCTTTACATGATGCTCCATACCGGTCCTTTCGCCAAATTACGGGAAACAGGTTTCTTTGCTCCTTGATAAGAGATGGCCAGAGCCAGATCAACAAGATTTATGCCCGATCCGGACCCGCTTTGCGACGTTGAAACTTTGACGGTGGCCGTAACACAAACATCACCAGGGTAAAAAGAGCTAAACCGAAAGTTGGAACCGTCACCATCCACAGATCAACTTCCGGGTAGACGAGCCGTTCGACAATATCGACTATAAACGAACCTGGATAGTCGATATTCGGGTCGTGCAATCTTCTCAAGTCGTATTCCCAGATAGTAAGCGGACAAAACCTCCCCATCAGCTCCCAGATCCCAACGAAGAGAATTCCGCCCAGATGCAGGCTGCGGAACAACCAGCGATCAAAGAAAGACGGCCGCCAGAAAGCGCGGATAGTGAGCGCACCCCCACACAGCATGAATACAATCCACGCCAGGTGGATCACCAGAATGAGATCTGCCAGTATTCGATAGAGCATGGCGACGTCCCCTCCTCCGGACGGAGAGTCAGGAAAGGCAAGGAGTCAGTTCGAGCAGCGGCCCGATATCAGGCGAGCGCCTTCTTCAGCATCGCTATCTGGCCGGCATGGTAGAGATCGTGCTGAATGACGCCCTGGAGCAGATAGTACCGGGTGAACTCCCAATCCGGAATGGCCTGATTCAGAAGGGCGTCGTCCATCTTAGATACCACGTCTTCCAACCTCTGGTGCTCGTCCTTGAGAAGCTGAAGCGCTTTTTCCCACGCAACCTCGCCGGTGTCCGCCACCGACGGCCAGTCCTCTTCATCGGAGGGTTGCTCGTAACGACCCTCCAGCCGGTCGGCCACAATCCTCTTCCAAGCGGCGATGTGAAGCGTTAACTCCCAGATGCTGTGGGCGTTTGGTAGCGGTCGCGCCGCCGCCTTGTCGGCCGTGATACCGTCGAGAGCTTCCATCACCGCCGGTCCGTGCCAGGCCTCAGCTAAAAAGGCTCGTCTCAACTGGTCGTGAAGCTTTTTGACTTCTTTCATAAATACACCTCAGACAATCTTAGCTGTCAGAACCGCATCCGACAATCACATCTTGTTCGAAACTGCCGCTTTTGGCGACGGGGCTACCAGGCTGACCAGCGGGTTGACCACCAGGGAGACGATCATGCCGACAGTTCCCGCTTGCGGCGACGGCATGCCCTGATAATACAACGTCAGGCATGTTGCCAGCCCCAGAACCGAGGACGCCACGGCGCCTGACTTTCCGGCTCGGCGGTAAAACAGGCCCCACACGAACGGCCCCAGGAAGACCGAACCAATAGCTCCCCACGAAATCCCCAAAATGGCCACAATCGTGTCCGGCTTGAAGTACGCAAGAACCACCGACAGGGCCACGAAAAAGGCGGAGGCGCAGCGCATTAGCAGAGTAAGCTTTTTGTCGGAGACCTCGGGATTTATAAATCCGGCATAAACATCCTTGGCAATCGACGACGACGAAACCAGTACCAGCGCGGCCAGAGTGGACATGGAGGCGGCCAGAATCAGCAGGAGGATCAGCACGGAAAGAGCTTCCGGGATAACCACCTCCAGAAGCTCCGGCATCAGGGCATCAAACACGGGGCGGCCGCCCTCAAAGGCGGTGGGGGCGTTGTCGGGCGTCAGAAAAAAGCGAGTGGTAGCACCGGTGAAATATCCGATCCCCCCAACAAGTATTGCAAAGAAGGTTGATGCCACCATACCGACGCGAATGGACCGTTTGTCCTTGATCGCGTAAAACTTCTGTACCAATTGCGGCATGGCGAACGGCGCTATACTCGTAAGAAAAACAAGTGCAAACAGAGGCCACCAGCCCGGAGGGCCTATCGCCTGTGTCAGTTTCGGGTCTATCGCCTGCAGCGTATCCGTGATGTTCCCGATACCGTCTGCCTTATCGATAGTGGTCCAGAACAAGATGCAGACGCCGACCGTCATGATCATCCCGAACACCACATCGATCATAGTCATAGATTTATATCCGCCCATGACCAGGTACATCGCCGTGAAACTGCCCATCAGCACCAGCGCAAGAGTGTAGTCGATCCCGAAAGTGGAGCGGAACAGGTAAGACAGTCCCATAAACACGGCAGCTGAGTAGGGAATGAAGAAAACGAAAATGGAGATCGCCGCAAAAAGCTTCAAAAACCGACTGTCGTAGCGCTTCTCGAAATACTCGGCCATCGTGTGCACCTGGTACTCGACCGACATCTTCTTGATTCGATAGCCCATCAACCACCAGACGCCCAAGACACCGACCAGAGCGTTTCCGAGCGCGATCCACAGGCCGGAATAGCCAAATCCCCAGCCGACCTTCCCGGCGAAGCCGATGAACAGTACCGCCGAAAAGTAGGCCGTACCATAAGTAAAGGCGGTCATCCACGGGCCTATGTTGCCGCCGCCAAGGAAGAAATCCGAGAACGAGCGAGTTTTCCTCATTCCCAGGATGCCGATGACTATGATCATCAGAGCAAAAGCTGCAATTACACTAACCTTAAAAAACATCCCGTCTCCTGTCCAAACTTTCCCCCGGCCTACCGAGGCACATTATTGCGCCAGCGGGATAAATCTATTTCTGAGCTTCGCCGGTCATCGGCACAAAACGTACCGGCGCGATCTTTGTCTGATTGAAGGTCTCCCCCTCGCGCTCGATGAGCATCAGATCCTGCGACAACTTTCCGACAGGCACCACCATGCGACCGCCGTCCGCCAACTGGTCCAACAAAGGCTGCGGAACTTTTGGAGGTGCGGCGGTTATGATGATGGCGTCGAAAGGTGCTTGATCGGGCCAGCCCCGATAGCCGTCGCCAATGCGCACTTCGATGTTGTCGTATCCCAACTTTCTGAGCAGTCTGGAAGCCTTCACGCCCAGAGTATCGATAATCTCAATGGTGTAAACTTCCTCGACCAGTTCCCCCAGAATGGCGGCCTGGTATCCGGACCCCGTACCGATCTCCAGTACTTTTTCGTCTCCGGCCAACTGAAGCAGTTCGGTCATCAGGGCAACTATGTAGGGCTGCGAAATAGTCTGCCCGGCATCGATCGGTAAAGGGTCATCGATATAAGCGTACTTCTGGTACTTCGGGAGCACGAACCGATGGCGCTCGACCTTACCCAGGGCCGCCAGGACGCGCTCGTCCTCGATCCCCCGCCGCTGAATCTGCTCCTGGACCATTTGTGCCCGGGCGGCGGTGTAAGCGGAGTCCTGCGTCTTGTCCGCGTCCGTCTGGGCGCCGCAGCCTGACGCCGCCAGCAGCAGCGTCGACACGATTATTATCCTGATACTTTTCATACCTAATCCTCCCCTGATTAGAGCTTCAACAGAAACTCGACCCGCGCCCAGGCATAGCCGTTGGCCTGCGAGAAGTAATAGCTGCCCGGAGTGAAGCTTTCCCAAAGGATATGGCCGGTCAGCTGTTGATTTACGCGATACTTAAGCATGCCGATCACTAAATCACCTCGATTGCGACCGGCTCCGCCCGGAAATGGTACGGAAGCATCGGCGTGTTCGGGAGCCATCAAATGATGATAGTCCAGACCAAGAGCTACGCCCTGGGCCACATCAAATTCCACTCGCCCGTAGAGCGACGCGCAGTTGGTCCAATAAGCTACGCCGTCCTCACGCACCTGGGTATATATGTATGACTCGCTCCACTTTGGCCAGCGGCTGAACAGCGGGTCCCAGTTCTCGTTATCCTCGGTCCCGGGGTCGTCACCGCTCAAATACAGCGCTCCCAGCGTGATCTTTTTGGGCAGAGGACCTTTCAGATCTGCCTTGTAGTCGGCGTGAGCATAGCCGCCAAACGCCGAACGATCAACCTCGCCATAATCTCCAAACTGACAGGCGCCTTCGCCGGTAATCGACAGCTTCGTGGTCAGGGGATGTTGACCTCTGACACCAAGCGTATTGATACGCGACTTGACTCGACGCATCTCGCCCGGCTGGACGTTTTTCCTGATAAAATAGGCCTGAAGGTCAAGATCGTTGTGCCGCCAATGATAATACGCGCCTATCCCCATCTCAGGCTGCTCAATGAGCTGCTGGTCCGACTCGTGGATTATTGGCAGAGTTTCATCGAACTCCGGCTGGTAAGTGCAAAAAAGGGTCAACCGACTATTCTCAGCCACCTTCCAGTCAAAACGAGCGGCGTTGTGATAAATTGACCGGGACCCATCGAGCGGATGACCGTCCATCACCACAAACCCTTCACCGAGGATTATGTTCTGACGTCCCAGCGTCAATGTGCCGGGAAGGAATTTTCCGGTCGCCCATTTGACATACAGTTGATCAATGAATATCTCGTCAAAACTAAACTCGCGATCCTGGGGGACAAAATGGTACCGGAACTCGTTCGTGACCTTCAGCGCCAGTTCCACCCGTTCCGTGGCGAACCACTGGCCCATGAGGCTGGTGCGGTGGCGCGTAAACGTAGCCGCGCCCTCGGCGGCGTCTTCGAGATGGATAGCGTTGTCCCAGGAGACGAGGCGGAACCGCTCGGAGAAACTGACTCTGATCCTGGGGTGGATGTTGCCCGGCGTAGAGTCCGCCCGCGACGTCGATCCTCCTGACGTCAGAACGATGAATACCAAAAGAATGTGAATTACAGGCAACCGCAAAATCTCTGTCCTCGTAGCTGGAGTCCGCGCTGTTTATCTTACCGGCACCAGGCGCCTGCAGGAACAAACCGCAATAAGCACCTCCTGTCAAGCTCCGGGCGGAGAGAACAGAGGCTGTCGGATCGACTAATACGGATAGAAGACAAAAGACAGGGCCGACACCAGGGCCAGTCCCCACGTTCCGGCGGCGACCTCCCGAATGCGCCCGGCAAGAAGCTTCATTATCGGATACATGACGAAGCCGGACGTAATGCCTATCCTCAGGTTGAAAGTGAACGACATCATGACGACAGTTGGTATTGAGATGAGAGAATCGAAAGCAGTCTTGGATCGGTCCTGACATAGCACACCTCCGCCTTGCCCTCAGTTTGGGCGACGAAGATGCGCTTGTCTAGTAGAAAATCGTCGTGTCGGCAGGACTAATAATCCTGCGCCTTTTCTAACATCTTGACTCTGGCCTGGGCGTTGCGGGCGATTCTCGCGAATTTGGGGGGAGCGGCATCGATGAAAGCCTGAAACGATTCGATCGACAGATCTTTCATATCGGCCTGAAAATACGTCATCGCCTTGACAAAGTGGGCCATGACATAGGTTGGATCGGACTTGATCGAGGCGTTGCAGTCCTCGATAGCCTCGTTTATTTTCTCCTGCTCGCGATAGACCGCACCCCGGAAAGTGAGAGCCTTGGCGAATTTCGGGCTGAGCTTCAAAGCGGCCGTGTATTCCTCAACCGCCTGATCGAACTCTCCCTTTTGCTCATAGGTAGTGCCCAGGTTGAAACGAGCCTCAACCAGCTTCGGGTCAAGTTCAACCGCTTTTTTGTAATCAGACAGGGCGTGATCGTACCTCCGCTCGCCGAAATAGATATCTCCTCGGACTTTGTAGGCAAAGGCCAGATCCGCGTCGAGGTCGATCGCCCGTGATGCGGACGCCAGCGGCAGGGAAACGCCTTCGTCCTGGTATTCCTTTACCCTGCGAAGCTTGAATCGAGCATCGGCCCAAAGAAGCAACACCGGCGTGTTTTCGGGATGAGCCGCCCTCATTGAGTCGGCCCAGTTGAACCAGGCCAGACGGTCTTTGTCAATCGGCTCGATGTCCAACTGCCGCTCGGCGGAATTGTTGCGATTGGTTGCGCGACAGGCGTGCATCATCAGAAGTCGAGAGGGGAAGTCGGCGCCCATTCCCAGCGTGGGACTTATCGATTCGACGACCTTATTCCAGTCGGCGGCTACAACGGCTTCCTCGACCTGCTTGTCAAACGCCGCGACCTGCGGCGCCGAAACGATCAGCACGGCCATAAAGGCAAAGGTTGTGATCAGCGTTAGTAATAGATGCTTCAATTGTGTCTCTCCCTGCTTATCGTCTGGACGGTTCAGGACAGGTACTCATGCTGCAGGCGCCGGCCCAGATAAAGCCCGAGGCCTGTTCCCAGCGCGCAGAAAATCACAGCCCCAAATGGGCTGATCTTCGCGCCCAGCCACCAGCCCAGAGAGCCGCCGGCTGCGGCAAAAAAGATTACGAAAACTCGGCGCACTGCCTCTTCTCACTTATACAAGGTTTTCCCACCTCAGTTCTCGCCGGTCGCTCCCAGGGCGCGGAAATCGTGCCCGGTCGGACTCTGGAAAGCCCGGAGGTCGAACATTGGCAACACGGCCAGGACATGATCAAATATATCGGCCTGAATAGCCTCGTACTGAGCCCACCTCTGGTCGTTGCTGAAAACATAGATTTCTATCGGCAGTCCGTGCTCACCGGGGGGCAATTGGCGCACGAGAAAGGTCATGCTCTGATGGATCTTGGGGTGGTTCTTGAGATACGCCTCCAGGTAGGCGCGAAAAGTCCCCACGTTGGTCATATGTCGGCCGTTGGCCAGCTCCGAAGTATCAAACTTGTTCACCTCGTTGAACTCCGCCAGTTCCTTTTTCTTTTTATCCACATATTCGCTGATGTACTGGAATTTGCTGAACCGGTTGATCATCTCCTCGGTGCAGAACCCTACGCTCGTGATGTCGATATGCACCGCCCGTTTGATCCGCCGCCCGCCTGAGTCCGACATACCCCGCCAGTTCTTGAACGAGTCTGAGATCAGAGCGTAGGTCGGAATGGTACTGATTGTCTTGTTCCAGTTCTGGACCTTGATTGTGTGCAGGGAGACATCCATAACGTCACCATCAGCGCCGTACTTCGGCATCTCGATCCAATCCCCGATCCGCACCATGTCGGTAGCGGAGATCTGAAACGAAGCTACCAGTCCCAGAATCGTGTCCTTGAATACCAGTATGAGCACGGCGGTCATAGCGCCGAGGCCGCCGAGAATACCGAACGGCGACTGGTTGAACATGATAGCGATGCCCAGTACTGCCAGTAACACGTAGACGATTATCTGAACGAGTTGAACGAATCCTCTTATCGGGCGATTGCGGGCAACCTCCAGCGTGCGGTAAACATCAACGAAGGCGTTGGCCAGGGCGTTGACGACCAGCCCGCCGATAAGCAGAATGTAAACCATCGCCAGCCGTCGGATGAGATCATCCACGCCGGGGAAGGCATCGGCGAAATAGTAGAGTATCAGCGCCGGGGCTACATGGGCCGCGCGGTGAAGTACGCGCCGCTCGAGAAGGGCGTCATCCCACTTTGTTTTGGTCTTGCGTATGATAACGCTCAGAGCCGTGAGCAGGATTCGCCGAGTAATCATGGTAGCCAGCCAGGCGAGAAGAACCACACCCACTACTACCGCTATCCAGCTTGTCCATTCGAGCACGGGGCCTTCGAGCCCGGCCTTTTCTAACCACCCGTTCACGATCTTGAACACTTCGAGACCTCGTCTTCCTGTATTCGATAATGTCGTAGTCCAATTGACTGTCTGTGGGCGGCAGAAGCCAGGCTGTGCCTGCGTCCTCGTCTGCCCCGTTTGTGCTTGGAATCTAACTTGGGGCGATGAGAGGAACAAGGGTTTTCGCAAAGTGAACCGGAAGACCACGGACCTACGGTACAGCCAATCAAGCTTCGCAGGCTTCGACAAGCTCAGCCTGACTTGATTGGCTCCCCTGGCGTGGCGCAAGGCAAGTCACCCTGAGCTTGTCGAAGGGGGGCATGGGCCGGTGTTCTCTGTCGGTAGCCCACAGCTTGCTGTGGGAGCTGCTGTGACAACGTCATTGCCAGGTTCACAGACAAACCCACCATAAATG
>JAAERE010000064.1 GCA_024230675.1 bacterium | reverse complement strand
GGGGCCGGCCTCGGTATTGGCGCGGAGGGGGGGCGGGGGGGGTTAAGGGGGGGGGGCGGCCAAACTGACCGCCTCCGACGCCCAGGACAATGACAACTTTGGCTGGTCGGTGGCCATCAGCGGCGATACCGTCATCGTAGGAGCGCATGGGGAAGACAGCGTGGTCTACAACAGCAACCGCGGGGCGGCCTACGTTTTTGAGCGCAACCAGGGCGGGACGCCGGATAACTGGGGCCAGGTGACCAAACTGACCGCCTCCGACGCCCAGGATGGTGACCGGTTTGGCTACTCGGTGGCCATCAACGGCGATACCGTCATCGTAGGGGCGGATAGGGGCGACAACAGTGGGGCGGCCTACGTCTTTGAGCGCAACCAGGGCGGGACCGCCGACAACTGGGGCCAGGTGGCCAGGTTGGCCGCCTTAGACGTCGAGGACGGCGACTTCTTTGGCTTCTCGGTGGCTATCAGCGGGGACACCGTCGTCGTCGGAGCGTATTGGAAAGACAACAACAGTGGGGCGGCCTACGTCTTTGAGCGCAACCAGGGCGGGACCGATAGCTGGGGCCAGGTGACCAAGCTGACCTCCTCCAACCCCGTGATCTATGCCGGCTTTGGCCACTCGGTGGCCATCAGCGACGATACCATCATCGTTGGAGAAAAAGAGCGAGACATCACCGAGGGCGCCAGTCTTTTTGAGGGGATGGCTTACATCTTTGAGCGCAACCAGGGCGGGGCCGATAACTGGGGCCAGGTGAGAAGGCTGACCGCTTCTGACGCCGAAAAAAATGACCAGTTTGGCTGGACGGTGGCCATCAGCGGCAACACCGCCATCATCGGAGCGCCCTTTAAAGGCGGCGGTGGGATAGCCTACGTCTTTGTCGGCGACGGCGACGGCAATCAGTGGCAAGAGGTCGCCATCCCCCAGGCCGGCGATATCCAGGCCGGCGACTACTTTGGCGTAGCGGCGGCCATCAGCGGCAACGTCGTCGTCGTTGGGGCAAGCGAGAAAAACGGCTCGCGCGGGGCGGCCTACGTCTTTGAGCGCAACCAGGGCGGGGACGATAACTGGGGCCAGGCCACCAAACTGACCCCCACTTTCGGCCTTGCGGAAAATGACAATTTTGGCTTGTCGGTGGCCATCAGCGGCGACACCATCGTCGTCGGGGCCCGGGGAACAGTTGAAAATTTTTTCCCCAACGCTGGGGCGGCCTATGTCTTTGAACGCAACCAGGGCGGGGCCGATAAATGGGGC
>JAAERE010000063.1 GCA_024230675.1 bacterium | reverse complement strand
CACCAATAGTTCGAACACAGTAGCGCCCTTACCTTCGACCGCTATCCGCTCGGCGGGACCAAAGACCACGTCGGTTTCAATGTCATCGCTGAAGAAATCGGTCAGCTTGACTCCGAGGGCGTCCAGGATGTCGGCCAGGGAATCGACCGAGATGGAACTCTGCTCGTTTTCGAGCTGGGAAATGAAGCCCTTGGTCAGGTTGGCGCGATCGGCCAGCTCGGTCTGGGTCAGGTCGGAGGCCAGTCGCAGGGCTTTGACTTTCTTTCCAATCGCGAGTTCCAAGAAAATTCTCCGCTCAAACAGGTTTAATAAACGCTTACTTTTTGTTTAATTAAGGCTGCCTATTATACTCAGCAGAGGAGTAATGTCAAGCGCTTTTTTCGCCCTCCCTCCCGTTTTTTTGCCACTAGCGGAGGTGCAATCTGCGTAGAACCCGCGATGGGGTGAGTTCGGCGCCTTATTCGGAGACGGCGCCAAATCAGGAATTGCTTGACAATGCAAAACTCAAACGGTAGCATAAGTCCACTATCAACTAGTATCTGCTTTACAGAAACCATCATAGCGGGAGGTCTCGTGAAACAACTTATTATTGTGTTGGGCCTGGTGCTGTTGCTGGCCGCGCCCACGGTGCTGGCTCAGGACGAGGGACCCAAGCTGGGGGTTGGGGCTTGGGCCGGAATGAGCATTCCGGTTATCCAGGACGATCAGGAGAGCGGCATGGTTTTCGGCTTTATGGGACGGTTCAAGGTGCTGCCGTTCCTGGTTCTGGAGCCGGGCTTTAGTTTTGCCAAATGGGGAGCGCCGGAGACTATCGAAGGTATCGATTTTGGTATCGACGGTTCCAAGCTGACTTCGATCGGGATAAACGCCACCCTGGGCGGAGCGCCCGGCGTCCCGGGAGTCAAACCGTTTTTTGTAGCCGGCATCGCTTCCTACAAGGTGAAGAACGATGACACCGGCTACGACGAATCCAACCTGGGCTGGAACGCCGGTCTGGGAATTGGCTATGGCATCTCGCCTTCATTTGACTTGGATTTTCGGGGTCTCGTAGTCGTTGCGCCCCAGGAAAATGGCTCCAAGAAAGCCCTGTCCATTACCGGCGGGCTTAACTTCAACTTTGGCGCCAGCCAGTAAGGAGGTGATGAGCATGCGTAGAAGATTATCCAAAGTATCGTTTGTTGTGCTAATTGCCATGGCTCTCGTCTTCACCGGTTGCCTCGTCTCCGGGACGTTCGTGGTGGTTCAAGGCGTCGACTTCGACTTCACCGCTGACACCGGATTCTACTGGTATCCGGTTGACCTGACCGGCAATGCGGTCTGGGAAGATCACGAAGATGATATCGACGATATTGATGCCATCGGGATGCAGTTCAGCATTACCAACACATCGGATGTTACGACGACTTTCCGGGCATCATTCGTGAAAGCCTCTGGCGCGGTAGATCTGATGAGTCCGCCCTCATCGATCCCTTCCGGGGCGGTAGTGGTTATCGACGATTTGACGGTAGCGGCAGGGGCCACCAGGCACATTGGGTACCTCGGGTCACTGGCCTACATCAAGAATGTCGAAAAACTTAAAGAGATCATCATGACCGGCCGGTTTGATTACTTCGGTGAAAGCACCGGCGGTACTGAAGACTTCGCGTTTGAAGTCCGGGACGGCAAGATCGTGGTCACGATTTCGGCCAGTAGCACCTGATCGTTCTTCAATCGATTTCAGAAAGCCGACCCTTCGGGGTCGGCTTTTTTGTGGACCCCGAGACTTGCCAAGGACGATAAATACCTTAAATTGTGGCCAGATTTCAGGGGCGGTTACGAACAAGGAGTTGAAAGATCGAAAACTACAGGATAGCCATAATCGGAGGCGGCCCTGGCGGCTACACAGCCGGTATCAGGGCGGCGATGAAGGGGGCGAAGGTTGCCGTTATCGAGGACCGGGATCTGGGCGGCGTATGCCTGAATCGGGGCTGCATACCTTCTAAGGCCCTGATCGCCTCGGCGGCGCAGTACAAGCATATGAAAGAGGCCGAGGCCTTCGGAATCAACCTCGCGAGTCCTCCGATTTACGACTGGAAAGCCATGCGTGCCCGCAAGGACAAGATAGTCGGGCAATTGGTGGGCGGTATCGGGCAGCTTTTCAAGTCCCACGGTGTAACCTGCTATCAGGGCTCTGGAAAGATCGAGGACGCGAATCATATCTCGATCCACGACGCCGAGGGCAACATCACCCGTATCAAGGCGGATAACATCATCATAGCTACCGGCTCTCGTCCCATGAGCATCCCGGCCTTTCCTATTGACGGTTTTCGCATCCTGACTTCGGATCACCTCCTGGAACTGGAGCATCTGCCGGAGTCGATGCTCATTATCGGAGCGGGCGTGATCGGCTGCGAATGGGCCTTCATGCTGGGTCTGCTGGACGTCAAAGTTGAGATGGTCGAACTCATGGACCACGCCCTGCCCATGGAGGATGTGGGAACCTCAAAGCTCATTGAGCGTGAACTGAAAAAGCTCAAAATCAAGCTGCATACCAGGACGAAAGTTGAGTCTATCGGCCCCGGTGAGGCAGGAATTCAGGCCAAACTGTCCAGCGGCCAGACGGTTGAGGCCAACCAGGCGCTGGTGTCGGTGGGACGGGCGTTTAACACCGAGGACCTGGGGCTGGAAAACATCGGCGTCAACCTCAACAAGAACGGCTCGATCAAGACCAATAATTCGATGCGTACCAACATCGACAACGTTTATGCTATCGGCGATGTACGTGGAGAGATTTTGCTGGCCTACACGGCTACTCACGACGGCGCCGTGGCGGTGGACAACTGTCTCGGCGAGAGAGCCTCCAAAGATTACCTGGGGGTGCCTTCGGTCATTTTCACTCATCCGGAAGTTGCTTCGGTCGGCATGACCGAAAAGCAGGCGGCGGAGTCGCACGAGATCGCGATTGGCAAATTCCCTCTACGTGCCCTGGGTAAGGCGCACGCGGAAAACGAGATAGCCGGTGAAGTCAAGATTATCGGGGACAAGAAGACGGACAAGATTCTAGGCGTGCATATCGTCGGAATTCACGCCACCGAGATTATCCACTCAGCGGCCCTGGCGGTCAATCGCAAGCTGACGGTCGCACAGTTGGGTAAGCTTATCTTCGGTCATCCCGTGATCTCGGAATCGATAATGGAAGCCGCCCATGATTTGCACGGCCATTCGGTCCATTTGGCGAGGAAACGCCAGTGAACGCAGAAGTTAACAGATTGTGCGGTTAAACCGCGGTACTAGACGCTAGAAGGGGACGCAGCTTATGCGTCCCCTAACCTGTTGTGGTGCAGTGCGGTTTTGTCTAGTTTGCTCCTCCTGCCCAGGGTGGGCATCGCAACAGTTGCGTTGACAGATAGTGGCAACCTCGGGCAAGCGAGCCCGCTACACTTGTATGTTGTTACTCTTCATTACGTTATCATCAAAAAAACGCGATTGTGGGGGTTCGGCACGGGAGTTGATTAAAGGGAGGGTGCAGTTAGTTACTCTTAAATATACGCTGTTATGCGGTGAAGGGTATTTAAGAGGTGGGGATAAAGGAGTTCCCATGTGAGGGGGAACTCCTTTTTTCTTTGTTT
>JAAERE010000062.1 GCA_024230675.1 bacterium | reverse complement strand
CAGCGGAAATTTAAACTACGCCCTAATCCGCAATGCCGGGGCGTACAATGCCGCGCTTGCAATTGAGGGTTTAAGCGCGGGCAAAAGCGTTCAATTACAGAACTCGACCATTGCCAACAGTGGCAATTACGGCCTGCTGGTCAGAGCCGATGACCTGCACCAACTTTCGATGAGCAACGTCACCTTCACTGACAACTACACCAACCGGATAGCAATACGGACCCAAGATGATTTTGGCTCGCCGCCGTCCCACTATGACATCACCGATACCGTCACCTTGACCCCGCAGCCGGGATTGGATGGCTATGAAATCAAGGGCGAGTATCTGACCATTGGCTCGCCGTTGGCCTTGACGATGGCCGCCGGGTCGAAATTGATGTTTCCAACGGCGGGCAGTCTGGACGTACAGGGGCACCTGGAAACACAGGGGACGGCCACGCAGCCGGTAACGCTGACCTCCATTACGGACAGCGGGCCGGGAGAGTGGGGCGGTATATATTTTGGCGGCAGTGGCAGCGGCAGCGGAAATTTAAACTACGCCCTAATCCGCAATGCCGGGGCGTACAATGCCGCGCTTGCAATTGAGGGTTTAAGCGCGGGCAAAAGCGTTCAATT
>JAAERE010000061.1 GCA_024230675.1 bacterium | reverse complement strand
TGGTCAAGGGCGACGTGACCGACATTGAGTCTCTGAAACCGGCAATCGAGGGCCAGGATTTCGTATTCCTGAATCTGAACTCCAAGCTCGACCCGGATCTATATCAGAAGATCGAGATCGAAGGCACAGCTAATGCGGCGCAAGTGGCTTCCGAGATGGGAGTCAGGAGAATCGGGTGCATAAGCGGGGCTTCCTCGAAAGGCGAAGAACGCGGGGTCATTTTCCTCGATGCCAAGGTGAAAGCCGAGCGTGCCCTGATCGACAGCGGTGTCCCTTACACCATCATGCGCCCTTCGTGGTTCTTTGAGAGCCTGCCCGGATTCCTTCAGGAGGGTCGGGCGTTCGTGCTGGGCAAACAACCGATCCCCCGGGGCTGGCTGGCAGCTTCGGACTATGCCCGCCAGGTCTCAACGGCATTTAGTAGCGACGATGCCGCCAATAAGTGCTTCTATAATCTCGGGCCGCAGAAGATGACGATCCTGGAAGCTGTCACAGCGTTCTGCAAGCGTCACTATCCCGACCTTGAACCGATGACTGTCCCCTACGCGATGGCCAAGATGCGCGCGGCCCTTCCGGGCGCGGCCCTGCTCAAGGCTGTGATACCGTTCTTTGAGTACTTCGAGGATATTCCGGAGGATGTGGACACTTCCGAGGCCGACCGCATCCTGGGCCCGAACCTGACGACGCTGGAAGAGTGGCTGGAGACGTATCAGAAGCCGGTGTAGTCTTGTAGGTCGAAACCCCTGCGGTTTCGACATGCTGTAGGGCGGGTCCGTCTTCGAACCCGCCATTGACCCTATCCTTCATCTACAAGTTCACACCTTGAGTCATCCCCTCGGAAGATGGGACCCAGTTCCTCGTTCTCTACGTCTTAGTACGGCTCGCCGGGCAGTTCACTGTTCCTAGTGCAGTTGAACATCGAGAAACCGGGAGATACTCTCTGACCACAGGAGAGAGTCAAATCGGATCGGAGCGTCGTGCCCGAGTCCCTCAAAAACGACCGGCCCTTGCGAGTTTTCACAATTCTCGACTACGCGACGAACGTCGTCGAGGTGTGCTCGTTTATCCTCGGAGCCGTGCAGAAACAACGCGGGGCAAGTCACGCCTGAGGCATAATCGACCGGATTGTGATCGAAGGCGTCGAAACCGCAGTGCGCCCCACCCCAGAAGGTTAGCAGTTGGGCGAAAGGAAACGACGGCAATCCGAAAAGTGAGAAGCGGTTCTCAATCGTGGTAACGAGTCGAGCGAACACGCATTCGATGATGACAGCGTCGGCCTCAACCCCGAGTTCGCCGACCGCTCTCAGGACGGCCGCCCCGCCCATCGATTGTCCTAACAGCACAATGGGTACATCCGGATAGAGCCGGCGGCAGTATTCCACCGCGGCGGCGACGTCCTCAGCCTCATGATAACCCAAGCTGACTTCGTAGCCTTCGGACCTGCCAGTACCACGAAAGTCGACAGCCAAACAGGAGTAGCCCAGACCGTTCAGCGCGACGATCTCAGGAAGTAGATCTGACTTGCAGGAGCCATATCCTGCGAACAGCAGTACGATGCCTTTGGACGGTCGAATGGGAACCAGCCAGGCATCGAGCTTCACCTCCCCCGCGCTGAAGGTGACTGTCTCGAATCCCAAACCGGAGTATTCCGGTGTCCGATCAACCGTCGGTCGTGGTAGAGAGACTCCGGTCAGAAGCACCTCTATCTTCTGCCAGAACGCCAGCTTTTCCGGTCTGGATGTAGCCTGGTGCGACTCGGAGTAGTGGGTAAACCGGTACGCATGAATCGCTGCCATGACGTTGATCAGAGCGAACACGGCGGCGACGATCAACAGTGTCGAGAGGAGCAGATTTCCTCGAGGAGGCCAGAGGATGCGCATATCGCTTGTACATCCCGGGACTCAATACGTTCGCAGGGCAATCAAGCTTGGCAGGCTTCGACAGGCTCAGCCTGACTTGATTGCTCTTCTGAATCGGTTTTCGAAAAGTCACCCTGAGCTTGTCGAAGGGGTGCGCAATGTGTGCCGGGATTCCAGCACATCCCACCCTGAGAAGGATGGGCCACCAAGATTGGCATTGTTCGGGGGGATTCGTAGGTCGGTGTTCCGAGCGGCCGCAGGATGCGGCCGAGAGAAACCCGACATCCCCTTCGACATCCCACCCTGAGAAGGGTGGGCCACCGATCCTGTTGATTTTGAAGGTCTGTCATTGTAACCAACCAAGAGGCTCAGGCGTCTGGTGGGTAGGGTTCAGCACATCCCACCCTGGGAAGGATGGGCCACCAAGATTGGATTTGCTCGGAAGGAACCCGCAGCAAGCTGTGGGGCACCCGGGTTGGCGGGTTCGAAGATGGACCCGCCCTACTTCAGCCCCATGATCTTCCACATCAGGGCCGGGGGGATTGAACCTTCGGCCAAAAGATCGTCGTAGAAATCACGCTCCACGAACGCGTCGCCATCACGCTCAATTGCGGCGTCGCGAAGGCGCTCGATCTCCCTCTTGCCCATGAGATAGGACATCCAGACGGTCGGGGTCATGGTGTATTTGCGGATGATGCGGCGATGGTAGTTTTTGTCCGCCTCGGTTTCGGCGTCGAGCACTCGCGTCATCCAATCTAAACACTCGGCATAGGTGAACTGCCCGGTGTGTAGTTTGACATCGGCTATTATGCGGGCGGCGCGATAGCGGATTCCACCCAGCACAGCCAGCCAGCGAGCGGGGTCCTCGGCTCCGAACAGGCCGGCGTGGTAGATCATTTCCTCGCTGTACAGCGCCCAGCCTTCCTGCATCATCGTATTCGATTGCCATTTGCGGACCGGGTGTTCGTGCCTTCCGGCGAGTTGCGTCTGAAGGTGATGTCCCGGATATCCCTCATGAACCACCGAGCCCTTGAACCCACGACGGTGAACATAACGATATCGAGCGGCGAGCTGGGCTGAATCGAGGTCCTCTGGAATCGGTCGGACGTAAAAATAACCGGTCTGGTTTTGATCGAACGGGCCGGCGGCATGGTAAGCGATTCCCGCAACCATGGACCTAAGGAAAGGCGGTGTCTCTATGACTTTCAGATCTGCTATATCTTCCGGCACGGACACGATGTCGTGACGTTCCAAAAACTCCCTAACCTTATCCGTCTCCCACTGGTAATAGTCAAGAATATCCTGGCGGTTGAAACTGGACGGGATAAATACCGCTTCCTTGCCGTTCTGGTGGTTGTTCTCGACGTACTCCTGATATTCTCGATAGGCAGAATCCGCCTCGGCCAAAAGGCTTTCGCCGATCCTGAGAAGCGAGTCGGCGTCGAAATCAAGGAAGTACTCATGCTTCAACTTGTAGTCAAAATCCTGACGGCCTATCGAGAAACTGGTTCCCGGTCCCCGGGGAATGTCGGTGAGGTAAACCGAAAACTCGTGCATGGCTTCACGGGCTTTCGTTGATGTTTCCAGCAGATCGTCGGCTCGTTCCGGAAACTGGTGCGCCAGTTCGCCTGAGACCTGGCGGTAGAATTCAATCGTCGACTCCAGCGTCTCCTGGGCCACCTCGACGTAGATATCGGGCGGGCCCTGGACGTTCCTCCGGGCTGTTGCGAACAGCGCCGGCACGGCCTTCATGCGGGCCATTATCGAGTACAGCCTTTCCGACATAGGGGCATGCCCGGAAACCATCAGGAGATAAACTCCATGAAGGGCGTCGTCAACGTATACCTGCGGAAGTTTCCGGTGCCATTTGATCTGCTTCAGGTCGAGAATTGCAATTTCGACATTGGAGCGGATAAGCTGATAGTTGATCCGGTCCGCCGTATCGAATTCCATATTTCGATACTTGTGCAATTCCTTGACGTACCGATCTAACTGCTTGATCATCTCCTTGACCGATTTCGAAGAATAATCCGTCAGGCGATGGTCGTAAGAGTGGACGCCCTTCTCGGTGGCCAGCACCGGATAAAAGGCCTGTAAAGTCTCCAGAACTTCACCGGCCAGCTTGTCGAAAGTCTGCTTGTTGCGTTTGGCAGCCTCTGAACTTCCCGCCATCACCAAAGTCAACGCCAGAATGGTCAGAGCGATGTTTATTCTACGACCCATAGGTCCTCCGTACAAATTTGAAGCGGCAAGTAAAGCCTTTGCCGTCATCGGCGCAAGTTTTAGCTCATTTCGCAAACAGCGCCACCAGTTCGATATGCTTGGTATGCGGAAACATATCAACCGGTTTCACTCTTGATACACTATATCCGGCGGCCACGATCTCTTTGGCGTCTCGGGCAAAAGTCGCCGGGTTACATGAGATGTAAAGCAGCTTGTTCGGCTGCAAAGCGATTGTTCTCTTGAGAGCCTTGGGGTGCAGCCCGGCTCTGGGGGGATCAATCACAACGACGTCAAATTGTCGTTCCTCGGAGCCCAAACTCTTGAGAAATTCCTTAACGTGACCCTGATAGAAGCTGATGTTTTCGATCTGGTTCAAATCGGCGTTATCCACAGCCGCTCGCACGGCGTCTTCCACCAGTTCCACACCCTTTACCTCTGCCACCCGCGACGCCAGCAGAATACCTATCGACCCGGTGCCGCAATAGAGATCCAGCAGGCGGTCAGTCGGCCGTGGATCGAGCAGATCGAATCCCGTCTGGTAGAGGACCTCGGACTGTAGCGTGTTGGTCTGGAAAAACGAATTGGCCCGAATGCGAAAACGGCAGTCGAAAAGCTGTTCTTCGATGAAGCCCGGACCGTAAAGCACGTTTTCGATCTCGGACACGGCGATGTTTGACTTCTTCCCGTTCTGCCCGTGTACGATGGTGGCTATGTTCGGGAACTCCCTCGTCAGTCCCTCGACCAGCCTGTCCTGCCCCGGCAGGTTGCCGATGTTGGTGACGATATTGACCATAATCTGGCCGGTTTTCTTTGCCTCTCGGAGCATGAGGAAACGCATGAACCCAAGATGCGTTTTGACGTCGTAGACCGGTATGCTCTCCTGCCTGACAAAATCCCGTACGTGATGCACTATTTCGCTGGCGGTATCAGACTGCAGGTGGCACTTTTCAAGATCAAAAATGTCATCGTAGCAGCCTCGGCGGTGAAGGCCCAGCCGGAAAGTCGATTCATCGGCGAAGTGAAACGAAAACTCCATCTTGTTGCGATAGTCAAAGATGTTCTCGGAAGGTACTACTTCGTCCACCTCGACCTGCTCCAGCCCGCCGATATGGTTCAGACACTCCTGGACCTGCTTCTTCTTGAAGAACAATTGCCGGTCGTACTCCAGGTCCTGCCAGGTGCAGCCGCCGCAATGGTCAAAGTGAGTGCATACCGCCGGGATTCGGGCGTCGCACTTGTCGGTTATGTCCAGAACGGTCGCCTGGCTGTACCGCGGCTTGGAGCGCGTGATCTCGGCCGTCACCGTCTCCCCCGGAAGACCTCCGTCGAGAAATACAACTTTGCCTTCGAGATGCGCCACGGCCTTACCGTCAAACGCAAGGTCTTCTATTTCGACTTGAATTATCCTTCGCCCCATGTTCAATGCTTTCGTCGGGTGTCGTGGTTGCAGAGAACGGTCGAGCGAGCGCACTCGCCGACCTCCAGTTGTATTGTCCCGTGTCCGATCGAGAACTGATCGCGGATAAGTCGATTTATTTCCACGATCACGTCGGGTCCGTGCTGAAGATCTCGCTCATTGAGGCTGACGTGACAGGAAAGCGCAATCTCATGCGACGAAAGGGACCAGATGTGAAGGTCGTGCACGTTACACACTCTGGGAACCGCCACAATCGCCTCGTGCACTTTGTCGAAGTCGATGCCCGGCGGGACGGCCTCGAGGAAAATCATTACCGCCTCCCGGATCACCAGATAGGACGACCAGAAAATCATTAGAGCTATAGCCACGGAGAGGATGACATCTATTATGACCCAGCCCGTCAACAGGATAACAACGCCGCCGATGATGACGGCGACCGAAGATACGGCGTCGAACGCCATATGCAGAAAAGCAGTTTTGAGATTGAGCGACTTGCCCTTCTCGGCGTGAAGCAGCCAGACCGAGAGCAAGTTTCCGATCAGGCCGATGACGGCCACCGTCAGGAACAGCCAGGGTCGAGTGATCGGCCGCGGTTCCAGGAAACGTCCGTAAGCTTCCCACAGAATGTAAACGGCGATAACGACCAGGGACACGGCCGAGATAAAAGCCGTCATTACCTCGATCCGTTTGTAGCCGTAGGTGGATTTCTTGGTTGCCGGCAGCTCAGAACCTTTGACGCCCAGCCAGGCCAAAACGAGGGCCGCAACATCGGAGAGGTTGTGGACGGCGTCGGCCAGCAGCGCCAGATAACCGGATAGAATACCGGCGATGAACTCCGCCAGGGTAATAGCTGAGTTGAACACAATCGTCCAGAAGAGTTTGACTCCGGACACCTGGTGATGTGTGTGATTGTGCGCCATAACAAGTACTATAAACTAATTCGGCAATTTGCCGGACTTAATCCACCGCTGCCGTGCGACCGCAGCGAAGGCGCTCAGTCCTCCCCTAACAGTTTCAGGGACATGAAGCCAAGCACCAACAACACCGCAAAAGCCACTGCCAGCAGATTGAAGTATTTGTCGATGAAACGCTCGATGCGGGTACCGTGTTTCTCAAACAGTAATCCGATGAGCCCGGCCACGACAAAAAAGCGGAGTGACCGGCTGATGACCGATGCCAGCAGAAAGATGCCAAAATTCATCTTGAAGAAGCCGGCGGCAATGGTGAAAATCTTGTAGGGAATCGGGGTGAACCCGGCGACACCCACCGCCCAGGCACCAACTTTCATACCGTAAACAACCTTCTCATTGAACCAATAGTCGGCAACCGAGAGCAGTTCTTCGGGATCTGTCCCCGAAAGGCCGGCAACAAAGGCGACAATCTTCTGACCGATCAGGTCAAACGCACCCCAGCCGATCAAGTATCCGGCAGCTCCCCCCACTACCGAGCCGATGGAGCAGATGACGGCAAAGCGCACCCACTTTTTGTGAGCCCCCATGCAAAGGGCGATCAGGAGCGCATCGGGCGGGACCGGAAAGAACGAGGCTTCGGCGGCAGAGAGTATAAAAAGGGCTTTGCCGCCGTGGCGTGATTTCCCCCAGCTCAGGACCCAGTCGTAGAGTTTGCGGACCCAGAGGAAAGGGCGCCCGAGCAAAGATGTCGAGGCCGAGTTGTTGTCTGTCATCGTCGATCTTCCTCGTCCGTCAGCCGGGCGATCCTCTCCAGTTTCAGCCTTAGTATCCGGTTTTCGTCCTTGGCCAGAATCGTCAGCCGCACGTCTTCGATATCCAACCTCTCGTTTTTCACCGGAAGACGTCCGATAGTGTCCATGTATAGCCCGGCCAGGGTGTCAAACGAGTCCTCCGGCAAATGCGTATTCATCAGATCGTTCACATCACCCGGCCATACATCGCCGGCCGCGTAGGCGATCTCATCGGTCTGTTTAACCAGCGGGGCGGACTCGGCGTCGTACTCGTCCTGAATCTCCCCAACTAACTCCTCAAGGACGTCTTCGAGCGTGATAATTCCGGCCGTGCCGCCGAACTCATCGAGAACTATCGCCATGTGATTTTTCCCCTGCTGGAAATCCCTGAGAAGTTTTGGCAGTGGCATCGAATCGGGAACAAAGATCGGCTCCCGGTTCAGGCTCGAAAGATCTATCCGGCTCAGATCGGCGTTTTTCTCGATCAGGTCTTTGACGTAGATAATCCCCACGACCTTGTCTATCGTCTCTTCGTATACCGGATAGCGGCTGTAGCCGTTGTCCACAATAGTCTCGATAATCGTCTCCGAGGGACAGCTGCGTTCGAACGCGATCACATCGGGCCGGGGCTTCATAGCCCGCCGCACGGTAGAATCCGTAAACTCGAACACAGAGCGAATGAACTGCTGCTCGGTAGCCTCGAACACACCTCGCTTGCTGCCGTCGAGCAGCATCTGGTTGATTTCTTCCTCGGTGATCTGCTGGGAAGCACCGTCTCGCCGGACCCCCAGAGCTCTCACGATAAGGCTGGCTATCTTGCTCAGCAGTTTTGAGAACGGGGCGGTGACAGCAATAAAAACGCTGATCGGCGCCGCGATAAAGCGTGCAAAGCGTTCCGGACGGGCAAGCGCAATGTACTTGGGAACGAGTTCTCCCATAACGACGGAGAGGATCGTGATGGCCAGAACCACGATGGCCACAGAAATGGAAGTCGCGGATTCGGCAATGAAGCTGATCGTCGACTTCTCAATCAGAGGCTCCAGTTTGGCCACCATCGTGGCGCCTGAGAACACGCCCAACAGAGCGGCCACAAGCGTAATGCCGACCTGGATTGAAGCCAGGAAACTCTCGGTGCCGGCGCGGAGTTTAACCGCCTTGGCAGCACCCGTTTTCCCTTCGGTCTTCTGCTGTTCCAGCCGGCTGCTGCGACTGGCGATTATAGAGAATTCGGCCAAGGCAAAAAAGCCGTTGGCCAGCACCAGCACGAGAATCGCCAGTAGTTCCATTACGAGACGAGTATCCATCTCAGGCGATCCTCCCCCCGGGGTATAACGGAACGGTGCTGCTGTCGTCGGAATCGATATCTGTCATTTTGTGGATTACAGGCTTTGTGCCGAAAGTTCCTTTAATCTGGCGATACGCTTATCGACCGGAGGATGCGTCGAGAACAGATTCGTAAAACCACGTCCCGACAGAGGGCTAATTATCAACAGGTTGGCCGCCCCCGGGCGACTATCAAGATTAAGCCGCACCGGCGACCGGTGCAGTTTTTCGAGAGCCGAGGCCAGCGGCAGGTGTTTCCCGGTGATCCGGCCACCCTCGGCGTCGGCCTTGTACTCGCGCTGTCGTGATATGGCGGTCTGGATAATGATCGCCACCAGCGGAGCAACGATCGCTGCCACCAGCAGCCCGATCCCCCCGCCGCGCCGATCGTCAGAACCATAGCCGCCGAAGATGGCCCCCCAGCGAGCGAACGAGGACAGGATACCGACGGCCCCGGCAAACGTTGCCGCCACGGTACCGATCAACATGTCTTTATTGCAGATATGGGCGATCTCGTGCCCGATCACGCCCTCGAGCTCCTCCTCGTCGAGTATCTCTAACAGCCCCTGCGAGGCGGCTACCGCGGCGTGCTCAACGTTTCGGCCGGTGGCAAACGCGTTGGGAGCCCGCGAAGGCACAATATAAACCTTCGGCACCGGGATCATGGCCTGTGTCGCCACACGGTTGACTACGCGGAAAAGGAGGGGATGATCTGCCTCGGAAACCTCCTTGGCTCGAAACATCTTGAGAACCATCTTGTCGGAGAACCAGTAGGAGACAAAATTCATAACGCTGGCCAGAACGAAGGCGATCATCATCCCGCCCTGTCCGCCCACGAGGTATCCGACGCCCATAAAGAGCGCCATAAGGACCAGCATCAACAAAGTTACTTTCAGACTGTTCATAACTGCAATTCTACCTGGCAGACGAATATACTATCGACCCGCCGAATCAACAACTTTTCTCTATTCAGTATATCGCAGCCGACGGGCGAAAGTTCCGTAATCGTTACCTTCGCCGACAGCAGAAGGACCGGAGCGTTGTGGCTCCGGTCCTTCCGGTTGGACTGCATAGAGTAATCTTATCGGACCCGCTTTTTCTTGCCGCGACCGAAGCTGGCGCTGTCGGTCGTATAGCCACTCGGGAGCTTGGGCTTTTCTTCGTCGACAGCGTCCGGCCGGGGAGCTTCATCCGGGGAGGGTTTCGGCCCTCGACGAGAACGCGACCGGCCGAAGACAGGCTTCTCGTCCTGAGTCTCAGATGTTCCCTCGTCCCGACTCGGTTTTGAAGTTTGGGGCTCGGGCTGTTCGTCGCGGCTTTTTGTCTCCCGGGAAGCTGGCTTTTCATCCGAAGGCGGGGAGACTTTTACGGCCACATTGCTCGCCGGGAACGAACGGTCCTTCGGCTCATTTTCGGAGGCTGCCGGGGTCGGTTTGGGCACTTCGGGACTGGCAGATGTCTCCATCGGCTCCGGTCGCCGGTCCCGGGGTTCGGGCCGGCTCTCATGCGAATCCTCAGGAGCTTTCTCAGTCCCGGTGGAGTCCGCCAACTGTCTCGACACTTTGGCCAGCTCACGAGCAACCGTGGCCGGACTGAGGCGGCCGTTGGTAGGTGCGGCCTCGGGAGACGGCACCGGCGGAGATTCGGGCTTTTTCACCGGCTCGGGTCTTGGGGCCTGCGGTGCCGGGATCGGGGCCTGAGGTTCCGGAGTGGGAGGCGCAGGCACCGGCGGTTTGCTCTCGCGCGGCGGCTGGGATCGGACGTCTTCCGTTCTACGAGCTACCGGTTTTCGCTCACGGGCCGCCGGGCGTCGCGTGGTCCGGGCCGGCTCAGCAGCTTCCCGATCCGGGCGTCTTCCCCGTCCGCGATCACCGGCTGTCTCTCGCTTTTGGACGTTGACTGCGGGCTTGGCGCTGTCGTCACGTTGTCGTGTCCGCTGGGGTTTCCGATCGGCAACCGGTTCCGGCTTGTGAGTCTCGACCGGCGACGGGGCGCCCCCTTCGACGTCAAGCATCGGGGTCGCGGGAGCGGAGATTCCGAACGGTGAGTCGGCCTCGGCCGTCCGCTTGGGACCCCGACTTCGGCCTCCGCGCGTCTGAGGCGACGGTTTCTCGGCCGCCGGTCGCGAGGGTCGTCTGTCTCGGGCGGGAGCGGGTCCGCGTTCAGGCTTGCGGGTCGTCCGCGAATCAGGTCGTGTCCGCCCCCTGGGGCCGTCGCTGCGGGTTCTGGTTCGGGGTGATCGGGCGCCTTCTCTGGTTCGATCGCTGGAGCGGGGTGCAACCCGACGAGCGGTTTTGAATTCGAAAGTCTCCGCGATGACAGCGACACCAACTGCATCGCCCCAGACGTTGACCAGGGCACGGCCACGGTCGACCAGCCAGTCGAGCGCGATAATAATGCTCGTACCCGCCAAAATCTGCACCGGAGTGAAACCGGCAACGCCCAACACGATAGTCGTGATAACCGGAGTAGCCATCGGCATACCGGCGGCGCCGATCGACACCAGAAGCGTCGTGAGAACCATCATCACTATCTGCAGGGCGGACAGCGATACACCAAAAACGTTGGCCAGAAACAGAGCAGCTATGATCACGGATATGGCGGTCCCGTTCAGATTGGCCAGAGCACCCAAAGGCAGCACCTGCGCGCCGGCCCGAGGATCAACTTTGGCTTCCTCAACGGCACATGTGTATGTGACCGGCAGGGCGGCGGTGGAAGACCCGGTGCCAAGGGCGGTCATCAACGCCGGAGAGAGGTCACGCAGGTAGTCGATCGGAGACTGCCCAGTGAATCGGGCCAGGATAATCGGCAAAACAACAAGCGCCTGAACGGTCAGGCCTATCAGAACCGCCAGTGCATAGCCGCCCAATCCCTGGGAAAGTCCTTCCCAGGAACCTGTATTGGCGGCGACGGCGGAGCCGGCGAGAGAAAACACACCCACCGGGGCGGCGATGAGAAGCAAGCGCACGAGCTTCATCATTACATCGTTGAGCTGCCGGAAAAAAGTGGTCACGGTCCGAGCCCCGGCCCCCATTGTAGCCAGAACGCCTCCGGTGAAGATCGAGAAAAGGATCAGGGCAAGGTAATGACCGCCCGCAACTCCCGAAACGAAACTAAGAGGCAGCAGAGACGAGAGCATATCGGAGACGTTTGTTATCGGATAGCCGCCGGACTGGGCAAGATTCTGCAGGGCTGCAAACGAGGAGCCCTCCCCAGGTTTGATTATCAGCGCCAGAACCACACCGATCAACACGGCAACTGCTGAGGTGGCCGCGAAGTACGCCAGAATTCTGGAGGCGGTCCGCCCTATTTTGCGAAGGTCTCCGAACGACGCTACTCCAGAGATGATAGCGGCCACAATCAAAGGGATGGCTATCAGTTGGAGGGCGTTAATAAAAAGGCGGCCGATGAAATCGATGGCCTGCATAAAACCGGGAGCGACCGCTCCCAGGGCAGCGCCAACCGCGATACCTATTAATATTCCGAGAGGCACTATTTTCGTTGATTTGTCTGTCATTTGGATCCTACGTAACCGACCTGCGCTCATCGCCTGGCGCGAAAGCTGAGGCTGCTCTCCATGAGTCGGAAATCACGCGCTTTCATGTTTCTTTCGTTCATCTTTTGTTGTTCGTCCGCCGCTGTCTGATCGACGGCTTGTCTCGTTACCATAGGTTCGTCTGTAAATGAGTTGCGAGGCCACGGCCAACCAGACCCGTGAGGGTGCGCACCCAAGAAACAGCCTAGTTTAAAATGATAAAGACTCCCCTACTGGTTAGCAAGGGTTTTTATCGCCCGAGGTCCAACCCCCTGAGTAACATCACCATAACGCAACCCGAGCGTCAGCCGAGAAGGAAACCGTCTGAGTGGGGAAAGCTGCCTCACGGTTTCAGGTCCTTACTGAGCCGCTCCAGGTCGTCGGTGCGCCCTATCACCACCAGAACATCGCCACGATTGATGACGGTCGTAGCCTTGGGATTGATGTCCATCTTCTCCCCCTCCTGCTTCACGCCGATGATAGTTGTGGCATACTTCTGCTTCAGCTCGGATTCCAAAAGACTCTTGCCGTCGAGGAAAGACTCCCGAGGCACGACAAGCTCTTCAATCAACAGACCCTCGTCGCCTATAGAAGCCATACGCATGAAATCGGTAACATTGGGCTGAAGGGCCGCTTTGGCCATCTTGATACCTCCAAGAACGTGAGGTATGACCACGTGGTCGGCTCCGGCCCGGAGGAGTTTCTTCTCGCCGTCCTCGTAGTCCGCTCGGGCTATTATTCTAAGTTTGGGATTCATGTGTCGAGCGGTCAGGGTCAAATATACGTTCAGGGCTTCTTCGGGCAGGGTCGATATCAAGGTGTGGGCGCGATCAATCCCGGCCTTGATGAGAACGTCGTCATCGGTGGCGTTCCCTTCCAGCACCAGTGCGCCCTTGCGCATAATTCGTTCGGCACCGGCCGTCTCCTTCTCGATTATTACGAACGGAACCTTCCGGTCCATAAATTGGGAGGCCACCTGCCCGCCTACCCGGCCATATCCAGCAATGATGAAGTGATCGGAGATCTTCTTCAACTTGGCCTCCATGTTTTTTCTGGTTACCAGACCTTTGAAATGCCCTTCCAGCACCCATTCACCGACAAATTTGGCTATGGCAGCAGCCAGGACGACGCCAAAGACGATCAGGAAAATCACAAAAAGGCGGCCGGTTGAATGGAGCGGCCTAACCTCGCCAAAACCGACTGTCGAGAGCGTAATGACGGTCATGTAGAGCGCGGTCAACGGGTCCATGTCTTCGAGGTACATAAACCCAAGCGTGCCGCCTCCAACCACGAGGACCACGCCCGCCATCAGAATGCTCAGCTTACTGGAAGCCGACAATCCAGTTGTCATCTCAGGTTCTCCCATAATCGCCTGGCTAATTATCAAGGTGAACGCGACAAAAACCACTAAAAACTGTATTGGATCAGGATGAGCCCGGACAGACGCCGTGGAATACTTCTTGACAGTTGAAGCGGGGCTGCGTACCAATCCCTCTAAGCGAAAGGGTCCGACCGAGAAGTATATGCGAGCATTTTTGTACTATCATTTGCCGGTTATCGTCTATGGGGCGGCTATACTTATGGTCTCTTCTGTACCGCACCTGAAATCCCCGGAGTTAAGAATACTGGCCGCCGACAAGGTTGCACATTTTCTCGAATACGCCCTGTTTGCACTGCTGGCCTATCGTTCTTTCTCCAATCTCGCCAGAAAAACTAAGCGTAACCTGACCTTATTACTCTCCTTCGGCTTATTGACCGTTTTCGCCCTGTTTGACGAGCTTCTCCAATCTTACACGCCCGGCCGATTTCCGGACACGATGGATTACTTGTTTGACCTGCTGGGCGGAACGCTGGTGCTCTTGTATCTTCATTGGCGGCAACTACGTGCAACGGTTCCCCCGGACCGTTGATGTTCAGTTATAGCGCAGGTTTCCGGGCGTATAATCCCTTGACAATCGGCCGTTTTGTCATATATTTCTGCAGGTTGGTAAGGGTATGGGGAGTCCTGCTCCCGTACTACTTAATTTCACTTTACCTCACTTGGTCTAACAATGCTGGGTTAACAATAGTTATTGCTGGTTGACCCTGGACGCTGGAGAGCATTCTTTGCGTAAACATGGCAGTTGTTGGGAGCCTTTGCGGTACCGTACCGCCACCGGTCCTTCCGCCCGCGTTGCATTTTGCAGAAAAGTAATAGAAAACGATATAAATGGTAAGTTGAGGAGGCATCTGTAAAAATGAGTTTAAAGATTCTGGTAAGAACCGCAGTTCTGCTGGCCTTACTTAGCGTCTCTGCGTTCGCGCAGCAGCACGAAAACGATAAGGGCTTGCCGGACTCCATGTACATGGTTGTTCATCCTCTTGAAGAGGGCGGCAACGATTCTACTTTCATCGCCGAGCTGTTTGTCTATATAGACTCTCAGACAGTAGGCAGCGCCTCCGCGGGTTTCACCTGGGACAACCCCAGAGTGCAGATGGACTCGGCTGTATTCTCGCCCGAGTCCGAGGCATCTTTTGATTTCGTGAAATTCGCTTACCGTAACAACATACTGGACAGCACCAACTTCTATCAGGTGTTCCAGTTTGCCGGTTCGCGTATTTTCGGAAGCGGCCTGGTGCCATCACCGGACCTGAGGCTGGCCTGTACCTACTATTTCCACATTACCGACTGGGACCCGCTGGAAGATGTCTGCATTGACACGCTGAAGTTCAGTACCGGCACCAGTTACACTTTTGTGGATGCCAACGGCAACATCGGCTACATCCCTTATTGGACCGGCCGTCAGTGTGCCTCCGAAGCCCCCACTCCGGGAACGCTGGTACTTTCAGAAGACACTCTGAAATTCACGGCTGAAGAGGGCGCCGTGGGCGTCGCGACGCAGACTTTCACCGTCACTGAAGCCGAAGCTCGCGCGCTCGACTATACCAGCTCCACCACGGCCTCGTGGAATACACTGCTCAGCCCCAACGGCACCACGCCGGGGACTGTTACGGTGCGTCCCATGCCGAGCGGTCTGGCGGCTGGCACTTACACGGACTCCGTGACGGTTGCTTCGGCCGGAGCCGAGAATTCTCCTTCCGTGGTGATCCAGTTGGAAATCACTCAGCCGAACCAGGCACCGGTAATAGCACCACGTGCTGATACGACCATCGATGAAGGTCAGGCTCTGGCGTTGACCGTCACAGCTACCGACCCCGATGGTACGACTCCCAGCCTAACTCACGGCGTGCTTCCAGTTGGTGCCACCTGGGTAGACGGCGGGGCCACCGGTACTCTCAACTGGACCCCCGACTTCACACAGGGCGGATCGTCTTACGATGTCGTTTTCATCGCCTCCGACGGCGATCTGACTGACGAGGATACGGTCACCATTACGGTCAACAACGTAAACCGCCCGCCGGTCCTGGATGAGATCGGCCCGAAGGTTGTCGCCGAGGAAGCCCTTTTGAGCTTCACGGCAACGGCAACCGATCCGGACGTCCCGGCCCCGACTCTGACTTTCACGGCTGAAGGTCTTCCGGCCGGCGCCAGCATTACTGCCGCTGGAGCGTTCGCCTGGACTCCGACCAGGACCCAGTCCGGTTTCTACGACGTTCTGATCATCGTCAGCGACGGAGAAGCGGCCGACAGTGAAACAGTCGCGATCGAAGTCACCGATATCGACGGCTTTGCTCTTACTCCGGATACGCTGTATTTCACGGCGATTCTGGGCGGGCCCAATCCGGGGGACAAGGGTTTCAATATTGCCCTTAGTGATGAGACTGCGGTTCCTGTAGCCGTATCGGACCTTATCCCCTGGGCCACGATAGACCCCGAGACGGGTACAACCCCGGTCGACGTGACGGTATCGATCGATATCGCCGGTCTGGCTGTCGGCACGTACTTTGACTCAATGTTTATCGATCAGGTTCTGGTGACAGCCGGCGGCGAAGAGATCGTCCCGGTTTACGAGTACATCAGCCTCGAAGTTCTTGAGCCGGCCAAACTGTTGGTTGTGGCTCCTGATACTCTCAAGCTGGTTCAGTCCGAGGGCGCTGCAACTGCGGCTTCCGGAGACTTTGCCGTTTCGGAAATCGGCGCCACGGCGATCGACTTTGCCGTTTCGACGGCCTCGACCTGGCTGACGCTCGACCCGACCTCGGGCACAACGCCGGGCGTGGTAACGGCGACAGTCAACTCGACGGCTATCGACCCGGGTGACTATCTGGATTCAATCCAGGTGACTTCCGGTGATGCCGACAACTCCCCGGTCTGGGCTTATGTGGCTCTTGAGGTCATTCCCTGCCCGGTGCTTCAGCCCGATTTTGTCGAGTACAACGCCGAGATTTTTGCCGGTGCCACGGCGTTAGTGGAGCGTACGATCATCGTCACCAGTAACGGTCTGGATCAAATTAACTGGACCACAACGCAGGCTGCGGACTACTTCACCTTTATTCCGGCTTCGGGCAACACCGCTGTCGATACGATGGTGAGCATCTCCTACTCGCGGATGTTTGCGATTGCCGGTGAATACTCCGACACGGCTTACATTGCGACGGCCGATGATCCGGCCAACGAATGTTACTCCGAGACCATGATCGTGGTCAACGTCACGGTCAATCGTGAGCCGAGCGCGGACACAGTGATCGTGGTCAATACGCCGGCAGTAGCCGGTATGCGCGTAGCGGTCCCGGTGATCTTCTCCAATAGCTGCCCGCTCAATGAGCTAGGCCTCAACCTGAGCTGGCCGGGCACTGATATCTTCCTCGACTCGGTATCCTTCGCGGGTTCGGCAGTCGAATACGTAGACAACAGAATCGCCAGCATCGACAACGACGCCTGGACCGTAATGATAGGCGCCGCGACCGAAACTCAGGCGATGATCCCGATAGGCTCACAGGAACTTCTGGCCACGCTGCACTTCTCGCTCACTTGTGAGATAGTCGACGGCTCCTACCCGATCTCCCTGTCAGGACTGGGCGGAGACCCGGTCTATTTCGTTCGTGACTGCGGCGAAGGCGTCTCGACTGAAGTCCCCGAATACATCATGGGCAACATCATCGTCGGCGAAGCCAGTAACTTCGTCTGCGGTTACGTTGTCGATCCCGACGGCGTTGAGATCGAAGGCGCCACGGTGGAGCTCTTTGCCGACTTCCCGTTCCAGCCCGTCGAGATGACCACTACGACCTCGTTCTGGGGATCGTTTGGATTCGAAGGCATCATGTCGATCCCGTTCGACCTGTACGCCTATGCCGACGGCTACTATCCCAACACCGCCGAGGATCTGAACTTCGGCGAAAAGGGCGTAGTTATCGTCCTGACTCCGATCCAGGAGTTGGTCGAGACTAGTGAACAAGTTGACTATTACTGCCCGGATATGTCCAACCTCTTCCTCGGCGCCCCGATTCCGATAGGCGCCGTCGTTGAGGCCTTCACCCAGGACGGTCTCCTGGTCGGACAGAAAGTGGTCTCCAACGTCGGTCAGTACGGCTTCATGCCGGTCTACCGTGCATGGGATCTCCCGGAAGACGCCGGGGCCGAAACCGGTGACCGGATTGACTTCTTCATCAACCAGATGCCGGCGGTAGCCACAGGCGACGTAATCTACCCGGCTGAGTACGCTCAGATGGAAGTCTGCCTTGAGGTTCGCGGAACCGTCGAGAGAGAATGTACTCTCTTTGAGGGCTGGAACCTGATCTCTTGGAACGTCAACACCGACACCGACGATATCCTGACGGTTCTTGCCCCGGTTATGGACTACGTAGATGTTGTCCTGGGCTTTGATCAGGGCGGTCTGACTTTTGACCCGGATCTCCAGGCCTTCTCCACCCTGTGGAACGTTGATCATCTCAGCGGCTACTGGGTACGTATCGAAGGTATCTCGGAGGTCACCCTGTCGCTGACCGGTCTTCCGGTTATACACAACACGCCGATTCCGCTCACCGCGGGTTGGAACCTCGTCAGCTATCTGCCCGAAGAGGGCTGGGCTATTGACGACGCTCTGGCTTCGGTGGCCGGTAATATCGTTTTCGCCTACGGTTTCCCGGACGGCGGCGTGCAGATATGGGAACCCAGCGGCACGTTCAGCCAGCTGGGTACGATGGACCCGTGCAACGGCTACTGGCTGAAGGTTGAGAACGACGGCGTACTGATCTACGACATGGACGTTGTTCCTCCGACCCCGGTCGTGGCCTCGGCCGCCAAGAGGACCGTATCATCCTCCAGCAACTGGGTCAACCTGTACTCCGAGAATCTGACGGTTGACGGCGAGATGGTCAACGCCGGTACCGTTATCAAGGCTCTGTCGGTCGACGGCGACCGCGAACTTGGTAGTTTCACCCTCGCCACCGACGGTCAGTTCGGCTTCATGCCGGTTTACGCCGATGCAGCCGGTGAAGATCAGTTCGGTCTCCAGGCGGGCGATAACTTCTACCTGACGGTGGACGACATCAAGACCGATGAGGTCTTCGAATGGTCGGCCAACGGCGCTCGTGTTGAGATCAACACCCTGGCCGCAAGCGGCGCCGTGGACAACGTTCCGATGGACTACTCGCTGGATCAGAACTACCCGAACCCGTTCAACCCGACGACCACGATCATGTTCACGATGCCGGCTGCCGGCAACGCGAAAATCGAGGTCTTCAACGTCCTGGGTCGTCTGATTGCCACGCCGTTCGACGGTGAAGCTACAGTCGGCAGCAACCAGGTCGTCTGGGATGGCCGCTCCTCCAGAGGAGATATGACGGCTTCGGGCGTTTATTTCTACCGTCTGACTGCCGATAACTACACGGAAACCCGTAAAATGATGCTTCTGAAGTAGTTGTCACCGACGAAGCATATTGAATCATAGTCATCCGGCCGGCTTAACCGCCGGCCGGACCTTGCAGAATGGTGATATAGTGAATAGGTGTTCTTCGAAATTTGTTTTGTTGGTCGCGCTGACAGTAGTGCTGGCATCGGGTGTTTCGGCTCAGGTTATTAACCCGACGCCATTCTTCACCTCTTTCGCCGACACTACCATGTCCTCGACCTACAACGGCCAGCCTCTGCCGATAGGCTCGATCGTTCAGGCCTACGATCCCAGCGGCACGTACTGCGGCATCGACACCGTGGTATTGGACGGTGGTTCCGGCAATCCCAAGTTCGGCTATTTCTCGGTGTATGGCGACGACGCCAATACAACCGGTGTTGACGAAGGCGCATCTGCCGGTGAGCAGATCACGTTCAAGATCAACGGTCGGACGGCCGCGGTGGACGCCGGCGACGATACGTTTTCGGACCAGTCCCTTAAGTCCGTAACGCTGTCCGCCTCGGCAACGGTGGCCCTGTCCCTGCACAACCAGCCGTTCAATAAGGCTGTGGCGCCCGGAAGAACCGAGCAATTTCAGGTCGATGTGCGTAACGATGGCAACGGTCTGGATTTCTACGGCGTCAAGCTGAGCATGTCCCTACCCGGCGGCACCGGCGCCTTCGACTGGGAAGCCCTGGAGCCGGACAGCGTTATATACGCCGACTCCGGAGCAACGGTCCCGGTGTTCTTTAGCGTCAGGACCCCGACTTTCCACTCCGATACGGTAAACACGATCTCATACACCGTGTTTTCGCACGTTGACACCGCGGTCACCGGCAGCGGCTCGTTCGATGTCTACATGACGGTCACGGATGTGGATGATCCCGATATCAATCTCCCCGGTTCGTTTGTGTTACATCAGAATTATCCGAACCCGTTTAACCCGACCACGACGATCCTGTTCAACCTGTCGGCTCGGTCCGCCGCTCAACTGGATATCTTCGACATCACCGGCAGAACGGTCGAAAGCCGAAAGCTGGGTGTACTTCCGTCGGGGGACCATACGGTTGAATTCGATGCTTCCGGCCTGGCCAGCGGCGTTTATTTCTACCGCCTGGCAACAGAGAACGCCGTCGATACCCGAAAGATGATGCTCTTGAAATAGACTTATTCCCATATCACCAACCTAAAAGGGCTCCGGCGACGGCCGGGGTCCTTTTTTTGTTGTTTCCTTTTTCAAATATACCCGATATTATGAATTACTTTTCAGGATCGGCGTCATGACGGCGCTGTACCTGGGCCGCCAGGCCTCAAAAGAGCACACACAGGGAAAGCAAGTGTCACTACGAGTAAAGGTCATCGGGAAAACTGACAAGGGATTGGTCCGCTCGGGCAACGAAGACTATATCCATATCGACGAAAACCACCACGTTTACGCCGTCTGCGACGGCATGGGTGGGCATCAGGCGGGCGAAGTCGCTTCGATGACGGCCTCGGAGACTATCCTCAAGGCCTTCAGTCATTTCGGCGACGCGGTCTCCAAGGATGGGGAGCTCAATTTCGGAAGAACCCTGCCGCCCAACGGAGACCTGCTGGTCAGATCAATCCGTCTGGCTAACCGCTCTATTTATTCGATGGCCCTGCAGGACCAGGCACTGGCGGGCATGGGCACAACGGTCGTGGCAGTGGCTCTCGAAGCCGATGTCATGTCGGTGGCCCACGTAGGCGACAGTCGGGCCTATTGCCTGCGGGACCGCACTCTGGAGCCTCTGACCCGGGATCATTCCTGGGTGGCGGAAATGCAGGAAAAGCAGAACCTCACGCCGGAAGAAGCTAACTCGGTAATCGGCAAGAACGTCATTACTCGAGCCCTGGGGGTCAGGGAGACGGTCGAGGTTGACTATCGGCTGGTCAAAATAGCCCCCGGCGAGCTGTTTATCCTCTGTTCCGACGGTCTTTGCGGATTTGCCGACGACGACGAGATTTTTGATGTCGCCCATAAGTACCGCACTGATCTAAAGAAACTGACGGAGAACCTCGTTCAGATGGCTAACGATCGCGGCGGTTCGGACAATGTTTCGATCGTGGCTCTGGAAATCGAAGAAGTCAGCGAGTCTCCCCTGCCGGCGCTGGAGGTCTTCACTCTTCCCGAAGAGCCCGAATCAACGCTCGAAGCAGAGGATATCTGGCTGGAGAAGTTTGCCGAATCGAACTCGAAGGCCGTCGAGAGCGAGAGCGAAGGAGCTTCGGGCAAGGGCATCAATCCGGTTCTGTTGATCAGCATATTTATCATCTTTGCATTGGTCGCCGTGTTGGTTATCTGGATGCAGGGCAACTGATTCTGCCGTACCATCAAAACAGTTGACAATCTATTGGTTTTTCCCTAACTATTGGGCTCAGACAGAGAAAGATTTGCGCCCATAGCTCAATTGGATAGAGCGTCTGACTACGGATCAGAAGGTTGGGGGTTCGACTCCTCCTGGGCGTATTTTTTTTTGTGGCTGTCCCTTCCCCCTGACATTATCCTGAAAGCAGTTTCTACTGATCTGGGAGGGTTCTCGCAAATGCACAACGTTTGGTTCTCTGTCCTCTTCATCCTTGTCGTTATTCCATCAACGATTTCTGCCTCCGGCTACTGGGGAACCGGCAACGACAAATACGACGTCGCGGGGAATCTCAAAATCGAGCAGTTGGACGGCGACAGTGTATTGGCCTACGACGTGGTCGTTACCGGTTTTGTCCCGGACTCGGTGAGGATCTGGGGTCTCGGGCGTTACGATTTTGTCTTGGATACGAACGAGGCGATCAACGAGAGCAGTTCCCGCAACCTTAGATATAGATTCAAGGGAGCCGGAGGTAGTAACACGTCCGAGTCATACGCCAACCCCTGGGGGCAGGTTCGCGCATACGGGATGGAAGGCAACGACACGGTGTGCGTGGAGGGTGGCGTGCGCTTGAGGACGTATGCGTTTAAATTGAATCTCAGTCTTTTTGGCTGGGGGTACGGTGAAGCCGCACTTCCGGACGGTGAAACTCGACGCTCCCCCATGTTTTCGGGAGAGTTCGGCTTCAACGTTCCCATGCCAAGAGCTGACTTCTACGCCCTGGTCAGCAGCCTGACTAACTTCGGCGGCCGACGGGCCTTTCACCACGAGGAGTTTATTCCTGCCGGTCTGCGCGTTGTACCTTTCGGGCGAACTGACTTCTATCCGTCTGTAGTAGCGGCCATCCAGTATAGCAATATCACCGTCAAGCGCAGCCAAGCGACGGCGAATGACCAGCAATGGGGCGGCCAGTTCGGACTTCGAATCGATACGCCATTCGAGCGTTTCTATTACTCGTACTCGACGAGCATCGGCGGCTATCACAGGGCCGGAGTCTTCGTCAAAGGATACGCAGCCGGATTCGCCCAAGGGGGTACGCGCTACGAATACATCAGACTGGACGGAGCCGACCTGTTCCGAGTGCAGTTTCAGTTCGAAGGCCTCGGCTGGGACCACGGTGAGGGTGAGGACTTAGAGCGTCCCAACACTCGCCCCTGGTGGCACAAGGGTCTGGCGTTTGGAGGGGCTCTTCCCTTTCTCCCGATAGCCTGGGTTATCTCGCTGTTTGAGGACTAGAGCGGAACCTGTTCTCTGACTGAGGGAGAATACTGGTGCCCATATCTCAATTGGATAGAGCGTCTGACTACGTATTTTTTATTGTCCCCACCCCAGCATGTTCCCGGTATAATGCGACTGCCGCTTTGCCAGAGGAATGAATATGGACATTCGCGAGCAGATGGACAACATCTATCGGGACCTGCCGCTGGACAGCGTTCCCTGGAATATGACCGAGCCTCCCCCGCTTCTCGTCGAGGCGGTCGAGACCGGGAAGATCGAGCCCTGTGAGGTGGTCGATCTGGGCTGCGGCGCGGGTAACTATTCGATTTGGCTGGCTCAAAAGGGGTTTCACGTCACCGGCCTCGATATCAGCGTCGAGGCAATTGCGAAGGCTCGCGCGCTGGCTTCGGAAGCCGGCGTTTGCTGCCGGTTTGAAGCGGTTAGTCTTCTGGACGATCTGTCGAGACATGCCTCATCGTTTGATCTCGCGATCGACTGGGAAGTTCTCCACCACGTTTTCCCCGCCGACCGGGAATGTTTTGTCAGAAACGTCCACAGCATTCTAAAACCGGGCGGCACATATTTCTCACTCAGCTTCAGTGAAGACGATCCTGCGTTCGGCGGCGAGGGAAAGTTCAGGGATACGCCTCTTGGAACGAAGCTGTATTTCTCCTCCGAGGAGGAACTCCGGAAATTGTTCTCCCCATCGTTCGAAATCCTGGACCTGCGGACTATAGAAATCCCGGGCAAGTACGGCCCGCACACGGCTAACGCCGTTTGGCTGAAACGG
>JAAERE010000060.1 GCA_024230675.1 bacterium | reverse complement strand
CTCAAGGGTGATGAACATGAACCCCTTGGCGGTCATCGGCCGCTGCCGGATAATCACCATCCCGGCTACTCGAATCGACTTTTTGTTGGGTACTCTCCGAAGGTCCAGCGAAGACAGAATATTCTGTTGCGACAACATCCCTCGAATAAGCTGCATCGGATGCGGCCCGGTGGAGAGGTCCATCCCTTTGAAATCGGCGGCGAGCCTTTCGCCGATAATCATCGGCTGCAGCAGCCCCCGGCCGTGTTCTTTGGAAGCAACCGGCATTACATCCGGTGAGTCGTTAGCCAGGGACAGCATCTCCCACAGTGCCTGACGGCGCGTTAAGCCGAACGACCGGAAAGCTCCGATCAGGGCCATCTGTTCCAGGTTGTCCCGATTAAGTTGAGTGCGAAAGACAAAATCGGCGGGGGAGAGAAAAGGACCTTTGGCCAGCTCAGCATCGATCTTGTCCTTGGCCGCCGAGCCCATGCTTTTGACGTAACGAAACCCCAGGCGCACGCGGCCCTTTTCGAGCGTGCAGTCCCAGAGGCTTTTCTTGACGTCCACGCTCATGACTTTTATGCCGCGATGGCGGGCTTCGTAAATGAGTGTCGAGGGTGTGTAAAAACCCAGCGGCTGAGCGTTGAGAATAGCGCAGTAAAACACGGCCGGGTAGTAGACCTTGATGTACGAAGACACGTAAACCAGGAGGGCAAACGAAGCTGCGTGTGATTCGGCAAAGCCGAAATCGGCAAACGCCGCCAACTGTTGGAAAATCCTGAGGGCGGCTTCTTCCTCTATCCCGTTGCGGACCATTCCGGCCATCAGCCGCGCCCGGAGAGCTTCCATCTTCTCCGCCGAACGTTTGTGGCCCATCGCGCGGCGGACTTCATCGGCCTGCGAGGGGCTGAACCCAGCGGCGGCCATCGCTACCTGCATCCCCTGTTCCTGAAAAAGGGGTATGCCCAGCGTGCGTTCGAGGATTGGTTTGAGTGATGGATGCGGATAAGTAACGGCCTCTTCGCCGTTGCGTCTCCTGAGATACGGATGGACCATATCTCCCTGAATGGGGCCGGGACGGATAAGGGCGACCTCGACCACCAGATCGTAAAACTTGTCCGGCCGGTGACGGGGAAGAGTGTTCATCTGCGCGCGTGATTCTACCTGAAACACGCCCACCGTGTCGGCGGTACAGAGAAGTTCGTACACTTTGGGGTCATCATACGAGAGTTCAGCCATATCCATCTGCACGCCGTGGTGTTTTTCTATCAGCTTGAACGCAATGTCTATCAGCGAAAGCATCCCCAGCCCCAGAAGGTCGATTTTGACCATCTGCATAGCTTCGACATCGTCCTTGTCCCACTGGATAACGCTTCGGTCCGGCATTGTGGCGTTTTCTATCGGGACGATCTGCGAGAGCGGTTTTTTGGTGATGATCATACCGCCGACGTGGATGCCCAGGTGTCGGGGGAAACGCTTGATCTGGCCGCACAGCCCCACCAACAGGCGCACCCGGCGATCCTCGGGATTAAAGCCGGCTTCGATAATCCTCTCGGCGGTTTCCTCGCCGCGACTGAAATGGTCGTGGAGCTTGGCTAACTGATCGACCTCCGGCAGCGAGAAACCGAGCGCCTTGCCGACATCGCGTACGGCCGAACGTCCCCTGTAACTGATGATTTCGCAGACCATAGCGGCGTGTTCGCGACCGTACTTCTCATAGACGTACTGGATAACCTCCTCGCGGCGGTTGTGGGCGATGTCGATATCAATATCCGGCGGCTCGGTACGCTGCTCGGAGAGGAAGCGTTCGAACAACAGTTTCAGGCCGATCGGATCAACCGCCGTTATTTTCAGACAGTAGCAGATGGCAGAATTGGCGGCCGAACCCCGCCCCTGGCACAGGATACCGCTTGCCGAACAGAAACGGACGATATCCCAGACGATCAAAAAGTAACCGGCCAGATCGAGGCGGCTGATGATGCGAAATTCATGCTCCAACTGATCGACGATCTTCGAGGTGATTTCGCCATAGCGCTTTTTCGCTCCAAGGTAGGTCAGATGGCGAAGGTAACTGCGGACGGTGTAACCTTCGGGGACCGGGAAATCCGGTAGCGAGGTTTTTAACTGGTTCATCAGAAACCAGCATTGCTCGGCGATGACCTTGGTGTTGGCGATTGCCTCGGGGCAGTGCGCAAAGCGGGCGATCATCTGTTCGGCGGACTTGAGATGCCGCTCGGCGTTGGGATAAAGAAGCTCCCGGGCTTCATCGAGCGTCGTGCGATGCTTGATGCAGGTCAGCACGTCCTGAAGGGGCCTTCGGTCGGTAGTGGCGTAATGAACGTTGTTGGTCGCGACTAACTCGATATCGCACTGCCGCGCCAGACGGATAAGCCGCTCGTTTAACGTCTGGTGAGCCGGGAGATTGTGATGCTGCATCTCGAGATAAAAATTCTCTCGCCCGAACACCTCCCGGTATTGGTTGGCCGCGCATTGCGCTTCCTTATAGTTGTTTGATAAGAGTGCCTTAGGCACCACAGCTCCTTGAGGGCAGCCGGACAGGGCAATCAAATCCTCGCGGTATCTGTCCAGGAGTTCGGGCGTGACTTTGGCCTCGTTCTTTTGATTGGCCAATTGCGCGCCGGTAATCAATTGTGAAAGATTGGCGTAACCTTTAGCGTTTTTAGCCAGCAGCACCAGGTGGGATTCATCTTCCAGCGTAATCTCGCTGCCGATGATCGGTTTAATCCCTTTATCGCGAGCGGCCTGATCGAATCTTACCGCCCCATAGAGGCCGTCGTGATCGGTCAGCGCCAGCGATGAATATCCCAGGTTCCAGGCCTGCTTGATCAGTTCCTCGGGGTGCGAAGCACCGTCGAGAAACGAAAAGTTCGAATGACAATGCAGCTCGGTATATTCCATGTCACGGCCCCGCGAAGTCAATCGAACACGCCCTGGAGAAACCATCGGGCGGAGAGACGGTCCAGAAACAGAAGGTACCGGCGGCGATTAGCGGTCTGGATTTCGTAATAGAGCCGGTCGAAACGACGCCCCCACCAGCCGCCCGAAAGCTCCCACGGTCCCACGCTGTCGATTGCCGTTACCCGTCGATTGCCGTTAGTCCGCCTGATACCGGCCGGGCGATTATGCTCGCTGATTATTTCAACCTCGCGCGGCGGTTGGAGCAGGCGAAGGCCGCTGACGGCTCCCATGGCAAAAGGGAGCGAAGGCATCGGGGAAGGTTCGAAGGGGGGCGTGTTTTTTATTTTCTCAATTGGCGGGGAGAAAGAAAATCGTTGCTCGGGAAGAAAAGCCTCGTGGCGAACCGGCCTTGTAACCGTGTGGCTGCCCGGAATGTCGATCCTTACTTCATTTCTGCCGCTTAACGCCAACTGGCCGTCTAACGCCAACTGTTCGGGGCAGAGATCGTCAACTCGGGGGATAGTTACCTTGAGGCCGTTGACCGGCGAAGATAATTTGAGCTTCTCGAGGATGACTTTGAGCTGTCGGGTGAACATCGCCGTCGATAAAGTCGGCCGCTCCACGCTAACGATCTCAGATCGTTGGGTGGGGGTGTCGTTATTGCTGCTGCGTTCGAGTGACAGGGCCACTTCAATTGTCGTGCAGCCCTGGCTGATTTGTTTTAGTTTTTCCAGCAACGGGGCTAAAAGCCCTTCGATATGAGCTATAATCATCTCCTGTCGATAGATCGGCGAAGTAAACCAGACCGTCTGCGACAGCGGTTCTGAAGATACGTCCGGCTCGAAAAAACCGATGTCATCGCCGCGCGCCAGCCGGGAAAGCGCCGCCCCCTGCGGCCCGAATCTTCGGGTCATCTCATTGGCCGGGAAAGCGGCTAATTGCCCCAGGGTTTTCAGCCCCAAATCGTGCAGAATACCGAAAAAATCATCTGGGAGTTGAGTGTGAGATATCGGCAACGGCTTCAGAAATTTGTTTTCGCTCCCCGGCGAGATAACGATAAACTCGTTCTGGTCGGCCACCTCCGAGGCCACCCGGGCGACAAATTTGTTTTTGGCAAGCCCCAGTTTTACCGGATAACCGGTCGGTACGACGGTGGCGATGATCTTTTCGGCAAACTGCCGGTCGCTTTTGTAGAGCAGGCCGAGCCCGGAAGCATCGAGATAATAAAAGCCCGGCGCGGTTTCCTCGACAAAGGGGGAGAGGGTCTGGAGCTTTTTGTAGATCGTGTTGGACTGCTCGATCTCTTTTTCGTGATCCCGGATTTTGACCGTCAGGTCGGTGCACACAACATGCCCCTGCGTGAGGGTCATATCGAGAAGCACCCCGGCTTCGGTCGCCTTGTCGTTGAT
>JAAERE010000059.1 GCA_024230675.1 bacterium | reverse complement strand
TTCGGCACCTTGATAGGGTACTTGCCGGAGAAACAGCCGTGACAGAAAGTCGTGTCGGGCAGCGAAGGCATCGCCAGCATTCCTTCGAGCGAAAGATACCGCAGCGAGTCGACTCCCAAATACTTCTCAATCTGCTTGACGCTCATGTTGGAGGCGATAAGCTCCTTGCGCGTCGGCATGTCGATACCGAAGAAACACGGGGCTATAATCGGTGGGGAAGAAGATCGAAAATGCACTTCTTTGGCCCCGGCCTCGCGGATCATTTTGACCAGCTTCTTGGAGGTGGTACCCCGAACAATGGAATCGTCCACAACGACTACCCGACGATCCTTGAGAACACCCTTGACCGGGTTGAACTTGAGCTTCACATCCAGGTCGCGTATATGCTGGTGCGGATCAATAAACGTCCGCCCGACGTAGTGATTGCGAATAAGGCCGATCTCGAAACGGATTCCGGATTCCTCGGCAAAACCCAGCGTGGCCGTATTGGCGGAGTCGGGAATGCCTATGACTATGTCTGCCTTGACCGGGTGCTCCCGAGCGAGCAGCCGTCCAAGCCGGCGGCGGACCTTATCGACGTTCTCCCCGAATATTTTTGAGTCGGGTCGGGAGAAGTATATGTATTCAAAGATACAGAAAGCGTGTTTGGGCTTTTTGAACAATTTCGTCGAAGTAAGGCCCTCGCTGGTTATTTCTACCACCTCGCCGGGCTCAATGTCGCGGACGTACTTGGCGCCGATGATATCAAACGCGCAAGTCTCCGAGGCCACCACCCAGGACTTGTGGAATTTCCCCAGGGCAAGCGGACGGAACCCCTGCGGGTCACGAGCGGCGATGATTGAGTCCTCCGTCAGGAAGAGCAGGGAATAGGCTCCCTTGAGCTTCTTGAGGGCGTCGCAGATTCGCTCAAACCGGCCTTTCTTCTTGGAGACGGCCGCCAGATGGAGGATGATCTCACTATCCGAGGTCGTTTGGAATATAGAACCTTTGGAATCCAGGTTTGCTTTTAGTTCGAAGGCGTTGGTCAGGTTGCCGTTGTGGGCCACCGCCAGCGACGAAGATCTGTTGGTCACCATGAAGGGCTGTATGTTGAGAATCGAAGACGCCCCGGTGGTGCTGTAGCGAGTGTGACCTATGGCCACCCGGCCGGTGAGAGCGGCTATGTTCTTTTCGAGATTGAAGACCTCGGGGACCTGCCCCATGCCCTTAAAAAGGTGAAAAACGCCTTTGTCAGAAGTTACAATACCGGCCGATTCCTGCCCCCGATGCTGGAGGGCGTGGAGGCCCAGATATGTCAATTCGGACGCGCGCCGATGTCCGAAAATGCCAAAAACTCCGCAGTTGTCATGTACCATCGAGTCTAACATAGGCGTCGGTCCTCCTGACCTCTCGTGCGACAAGCCGTTATATTACTTACATACCGGCATGATGTCAACAGCTTTCGGGAAACCGCACCGCAGCGTACACTTGTGAATTACTGTGCAGTTCGAGCCTTCCCCCGTTCCCTCCTGTTCAAAGATTGAGCAGAGAAAAGTCTGGATAAAGGCCTGCTATTAGGCTATTATGGGACCGTACTTCAGATTTACTCGCAACCCGGCGGTTTTTTGAGACAAGTGCATCGCGTTTGCTGAATAGTCCGGCAGGACTACAGGTACAACCGATATGGACCAAAAAGACCAGCATAGATACGAAATACTCAAGGACCTGGCCGTAGCGGCTTCGAAGGGCGAGAGCCTCGAACAGACGGCACAGGCAGCTCTGGCCCGGGCGGCCGACCTGGTCGGCCTCAGCGCCGCGGCCGTCTATTTCTGGGATGACCAGAAGAAGGTCGTGCTACACGTTTCTCACTCCGACACCGAAACGTCCGCCGGCAGATTGAAGTCGCTCGAGGAAGACCTCTTTACCAGTCTACGCGAGGAACGGGATCTCCTGGCCGCCTATATGTCTTTTGGCGGCGAGGCCCCCTGTCATTCGTTCACACTGCCGCTTCGCCACGGCCCAAAAATATTCGGGGCTGTGCTCGGTTTTCAGGAAGGCGAACGCACGATCGTATCCGAGGATGTTTTTCTCGACGCACTCAGCGCCTCAATTGCCGTCACTATTCTGGCCTCCGGTCATGGCAAGGCGCAGGCCCCCTCTCAGGAATTCCTCGACCAAAAGAGATTGGAAGCGATTGTCGAGACAGCCGTGACCGTCAATCACGAGGTCAATAACCCGCTGACAGCGATTCTGGGAAATGTGCAGTTGCTGCTGATGAAACGTGACGATCTCGACGACGACCTCCGCCGCAAGTTGGAGATAGTCGAACAGTCGGCGGTTAAGATCAAGGACGTGACCCAGAAGCTGCTCAAGCTGACCACGGTGCGAACGGTCAATTATACCGAGAACACCAGCATGATTGACATCTCAGACAAGAAGCCAGACGAAGACACCCCCTCCAGCTAGCCGCGCAGGACATCACTCAAACAGCCAATCTATCAGTTTTTTCATAGCCTCGGGATAGGTATTGATGATATCGGTACCGTGTTCTGAACCGTAGAATTCCTCCAGCGTGCACTGCTCTTCTCTGCCGGAGACAAGATGCCTGGCGCTGGCGAAGGAGTTTCGGTCTTCCTCGGAAGCGAATACCGTTACATCACCCTCAAAAGCCTCCAGCGCCGCCTCCGGCTCTAAACCGCGATACTTCAGACCGGGGGAGAGCATGGCCACCTTGCTGACTCCAGACAGGTGTCCCGTCATCATGATGGCCGAGTTGGCGCCTATCGAGGCTCCCACAACAAAGATTCTCTCCGGGTCGATCAGGTACGAGGAGTCAGCCAGTATTTCTGTGACCGCCCCGGCTACGTCAACGGGAATCTTCAGGTACTCCTCGTTCGGCATATCCCGGAAATGCACTGTTGCACCGCCTCGGTCTTTCGACCGCCCGTGGCCGCGAAGATCGAACGCCACGACATATGGCCAGATGATCTTGTCCTTGCCGAAGCCGATGGCGCGATTAATGATAGCCGCCCGGAGATCATCGTAGCTTCGATGATCCCGGGCTCGCATCGGCAGCAGTACGAGCAGGGGGGCCGGATCGTTGGACATCGGCCTTGAGACCCAGGCGTACATTCTAAGGCTGTCGACCGTGTTGAATACTCTTTCGACTGTCAGGCCGGGTCGTTCAACTGCGGACACAACGGCGGCCGACAGCAGCCCAACCAGGAGCAGGAAGCCAAGGGCGATCTTGCGCATGAGCGTAACCTCTAATTCTAAGCTTGGGATTTCAGGTACTGGAACATAATAACAAAAAAACGGCGGTCAAGGGCCGCCGTTCTGCTTTTTTCTCAGGTTCGATCCAGGTGTCAGATTACGTTGGTCTCTTCTACCAACTCACCTTTGGCAAACCTCTCCGGGCTCAAGCCGGTTATATCGATGGAGGGTTCCTTCCCAGTCAATATCTCCGCCGTAAGCTGCCCGGCCGCCGGAGCGTGCATGAGACCATGACCTGAGAAACCGACGGCGTGGAACAGGCCCGAGACCGAGGGTTCGAAGCCTATTATGGCCCGGTGATCCGGCGTTGTCTCGTAGAGTCCGGCCCAGGAATTGGCTACTTCAGCCGTCTCCAACTGAGGCATGCGATCAAGCGCTCTTTCCAGTATGGAATCTGTGTAGTCGGGGTCTACAGAAATATCCATCGAAGGTTGAACGGAGGAGTCGGCCCATCCGAGCAACAGACCCTTCGACTCTTTATGGCAATACAATCCGGAAGCGACATCAACCACCATCGGGAAATAGGGTTTAACGAAATCGAGCTGCCCGGTTGTGACGCACTGGCGTCGAATGGGCTCAACTCTGACGTCGGAGCCGATCATGTCGCCAATCTGGCGAGCGAAGGGTCCGGCCGCGTTGATTACGGTGCCGCAGGAGATAGTGCCCTGGTTAGTGACAACCTCGGTGATTTTGTCTCCGGTTTTGGTCAGGCCGGCAACTTCAGTTTCGAGACGAATGTCAACTCCCAACTTGCGGGCGGCGCGTTCGTACCCAGACAGGAATTCGTGCGGATCGGCGAGTCCGTCGTTCTTGCAGAAAGTTGCCGCTTTGACATCGTCGGTGCGAACGTGAGGAGCATATTGGGCGATCTCTTCCGGCTTGAGGATATCGATCGCCAGTCCCAGGGAGCGTTGGAGTTCGACACTCTTTGTGAAACTGGCCACATCCTGGTCCGTTGTGAGCAGAAACATGTAGCCCACCTGGTCGAAAAGAGCGTCGGAACCGGTATCTTCCTTGAAACTGCAAAACAGCTTTTCGGAGAGCATGGACATTTGGATGTTTACTTTGGAGGAGAACTGGGCGCGAATACCACCGGCCGCCTTGGAGGTCGACCAGGAGCCGAGAAATTGCTCCTTTTCGAGCAGAACGACCCGTCCGTAGTTTTCCCTCGCGAGATGGAAGGCTATGGCCATGCCAATGATGCCCCCGCCGATGATGACTGCGTCAGCTTTCGTACCCATGCTCGTCTTACCCTCCTCAAAATAGTTCCAGCCCGAGCTAGTCCAGTAATTTATCCAAATATGGCTTCAAGTCAAGCCTGCCGGGCCAAAAACGGATAGGACGTGTCCAAAAAGGGGTTGTGACGGATCAAAAAAGGCTTACATTGCAGGGCCTACGATGTATCGACCAAAGGTAGCACAACTCATAAGGCGGTTTCAGATTTCTGAAACCAACCTGCTCATCCTTCTGGCTGTTTTTGTTGGTATGGCAACAGCCTTCGGCGCGATTGGCTTTGTCAAGCTTATCGAGTACTTCAACGAGCTGTTCTTCGGCCTCACAGACCAGATTCTTACTACAGCCGTCGGTTTTGCCAACTGGGGCGGCTACAAGTGGTGGCTGGCCATAATCCCGGCTCTGGGCGGCCTGCTTGTCGGGCCCATCGTCTACAAGTTTGCCAGCGAGGCCAAGGGCCACGGCGTGCCGGAGGTTATGAACTCTGTGGCGCGCCTGGGTGGAATTATCAGACCCCGGGTGGCTGCCGCCAAGACGGTAGCTTCGGCTATTTGTATCGGTTCGGGCGGTTCGGCCGGACGTGAGGGGCCTATTGTCCAGATCGGCTCCGCGCTGGGCTCTACCGTTGGTCAGCTTTCCCGCATGTCGGGCGAACGCGTCAAGATTCTGGTCGGATGCGGCGCTGCCGCCGGGATTGCGGCGGTTTTCAACGCTCCTATCGCCGGAGTGATCTTCTCACTTGAGATCATCCTGGGCGATTTTGCGATCAAGACTTTTGCGCCGGTGATTCTCTCTTCGGTCGTGTCATCCGTGGTCACGCGGACTTTCCTGGGCAACCACCCGGCTTTTGAAGTCCCCAGCTATTCGCTGGTTTCGGCCTGGGAAATCCCCATGTACGTGGTAATGGGCATTCTCCTTGGTGCGCTGGCGGTTCTATTCACCCGGACCCTGGAGGCTTTCGAGGACTTTTTTGACAAATTGAAGATCAATAACATGCTCAAGCCGGCCCTCGGCGGTCTGATCCTGGGCATACTGGCGATCTTCTATCCCCAGGTTTTGGCCGATGGATACCAGACGATTCGCCTGACTCTGTACGGTGATATGGGGGTCTGGCTGTTGCTGATTCTCGTATTCATGAAGCTCGTGGCTACTTCCTTGACGTTGGGCTCCGGCAACTCGGGCGGAATTTTCGCGCCCTCGCTTTTTATGGGTGCGGTGGCCGGTGGTTCATACGGCGTTTTCATCAACAAGCTGTTTCCGACCGTTACCGCCACGCCCGGAGCCTACGCACTCGTTGGCATGGCCGGACTGGTGGCTGGAGCCACCCACGCGCCCATCACGGCGCTGCTCATTATTTTCGAGATGACCTCGGATTACCGGATCATTCTGCCGCTCATGGTGACCGTAGTTTTCTCGGCGCTGGTGGCCGGAAGGCTCTTCCCACATTCGATATACACTGTTAAGTTGTTCCGCCGGGGGATCGAACTGAAGGGCGGTAAGGACATCAACGTCCTGAAATCACACACCGTCTCCGAGATTATGGATACCGAGTTTGAGACCCTGCCCGCCTGGACCAACCTGCAGGATATTTTCCAGACTATCGAGAAGTCGCGCGAGTCGTACTTCATCGTTGTTAATCGACAGGGTCTGATGAAAGGTGTACTGTCGTTCCAGGATATTCGCAATCTTCTGAGCCAGCATGAACTAGACCATCTGGTTATCGCGCAGGATCTGGTCAATCCCGGGACAGTGGTGTTGCACGCCGGCGATGATCTGGAACATGCGCAATCTCTGTTCGGACACGGTGACTTTGTGCTGATCCCGGTAGTGGACTCCGACGATCCGGGGAAAGTTATCGGAGTGGTGCGCCGGGAAAACCTGGTAGAATACTACAATAAACAGCTATTGGACACGCTGCGTCGATAGCCCGGCGCGTTCTTTCCTCTCTCTACACACACAGAACCGCTCTCTTGCAGAACCTTTCTCGATGGGCTACATTGTGCTATGCCCCCTTACGCCCGGATGCGAGCCGATCTGGTGTCGTCGTCGTCGGTGGTCGACGGTGCCACGGTCTATACGATCAAGGATCCGATCGCAGGAAACTACTTCCGTTTGCGCGAGCCGGAGTTCTGGCTGCTCAATCGTCTCGACGGTGAGGCCGCACCCGGCGACATCGCCCGGGGATTCAAGGCCAAGTTCGATCTGGACATACCCGCCGAAGCCGTGGAGCAGTTCATCGGCACGATGGAGGGCATGGGATTTCTCGAGAGCAGTTCGCCCGAGAAAACCGTCGGTCGTGAGGAAGCCCGTCCCTGGGCCAGGCGTTCGCTTTTCGGCCGGCTCCTTTTTATCAAAGTAAAGGGATTCACGCCGGGACGATTTCTCGACGCTCTGACCCGATGGTATCAGCCGTTCCATAGGCCTTTTTGGTTCGTGCTTCAGGCCGCGCTGATTCTTCTGGGGCTGGGCCTGCTGGCCGTGAACTCCCGGCACTTTGCGGTTGATCTTGTTGAACTGTGGAATCTGGGCTCCGTAGCCACGATAGTCCTCTCCCTGTTTATCCTGCTGACGTTGCACGAATTTGCCCACGCGGTCATTTGTCGAAGGTTGGGGGGAGAGGTGAGGGAGATCGGCTTCCTGCTTATGTATTTCCAGCCCTGCTTCTACTGCGATCTATCGGACGCCTGGCTGTTTGAGAAGAAGTCCGAGCGCCTGGCTGTAACGTGGGCCGGGCCCTACTTTCAACTTGTCCTGCTGGCCTCGTCGGTTGTCCTGTGGCGTCTTTCAGTGGAAGGCTCTTTCGCCAATCAGCTGGCCTGGACGCTGGTGACCGTCAATTGGATCAACTACTTGTTCAACTTCAATCCCCTGATCAAGCTCGACGGATACTACCTGCTGTCAGACTGGCTGGAGATTCCAAACCTGCGGCAGAAGGCTTTTGGCTATCTGGGCAACGTTTTCAAGCGGCGACTGCTTGGCTGGCCGATCAAGAGGATCGAGGTCTCACCTCGTGAAAAGCGCGTTTTCCTAACCTACGGTTCTCTCGCACTGTTCTACTCCACCTCGTTGCTGGTTTACATCTTCTGGTTGGTAAGCCGTTTCCTTCTGGTCAAGACCGGACCTTTAGGTTTGATGTTGTTCTTTGTCGTACTGCTCGTTATCTTGCGCTCATCGCTGGCCGGTGTGGCTCGCGGCATTGCCACCCATTTTGGATTTATGAAGCAACTATTGAAGAAACCCGTACGACTGACCGTGTACCTCGTTCTGTTGATCCTGGTCGTGATCCTCAGCGTGGCGGTACCTTTTCCGCGCCGCGTCTCCGGCGATGTTTCCGTCCGGCCCATAGCGGAGTTTACTCTTTCCCACAATGAGTTCGGACTGTTGGAAAGCACCACCCGGTACGGCGGCCAGACCCCGGCTACCCGGTCGGGTTTCATCCAGATGGCTTCGAGCGACATGGTCGCGTTGAATATGGTGCCGCTGGTTAAGGACGGTCATACAGTCAGGCAGGGCGACACCGTCGCCATGGTCACCTCGAATCAGATCACCAAGGAGATCGAAACCGGCCGGGCCGAACTGGATCGGCTCAACGGAACCCTGACGCTGCTACAAGCCGCACCCAAGAAGGAAGAAGTGGCCGAAGCCTCGGCCCAGGTGACGGCGGCCCGGGCCAATCTCGCCCAATTGCAGCGGGATCTGGATCGCGTCACTTCACTGGTCGAGAAGAATATGGAGCCGGCCGAGCGGCTGGAGACCAAGAAGGCGGAAGTGGAAATAGCCGAGGCGGAGCTGAGTACGAAAACGTCGGCGCTGGAACTGCTCCAGGCTCCTCCGCGTCCGGAGGAAGTAAACGTTATCGAATACGAGATAGAGAAACAACGGGCACAGTTGGCCTTCCTCACCGAACAGGCCGAAGCTCAGCATGTGGTCGCGCCTTTCGATGGTCTCGTGGTCTCCGGTCGATCTGCCAACTGCATACTCGCCGTCGCCCGAAACGACGTGGTCGAACTGCTCGTGCCCGTTTCCGATTTTGACATCGCTCTGATCAGCCTGCAGCAACGCGTCCAGGTCAAAGTGAGGTCTTATCCCAACGAGACTTTCTACGGCTCTGTTGTGAGGGTACCGGAAGTGGCCGTCCCGCGAGACGATGGTCATGTGTTCCCGGTGGCGGTTGTCGTTGATAACGACAAGAGACTTCTGCGCGACGGCATGACAGGTTATGCGAAAATCGAAACCGGCGAATCTTCGCTCGCAAGTCTTGCGCTGCGCAAGCTGTATTCAGTTTTGAAAGTTGAGTTCTGGTCCTGGTGGTGATCTTTTTGATCCCTGGCGTTTGTCGGAAGAACCGCTTCGTCCCGTCTCGATAGATATAATCATCCACTTTTGTCTTGTCTTGCGGTCGGTGCGGTATCGCACATTTATTGTGCGATTGACCGTTTTCGCACACTTCGCAGTCGGCTGGATGGGAAAATTGTTCCTAGATTTTCCATCTTCCGTCCCGGTACGGATTAAATCTGTTCAAATTCTGACCTAATTTCTTGACCAATCTCGGATTAAGTGTTTGATTATACAGTACGATAGGTCGCCGGTGCGGCCGCAAGGGATTGCAGGAAGCTAAAAACGAACTGCGTGATGTATTCTGGACTAGTACTGCCACAATCTGACAGGGTCTTGCAGTACATTACTCATGTCTGAAGTCGTGGAATGTCAGGGCAGACATCGTTTCTTGTGGGTGGGGAAGAATTGGGGTTAACAAAAGATCGCCTTGAACAGCGACGAATAAGGGTCTTTCCATAGGTTGGAGGACCCAGATTGGAATCATAAACAGAGGAGGTGAATTGATGAAAGATTACACACTCACCGTGGAAGTACTAGAGGCCCGCATCGCTCCCGCTGGTGTGAGCATGGGTGGCCAGTAAGTCGCCATGGAGTTTTAGTTTCACACGCGAGGGGCAGGTTCTTAACCTGCCCTTTGCTTTTCCCCTAAACGCTGACTCAGAAGTTTTATCTCCCTCGCCAGAAAACCTACTATCCTTTTGCTCTGATAGAACGTGCGGTCCTCAAGTACCCTGATATTGTCGGAAGTTTTCTTACACAACTGCAAGGCTTTTCTGTAGGTCGCAAAGCATCCTTCGAAATTTCCCTCGGAGTGCGCCATTTTCCCCTGCAGAGTAAGGGCAACTATCAACTCCGGTATGAGACCGGTTGAGGACGCCAGTCGAGACGATCGCTCGAGGTATGCGGAAGCCTTTCGATTCTCCCGCTGACGAAGCATCATCTCTGAAGACAGATTCAGCATCCACGGCATCTCGATATCCTGTTCTTCTTCGACAGTGAGGTTCAGCAGGCAGTTGGCCAGATCCGAGGCTTCCTCGGGTTTGTCGTTTTCAATCAGGTATTCCAGCCTCCCGAAGTCGAGAATGATCCTTTCTCGTTTCAGATGCTGTTCTTCGATAAGTCCTACCGTCTCATCGTAGTCCGCGCCATCGTCGCTGAGGCGAGTCTTGAGCAGAAGACAATTCGTCATGCCGACGGTATCTTTGGCCGCCCGGGCTTCGTCCAGCGCTGCGCTGGCGAGCTCCAGGGCTGCCGACGTCTTCCCCAGGTGATAGCAGAGACTGGCCTGCTGCACTTTCCAGGCCACCTCCAGCGGCTTGTCCTCGATCTCAGCCATGCTGGGGGTCGCCAGAAACAACGATTGATCTGCCTCGCCGTACTGTCCCATCCGCTTCTGGACGGTGGCCGTATGGATCTGCAGGGCTCCGAGATGGCGAGCGTACCCGTTTTCTGACGACAGTTGTATTCCTTCTCGCAACAGAGACATAGACTCCCGGAGCCTTCCCGCAGAGATCGTGAGTTCGGCGAGATTCTCGAGGTTGTAGACCAGTTCCTTCTTGCTCCCGATCCGTCGATTGATCTCAAGGGATTCCGCCAGATGCTCGGCTGCTATGGCGGGCCGGCCGCTTATTTGATAGACATAACCCAGGTTATTCAGAGTGCGGGCGATCTCACCAAGATGGCCGATCTCTTTCTTTCGCTTCAGGGATTCTTGCAGCAGGAACAGCCCCCGGCGGACGCGACCGCTGATGCCGTAGACGGTCGCAATGTTGTGCAGGGTGGAGGCATAATCCGCGGCAGCCCCCAACCGTTTCTGGATCGTCAGTGCCGCCCGGTAGTTGCGCAGCGCGGCCGGATAATCGCAATGCAGCCAGTGGACGTTTCCCATATTTGTGCGCGTATGCGAGATCTCCAGCTCGTCCCCGAGTTCTTCAAATACGGCTAAGGACTCTGCAAGAGCGACAAGGCTGGCATCGGTATCCTGGCGGATTCGATGCGTGTCCCCTAGAGCCTTGTAGGCCAGTGCCAGCAGCTTGTCTTTGGGGCTATCGCCGTACCAGTCTATTAACTGCGCGTAGGTCTCCCTGGCCTGCTCAATCTCACCGCTCTCTTTGTGAATATCGCCGCGCAACATGACCAACTGACGGACCTCCCAGCGGCGGCCGGACATTTCGCCGAACTCAATCACTTTTGCCAACAAAGATTGGGCGGAGGCGTATTTTAGATCGCGCTTCAGTTCCTCCCCGGCCTGGTAGGCGCAGCGCTCGGCGTCTCCGAGTGAACCGGCCGTGAGGTACAGTTCGGCGGCCGGTCGGGCAGAGTCCTGAAGCTCCTTTTCCTTTGCTAGGCGAGCGGCAATCCGTTTGATAGTCTCCGTCCTCAAGAGACAGGGTAAGAGTTCGGCCAGGGCCGGAGAGATGTTCGTGGGTTTCCCCTGTCCGTCTGTCTCTCCGTGGTATTGGGCGTTGGAGAGAACTGCCTCCCGGACGGCCGTTCTACGGGCACCAAAACTCATCCTGGCGAACAGTCTTATCTCCCGATTTCTCAATCGGACAGGCCACAAGACCGGCCCGGAGAATCTGTACTTGCCTTCGACATACTCCAGATGTTCCCGTCTCAAGTTGTGATTGAGAATTAGTCTCAACGCACTTGCCGAGTCTTCACACAGTGTGTCCAGTCGTCGGCGGTTGGGGGCATCAATCTCGAGCCAGGTTGCCACGTTGTTGTCGTAGCTTTCGGAAATCTGCAGCAGGTGAGCCGGCCTCAAAGCCTTTCGGAACGGATAGGTGGCGCCGGCCGACTCAAGCGCCTGACAGACTTCCAGCGCACCGCTGGGGCGGTCAGCCGGGTCTCGTGCCAGTAGTTGATCGACGGTGTTGCCGACCGCCTCGCTGATATCCGGTCGAATACGACGCACAGGGGGGGGGGAGATCTCCCGGATACGGCTGTTGACCTCCAGCGGGTCGCTGGTGTCGTCCATGAAGGGGTGACGCCCCGTGATTAACTGGTAAGCGATAATTCCCAGAGCAAACAGATCCGACCTGTGTGTGGCCACGGCGTCCGTAATTGTCTCAGGCGCCATGTAACCGACGGTGCCAAGACCGATCCGGTAGCGGTCGTGCTCCTGACGTCGACGGCCCATTGAGAAGTCCGAAAGCTTGAGATAGCTCAATCGTCCACCTGCCAACGGGGATAGGTCTTCGGGCAGGAAGACATTTTGAGGTTTCAGATCGCCGTGTACCAAACCGACCGCGTTGAGAAACTCCAGGTCAATTGCGAGGGCGCTGATCAGATTGAGAGCAAGAGAGAGGTCGTCGACTCGGCCCAGTTGGTCAAGGGTTTCTCCCTTGCACAGTTCGAGTATCAGATGATCGTAATCAGGTGCAGGATCCCGCAGGAGGCGGACCAGTCCGGGAAAACGATGCCGACCGATCAGCTCGTACTCGCGACGGGCCAGGGCGGCGAAATCAACGGAGTTATCCTGGGGATGGGGAAGGGCGTACTTGACGGCTACGCGTCGGTTCAGAACTCGATGAAACGATCCGACGACTTCGGCCGTGCCGCCCCGCCCTAGATATCCGATTTTCTTCAACTCGGCATCATTGGACGGCTGGTACATCTAGCCCCGCTCTCCGCGAGGTTTTTTCTGGAATCGCGGCAGCGTGAGGCGGAACCTGGTCCCCTCGCCCGGTTTGGAGTCTGCCGTCAGTTCACCATCGTGCTGTTCGGCGATAAGTTTGCAGTTATACAGGCCCAGGCCGTGACCGCCCTTTTTGGTCGTGAAGTGGAGCGTGAATATCTGGCCCAGGACGGTTTCGGACATTCCCGTGCCGTTGTCGCTGATCTCAACCGAGATGGATTCTTCGGCTTTGTCGTACCAGGCCTTGATGCCGATCTCGCGTTTGAAACCGGAGGCCTCGCCGGCGCACTCGGCCGCCGCCGATTCGATGGCGTCGGAGGCGTTGTTCAGCAGGTTCAAAAGGACCTGCTGGACCTGTCCGACATCGATCTCGGTATTGGGAATATCTTCGGCCAGGTCGATGGTGAAATGGATCAACTTGAACCGGGGCTGCACCCGCAGCGAGAACAGTAGGTCGTCGATAAGATTCTTTATGTGATAGCTGATGTACTCCGGTTCCGGTTTGGAGAAGTCCATCAGGTTCTCAACGAACCGCTTGATCTTGAAGATATTGTCGGTTATTGATTTGGCGTTGAACTTGACCTTCTCGTATTTTTCTCTCTCGACGTTGAGAGCCATGAGCTCGGCGTTGTTTGAGATGATCGAGAGGTAGTTGTTCAGCTCGTGGGCCACTGAAGCTGCCATTTCTCCTCGGGCCACCAGTTTCTCCGAGAGAATGACGTACTGTTCCATAGTCACCTTTTCGGTGATGTCCGTGATGGCCATGATCAAGCCGTCGCCGCCGCCCGGAAGATTTGCCAGCGGTGATATGCGTAGAGCCAGGACTTTCTCGAGATAGCTGGTGTGGTGATAGAATCTGGGTTCGGATACTTCCTGGCCGGTCGACAACACCATGTTGATTTTTGACTGCCACTGGGCCTGTTCGCTGTCGGGCAGCGAATTCAGGAAACGAGTGGGTTTGTGGCTGTCCTCCAGCGTAAAGATGCTGTCCTTATTCAGATCAAAAATCTGGAGAGCCATGGGATTGATAGTCAGGATATCCCCGCCGGCGTCGAGTACGACGATGCCAACCGGCGAGTTCTGCACCACGGAGTCGTTGTACTGCTTGAGTCGCATCAACGAATCGTACATGTGAGCGTTGTGCAGGGCGTTGGAGACCATCTGGGCGTATAGCTCGAACAGATACAGATCGGACTTGAGGAACATCTGAGCCTGGCTGGAATTGTCCAGGTATAATACGCCTATCACTTTCTCTTTGACTACCACAGGTACGCACATGATCGAACGCAAATGCAGTTCGATTACCGATTGCTGCTGGGCATAACGATCATCCGCCTGGGCATCGGAGGAGTAGACGGATTTGCCTGAGCGGGCTACCTCGTGTGCGATACTTCGGGAAATGAGGAATTCATCCTGAACCATTTCCTCCTGCTCGAGGTTGTAGGCGGCCTTCACCTGAAGTTCACCCTCATCGTCGAGCAACATGATCAGGCCGCGCTCGGCCTGCATCAATTCAATAGCTTTGCTCATCACGAGTTGAAGCACGTCCTCAAGCACGAGCGAGGAATTGATCGCCAGGGACACCTCGAGCAGAGCTTTGAGATCCGCGTCGCGGCAGGAGCCATCGGTCTCGCGCGTGGAGATGCGGGGGTTCGTATCGGCGACGCTGTCCAGAGTTGCCTCAAGGTCGGCGAAGACATCGGTAGCGACGGAGTCGTCTCTGGCGTCGCTTTCCGAATCGGGCAAAACCCCGGAAGGCGTGGTTCGAATGCTGTTATCTTGGTCTGTCCGTTTCATTTACACCTGCTGGTCTTTACGCTGTTATAGCTTAATTGTCGGCCAAAACAGGCGGTACCTTAGCCGAGCAGGCATACACGGGGTCTGGCTGTGAAGGGAAATCCTAGAGTTCAGGCTCTATTTCGTCGATTGCAAAGGGGCGGGATTTGGTCTTGTATTCGTTTCGCCCGTAGTCGGTGAGGTTCAAGAACTGGCGGAAAAGAAACCTAAGCGGCGATTCTCCGCCTCCCGAGGACTCCTCCTTGGGGGCTATGTTTAAGCCAGTCATGGAGATAGTGGTTACTTCCAGGGTGAGAACGAAGCGTTCCTGGACTTCCAGAGAATCCAGAGGCACAAGACTCACTTCGATAGAGTCTCGGAAATGCTGAAACAGGGTGGCCAGAGACGCGAATCTGGATACCGTTGAGTCCGAGACCAGGGGACGGGCCACGATGTACTCTTCGGTCACGCTCCTGTAGCTAAGGCGCCAGATATCGGATTTTCGAGTGACCAGATTGTCTCCGAAGAAGCGCCGGGGAACCCCGAGCGATGCCTGACATTCCAGGAGAAGGTCGATCCCGTCTTCGAGTCGGGTCACCGTGGGCGCGTCCAGGAGGGAAGATAGATCGACCCAGACCATCAATTGCTTGTCGCGGCTGTAAATGTCGTACGAGAGATCGATTTCGTCCGCTGCAACTCGAGCAGCCGGCAGTCCCGAGAGCAGCGCTATGATTGCTCCGAAGACGAAGGTGCGCAAAACAAGCCGCCATCTCGGGCGTGAATAGGGGTCCATTTATATCACCGCAGTCGCTGCTCGGGTCTTACAGAATGTGAGCCAGCCGGACATAGAACCTGGGATCATCGTTCGTCGATCCATCGAGCCTCTTGGCCAGGGTCACTTTGACATCGCTGCCCAAATACAACGAGGCTCCGATCGAGTGCCTGATCTCATCGCTTGCGTCAAAGTGCGAGTCTGAGCTGATCTGGCCCACATCCCAGGTTAATGAAGCCGCGAGGTCGCTGTGGGGGAAGTCTACGCGGTATTCTGAGTTGGCCATCCAGAACCGTTGTCCCATGAACTCCTTGTGCCTATACCCGTGAAGCGTTCCCAGGCCACCGAGATAAAACAGCTTGTGCATCGGCGGCTCACCGTCCGAGG
>JAAERE010000058.1 GCA_024230675.1 bacterium | reverse complement strand
CCATCGGGTTCCTCGAACTCCATTATCTGCAGCGAGTCGTGAGCCGCTATCATGAACTCGGTCCAGACCGGCAAACCGTTCTTACTGCCGTCCTGTCCGCGGCCAAGTGAAATCTTGGAATCAAAGCCGACCCAACAACCGGCGGTTATTTGAGGAGAGTACCCCACGAACCAGTTGTCACAATAGTTGTTTGACGTCCCCGTCTTGCCGCCGGCGGGGCGCGTGAAGCCCATCCAGCGGGAACGCCGCCCGGTACCCTCGTTCACCACCGACTGCATCAGGTCAACCATCAGGAAGGCTGTCTGGGCCGACAGAACCTCCTCCTTTTGCACATTGGAGTTGTCTTCGAGTATGCGTCCATAGCGGTCAACAATCTTGTGTACCATGCGATAGGGTATATGGATGCCCCGGTTGGGGAAAGTCGAATAGGCCGATACCAGTTCCAGGAGTCTTACTTCGGAGACGCCCATCGCCAGCGAAGGCACGGCGGCCAGAGGTGTAGTTATCCCCATGCGCTGGGCATAGTAGATAGGCTCCTCCGGACCTATTTTCAGAATCAGGCGTACCGAGACCAGATTGCGGGAGTATTTGATGCCGTCACGCAGCGTAATCGGCCCCATGAACTTCTGGTCATAATTGTGTGGTCGATATTGCCTGGTACCGGGGATATCCAGAACGATTGGATTGTCGTCGACAATCTCCGTCGTTCGAATACCATTGTCTATGCAGGCCGTGTATATGAAAGGCTTGAAGCTGGAGCCGGGCTGCAGCGTCGCCTGCAGTGACCGATTCCACTTGGATTTCTCGAAAGATCGGCCGCCAACCATCGCCAGGACGTCGCCGTTAGCGTTGTCAATAGCCGTAAAAGCCCCTTGCACTTTCTGATAAGCCCGGATCGAATCGCCGAACTCGTCTACCGTGTCGGGCAGGAAGAAGGTATAGTTCGGATCGCTCAGAGTATATGTTCTCTGAATCCTGGCGCGCAAAGAGTCGATCTTCTTGTGAACAGCCAGTTCCGCATCCTGCTGGAGAGCGGCGTCCAGCGAGGTATGTACTTTCAGGCCGCCGGAGTATAATACGTCTTCACCGTATGTAGCCAATATGTACTTGCGGATCTCTTCGGTGAAATACGGTGCGATACCGATCTTCTCCTCGGGAGGTGAAATCTCAAGAGGCTCGTTGCGAAGAGAATCGTACTGTTCGCGCGAGACGCCACCCCAGTTGAAATATGAGTAAAGGACGCGATTACGAGCCTGAAGAGCCTTGTCGGGATTGTTTAGGGGAGAATTGACGTTGGGGCCTTTGAGCAGACCTATAATGACGGCGCAGTCGTTGTAGTTGAGGTCGGCTACTCGCTTGTCGAAAAACAGGCGGGCGGCGGCGGCTACACCGTAGGCCCCGCGACTGAAATAGTGCTGATTCAGATACATCTCCAGGATCTCATCCTTGGAGTAGGTCCGTTCAAGTTTGATCGCGGTCAGCGCTTCCTTGATCTTTCGCTCGTAGGTCTGTTGCCGCGTCAGAAAGAGCATCCGGGCCAATTGTTGCGTCAGGGTGGAGGCTCCGGCCTTGATGCTCCAGCTGAGCATGTTGCCCGCGGCCACAATCGCCGTGCGCCTCAAGTCAACGCCCCAATGCTGATACAGTTTTTGGTCCTCACTGGCGACACACATTTCCGTGAGGTGCGGGGGCATTTCTGTCAAAGGCGTCAGCACGCGGTTTTCCGAATAGAACTCACGCAGCAGGATTCCGCTGCGGTCGTATATCTTGGTGTTAAGACTGGGCTCTATATTGTGCAGCTGTTCGAACGAGGGGAGATCGGACTGATAAATAGAGTAGGTCTTCATGCCCACAACGACCACAAATACCAGAATCAGGAGCGCCAGGGCGATTGCCGAATTGCGCAGTCGATTGCCGGTCTTGCTTCGAATAACTCGTCTGTTTGCGCGCGATACCATAGGTCGTTATTAAATCCTTCGATAGCGGTTTTTGCAACAAAAAAGTCAACCGTTATTCTGTTTGAAAAAACGGTGCCTTTGTGCTATCCTCTTATACTATTCGGAGTTGGAAAGGGACGCCGGCTTGTGTCAATTCCTTCCGAACTTGTGCCGATAGCTATCGAAGAACCGTTTTTTGAGGGATAAAGACTTGGAAAATACAGCCTTAGCGCCGGAGGTCCGGGCGGAATTAGACCGCCAGTGGGAAATAATACGTGACAAAGCTGTGGACGTTTTGCCCGAAGACGAATTCAAGGCGAAGCTCGCCCGGTCGATTTCGGAAAACAAGCCTCTCCGTATCAAGCAGGGTTTTGACCCGACTTCGCCGGATATTCATCTGGGGCATACCGTAGGTATTCGCAAGCTCAAGCAGTTTCAAGATCTAGGGCATACTATCATACTGATAGTAGGCGACTATACCGGCCTGGTCGGCGATCCATCGGGGCGCTCGGCAACCCGTCCCCAGCTTTCCTACGACGAGATAACGAAGAACGCGGAGACGTACCAGGATCAGTTCTTCCGTGTTCTGGAGCGGTCGAAGTGTGAAGTTGTTTCAAACGGCGACTGGTTCAAGAAGATGTCCTTCACCGACATCATGAATTTGACCTCTCGCTACACCGTGGCCCGAATTTTGGAGAGGGACGACTTCGCCAAGCGTATGCAGGCCAACGCTCCCATATCCGTACACGAACTGCTGTATCCGCTGATGCAGGCCTATGATTCGGTGGCGATCAAGGCTGATGTCGAAATCGGCGGTACCGACCAGAAATTCAATCTGCTCGTGGGAAGAACGATACAGGAGGCCTACGGGATCGAACCCCAATGCATTCTGACAATGCCAATTCTGGTGGGAACCGACGGCCACATGAAAATGTCCAAGTCGCTCGGCAACTATATCGGTGTCGATGATCCTCCGCGAGACATGTTCGGAAAGGCTATGTCAATTCCGGACGGAGCCACGGCTCAGTACTTCCAACTTGTGACGGATGTAGAAGATGACGAGTTAGGGTCCTTCGTGCAGCAATTCCCTCACCCGATGGAACTCAAAAAAAAACTGGGGGAGACACTGGTAGATATGTACCACGAGCCGGGCTCGGGAAAGTCGGCGAGGGAAGAGTTCGAGCGAATGTTCGCCAAGAAAGAGCTTCCGGACGACATGCCGGAAGTTACCGGGGCCGCCCTGAAGGAGATGGAGGTCGACCCCGCGTCAATATACCTGGTGCACCTCATCGCCAAGATGAAGATGAGCAAGTCCAACAGCGAGGCCCGCAAGCTGATTCAGTCCAATAGCGTCTCCCTCGACGGTGAGAAAGTGACCGATGTTAACCACGAGTTCTCCCTGACCGCCGAAACCGTTCTCAAGGTGGGCAAAAGGCGCTTTCTCAGGCTAATTCCGTAACGTGGCTGCAACTTTTCGACCTCTGAGGCATTAAGAGAGTAATAGGAGTCCAACAACACGGGGTAAATGTGCTCTTGAAAACACTGTTTCTTGTCATATCGGTGCTGGGACTGACGGCTCTGGGGATTCCCGGCTGTTCTTCCACGGCGGCTCGTCAAGACTTAGTTCAGACAGCTGCCGACGGTGAGGAATTTCGCCCGGTTCCGCGGGTTGACAAGCGTGCAGCCGAAGAGTTGGACTACCGGGCCTATGAGTTTTATGTCAATGGGCTGCTATACGAAGGCATCGGGGATCTCCGCAACGCCGCGGCCAGCTACAGAAAAGCCCTGCAGGTCTATCCCGACTCATATGAGATCGGCTTTGCATTAGCCGAAATAGCATATCGTATGCGACAGCCCGACCAGGCGCTCGAAGTTCTGGAGCAGATTGCCCTGAAAACCGTCGACGTCTTTCGGCTTGAGGGGGCGTGCTACCAGCAAACCGGCGACGAGCGGGCGGCCAAGGACGCTTATCTCAATGCCATCGCCCTGGATTCCACTCAGGAGAACGCATACATATTCCTGGCCGGTTACTACCGCCGCCGGAACAATCTTGACTCCACCGCCTGGACCTATCATCAGCTGATTCGTATGCAACCGGAAAACTACGAACTGCGAAACGAACTCGGCAAGATGCTGGCTCTTGGAGGTCGTCCGGAAGAAGCCAAGACCGTCTTCAGAGAATCCCTGGCAATGAATCCTTCGATCGACAATGTGGCCGCTTATCTGAGCCTGTCGGAACTCTATGAACTCACCGAGCAGGTAGACACAGCCAAAGTCGTCCTTAAAGAAGGACTTGAGGTGAGCCCTGATAACATGATGTTGAACAGGGCTGTAGTGCGGTTGTATCTTGAAGCGGACTCGGTGCTCGGCGCGATCCCTTACGTCCGGTCTCTTGCGGAGGCGGCCCCTCAAGATGCGGATGCTTCCCGGCGGCTGGCCATAATGTACTTCACGGTGGATTCCCTTCCGCAGGCCGACTCCGTGTTGAGCGCTCTGGTTGGATCAGGGGATATCGAGCCCGCCAATCATTTTTACCTCGGCCGAATTGCTCTTATTGGCGAGGATTACACCCGGGCTCGCGATGAGTTTACTACTTTGACGCATCTGGCGGACAGCATCAGCGACGGCTGGCTGGGGTTGGGTCTGGCTTTCAACCACCTCGGAGACAGCGCGCAGGAGTTGGAGACCTACCGAACCGGTCTGGAATTTATGCGCGATGAAGAGAGCGCTGTCGCTCTGTATTTTGCCCTCGGGGCCGCTTTCGAGCAGGCGGACGCAATTGACTCCGCCACAGCGACCTTTGAGGAGATTCTCAAGCACGATCCCGATAACGCGCAGACGCTGAACTACCTTGGATACGCGCTGGCAGATCGTAACCTGCGGCTGGAATACGCTCGCGACCTGATTTCCAGGGCGGTGGAACTGAAACCAAACAGCGCGGCTTTTCTGGATAGCTATGGGTGGGTTTACTATCGCCTGGCCGAATATGAAAAGGCGCTTGAGTATCTCGAAGCCGCTGCAAAGCTTGACAACGACCCGGTCATTTTCGATCATTTGGGGGATGCCTATCTGGCCACCGGCAAGCCGGAGGAGGCTAAGGTCTGGTGGCGCAAAGCACTGGAACAGCAGCCGGACAACACCACTATCAAGGAGAAGCTGGGCGTTGAATCATTGCCCCCGTCGGCCGACAAACCTTAGCCTTCTAATAGTCTTTTCATTGCTGCTGGTTATCGGGTGTGCCGAAATCGGACGTCCCCCCGGAGGGGAAGTCGACCGCCAGGCACCGGAGCTGGTATCTTCATATCCTGAAAACGGCGCTCTTCAGGTTTCATCCGGCAGCGAAATCGAGATCCTCTTTACCGAACGAGTAGTGGAACCCTCCCGAGGGCAGCCGGTGTTTATCTCACCGCGTCAGGCGAAAGCCCCCAGAGTGAAATGGTCCGCCGAGCGAATCAGGATAACTCTCGACGAGCCTTTCGACTCCAACCAAACCTATATCGTATCCGTAAGCTCCGAGGTTCAGGACCTGAGAGGCAATAGACTCGACAGTGCAATCTCGATCGCGTTTTCGACCGGAGGAGCGATCGACAGCGGGCGTGTGGCCGGGCAGGTCCTGAGGGAGGGAAAGCCGGCAGCGGGAATGCTGATGGCGCTCTACGACCCTCAGTCTGTCGATGATACACTGCCTTACGACTCCATATACCCGGCTTACCTGACCTCGTCCTCCAAGTCGGGCGAGTTCGCTTTCCAGTATTTGCCGGTGGGCGAGTACAGGCTGGTCGGTTTCGAAGACAAAAACAGAGATGAACGCCTAAATCCGGGTCGCGAGTCGTTTGCCCTACCGGACCGTGACATCGTTGTGGGGGGAGAGCTTCCAGTTGACAGCCTGGTCTTGTCTATGACCCAATACGACTCCCTAAGCCCGGCCGTTCTGACGGCTCTCGGAACCAAAAACAATCTTGTACGCATCAGGCTGAACAAGTCGATTCCGCTCGATCTTCTTGGGCCGCATCCTTCGAATCTGCTCCTGCGTCCAACGAAGGATTCGTTGACGGTCTACCCGGCCCAGGGGCTGCTCGAAGCTGACGAGGAAGAGGCCGCCGTGCTGACTGCCTTTGTCGGACAATTGCCTGAGGGAGAGTATACAATTGAGCTGACCTACGCCGTGGATCAGCCCCCCCTGTCAGATTCCCTCAGCTTTGTTTTGCAGGCCGATGACGAAGCTCCTTCGATAACCGAGTTCGAGCCCGATGAAAAACCGGAGTTCCTTCAGCAGATACAGATGCAGATGCGTTTTTCAGAGCCTCTGGATACGAGCCGGATAAACGATCAGAGCTTTGTGTTGTGGCAGGGGGAAAGTACACCGATCGATCTCGAGCTGAATTGGAGGGACGCATTCCGGTTAGATCTGACTCCTGCGGAATTGGAGCCGGGGCATAAGTACAGGCTGGATGTCACGGAGTTTGAGTTGGTGGATCTGGCGGGAAATGTGCTCGGGGACTCGCTGCGGTCTTACTCATTTGCGACGTTGGACGATGATTCCCTGGGTTCCGTCAGCGGCGAGACCGTCATATCGGTACCGGGGAGAATTGACAGCCCCGTAGTCCTGACTTTCAGCAGTGTATCGGACAAACGTACGTTTGAGGTCACTGCTTCCAATCGAATATTCGACCTGACCCTTCCGCCGGGCAAGTACTTGCTCTCCGGGTACATCGATCAGGACGCCAACGATGAGAGATACGACGGCTCGCTCTTCCCGTTCAAATTAGCGGAGACACAGGCCTTCCATCCCGATACTATCGCCGTGCGGGCCCGCTTCGAAACGGCCGGCGTGGTGTTTGAGTTCAAATAAGAGATATTGTTCGGTTGTAGTCGGTAGCGTGGCCGCGGATGCCTTTGGGACTTGGCTATCTCTTGCTGCGTGCGAAAGACAAAAAAAGGAAAGCGGGACTCCTTGTCCCGCTTTCTGATGTCAGCGCAAAGTTGACAGGCAATTTCTATTGGAGCGCACCCCAGATAGTAAGAGAAGCACGGCGGTTTTTCGACGCCGATTGCTGCTCGTCCATCATAGCTTTCGGCTTGGTCTCACCGTAGGACAGAATGAACATGCGATAAAGCGAGATGCCGAAATTGTCGGCCAGGTGCCGCTTGACGGCGCCGGCCCGCTTTTCACCCATCATCAGGTTGTACTTGGCCGCGCCGGTGGCGTCGGTGTGACCGACGATCTCCAGGACTGAGCCCGGTACCTGTTCCATCTTGGTGCCGGCTTCGTTGATAATCGAAGCAGCGATATCGTCGACTTCATAGCTGTCAAAGGAGAAGTTGACTTCACCGGTCCAGAGAACCTGATAGTTCTCAAAACCGCTGGCCTTGTTGATAGCGAGGTCGGCCTTGTCCCCAAGTTCTCTGGCCAACTGCTGCAGCTTGGCAACTTCGGCGGCGTTAACGTCTGTCTTGTCGGAAACCCCCGAGATCTGGGCACCGGTGCGAGCTTCGGAAGCCTGAATCTGCTCGGCGACATAATCTTTATTGACGCCGCAGCCGGCCACGAACAATACCAGAGCCAGTAACCCTACCACTAGAATTTTCATTTCAATCGGTTCCTTTCTCGTCCCAATGAGAGTTTTTTAGCCTGTCTGAGGGCCAATGCTAGTCTCAGATCAGTCCTAAAGCAAGCAAAAAAAACGACATGATTTGGGTACGCGACTATTGTTTCATGGCCCCGGCGGTGATGCCCGAGACAATCTGGCGCTGCATAAACAGGAAAATCACAAGGACCGGCAGCACGGCGACGGCGGAGCCGGCCATGAGATGCTGCCAGTCTATCGCCTGATGCCCCTGATAGAGCGCTAAAGCGACTGGAAGCGTCCTCAGCGAGTCGCTGGAAGTAAGGATGTACGGAAACAGGAATGAGTTCCAGTTTGTGAAAAACACCTGGATCGCCAGCACCGCCAAAGCCGGTTTACAGAGAGGCATCACGATTCGAAAAAGTATGCGAAACTCCCCGGCGCCGTCCATGCGTGCGGCTTCCTCCATCGAGGGAGGTATTGACTCAATGTATTGCTTGACCAGAAAAATCCCGATTGGGTTGACAAGCCAGGGAAGAATCAGCGCCCAGTAGCTGTCGTATATACCCGCTTTCAGGCAGATTAGATAGAGGGGGATGATAACTATGTGTACCGGTATCATCAGGACCAGCACCACCGACATGAACATCAGACGGTTGGCCAGGGACCGATACCGGGCCAGAGCATAGGCTACCATGAAGCAGAACAGGATATTGCCAACGGTTACCATGCCACCAACAAGTACCGAGTTAAACAGAGCACGCCCTATGTTGGCGTTGGCAAAAAGGTCGCGGAAATTATTTAGAGTCCAGCTTGAGCTTACGATGGCCTGCCAGTCAATACCGGCTCCAGTCTCCAGAAAAGCCACACGAAACATCCAGAGGAGAGGGAAGACCATGACCAGCAGGATGGGGAACAGGGTCAGATATCGCCCCGCACCGAGTGCAACGGTCTTCCGACCTACCATGCCCCGGTCCTCCGTCTCATGAGCACGAATTGGAGCGCAGAGAAGGCGGCGATCAGGACAAACAGGACGTAAGCAGCAGCCGATGCATAACCTATTTGAAACGCTCCCGTCAGACCTTCCTGGAAAATGAAGAAGACCGCGGTCGAAGTATCAAACGTTCCCCCGGTCATTACGAAAACCTCCACGAATACCTGAAACGACTTGATGCAGTTGATAACCAGGATGAAGAGCGCCACCGGCCGCAGCAAAGGTAAGGTTATGGAGAAAAACTGTCTGGTGGATGAAGCCCCGCTGATTTCGGCGGCCTCGTACAGTTCGTCGGGAATAGCTTTCAGTCCGGCGAGAAATATCAGCATATAGTATCCGACAGCCATCCAGACATCCATCGCCATGATTGAGTAGAGCGCCGTGCCGCTGTCGTATAGAAAGCCGTGAACGGGCGGGTCCTGGCCGACCATTTCGGCCAGGAGAGCGACATAACCGCCGCGCTGATACAGGCTGGTGAATATCAGGGCAATCACGACCATCGACGTAATCGAAGGTAGAAAGAAAGCCGACCGGAACAGCGACCGTCCTTTGAACTGCCGGTTGACCAGCAGAGCCAAAGCCAGAGCGATGACAGTTGTGACCGGGATAGTGCCGAGCACGAATATGAAGGTGTTCTTGAGCGAAGAAATGAAGTCTGGGTCGGAAAGCAGCTGCCGGTAGTTCTCCCAGCCAACCCACCGGTATCCTTCCACCAGAAGGCGATAATCTGTGAATCCCATATAGAGGGAATAGACCACCGGAAACGCCCAAAACAAGAGAAAGGTCAGAATCCAGGGCGAGGTCAGCAGGAAGCCGGTACTTCGGGGCTGGCTCATTTTTCCTTAAGCTTGGCTATGTTGATCCGTGCATCCAGCAGCGCGGCACCCGGACCGGCGTTCTCGAACAAGACGCTTTCCACGGCTTTTTCCAGCTCGCTCTCTATGAAAACCCAGTCGGGATCGACCGGTGGATGTACGGCGTGGTTCAACTGGGCGATGAAGGTCTTCAGATTAGGGTCGTTTTGGAAGTAGTCATTGCTCTGGGCAGTTTTGCTGGATGGATTTGCCGACTTGTTAGCTTTGCAGAATCGAAGTTGGTTCTCCGGACTCGTAATGAACTTCACAAACTTCAGGGCGGCTTCCTTGTTCTCGGAAGCGGCATTTATAGTCAGGAATTCCCCACCCATGAACGACCTGCCGCCGATCTTGAATTCAGTCTGGGTCTCGCCGGGGATCAGGATCGTTCGGAAGTTCAAGCTGTGGCCTTCCTGTTCGATCCTTTTGAGCAGCCAGTCGCCGGAGATGATGAAACCGATCTTGCCATCCAGGAAGGCGTCCTCGATACCTCTCTGATTAGCAACGTAGCCACAGTCGTCGTGCAGTCTCTTGTAGAACCGCAGGGCCCTGACCGCCGGCTCCGATGAGACGATGCAAAAGCCTCCGCTGTCGGTGTATACTCGGGCGCCGGCCGACCAGAAGAACGGCATGAATTTCTTGTAGAGCCGGTGTTTCTCGGCGGTGTTGGACCCCCAGCCGTAAATATCGCGGCCAAGATCGGTTATGCGATGGGAGGCCGTATCAAGGTGCGCCCAGCTAATGGGCAGGAAGCCGTCTCGAAGATCTGCTCGGTCAAGGAGGTCCTGGTTCCAGAACAGCACCCGGGTACCCAGAATCCACGGCTGGCCGTAGATCTTGTCGTCATAGGTGGCCATGGACCAGCCGTCGTACTCCTTAAGCTCTTCGGCCACATCCGGGGAAATATCGGCCAGGCGGTTGTTGGCTGCGAACTGGGCGATCCAGTCGGAGCCCAGTTCCACGATATCCGGTCCGCTTCCAGAGGCAAAAGCTATGGCAATTTTCTCGTGGCCGTTGCTCCAGGTCAGGTCGGTAAGTTCTACCTTGATGTCCGGGTTGGCCTGTTCGAACTCCTCGACCATTGAGGCGATTACCGGTCTGATCGTCGGGTCGGTCCAGAACTGCCACCAGGTCAAAGTGGTTTCAGAAGCAGCCGACTGGGCCAGGACCAGCACGGCAAAAAACAGAACGGTTGTTGCTATTCGCATATTTCTCTCTCCAGGTTGAAAGCCAAATATAGGCAGCCGCGCGTCGGGGTCAACCTCAATTCTTTTAGTTGATTGCCGGAGACCGGAGACCCTCTTTCTCAGACATGTGGATTCTCTCGACTATTGCTCTCTCAGCTGCCGATCCCGGTTGGTTTGACAGCTCGAAACTGCCGGTGCTGATCTGTGCCCTCGTGTCCATCGCCATAGTTCTTTATACCACCTATGACAAGCGCAGCCGGAAACGTTTCAAGATGAGAGAGATCGCCGGTTTGAAGGCGGTTGAGGAGGCGATCGGTCGAGCTACGGAGATGGCTCGGCCGCTGATTTTCACTCCCGGTTGGGGGGGAGATATCCAACGCCCCACGACTATCGCCTCAATGAACATCCTCGGACACGTGGCTCAGGTCACCGCCAGTTATGACTGTCCGCTCGTTTATCCGACTCACGATCCCGTCATAATGTCTGTGGCTCAGGAAGTGGTCCGAGAAAGCTATCTGAAGGCGGGCTATCCCGATCGGATGCGAGAAGACGACATCAGCTACGTCTCGTCTTCGCAATTCGGATATGCGGCGGCTGTGGACGGCATGATCTCGCGCCTGAAACCAGCTTCCATTTTTCTGCTGGGCACGTTCGAGGCGGAATCGCTGATTCTGGCCGAAACAGGCAACAGCGTGGGAGCGATACAGATTGCCGGAACAGATTCTACTATACAGCTTTCGTTCTTCATTGTCGCGTGTGACTACACTCTGATTGGTGAGGAACTGTTTGCGGCCTCAGGCTACCTGTCCAAAGATCCTTCAATACTGGCTTCGGTACAATCTCAGGATATTCTGAAAGTGCTGATCGTCATCTTCCTGATAGTGGCCACGATCTTTGCCACCGTTGATATCGACTCAACCTGGTGGCGTTTCTGATGCAAAGAAAGATCCCACAATTGGTCTGCGGCGCGTTCGGTTTGCTCCTGTTCGCTCTCTACTTCTCGAACCATCCTCAGGCCAGGGCACTCAACGGGTCGATCCTGAGCGAATACTGGCAGATCATTTTCGCCTTTGCCCTTCTCGTCGGAGTTGTCAGTTTCATGAAGGTGAATCTGAAGTCTATCGAGCGCGGGAAAGACCGGCCCTATCGCATTGTCTCTCTGCTGGGCTTGCTCCTAATGCCGGTCCTGGCCATTTTCTGGGGCATCAGGGGCGACTCGCCGTTCACGTGGGTGTTTGACAACATTCAAGTACCTATGCAGTCGACAGTGTTTGCGCTGCTGGCCTTTTTTGTAGCCTCGGCCTCGTTCCGAGGGTTCCGAGCCCGCTCGGTACCCGCCGCTATTCTGTTGCTCTCGGCGTTGCTGACCTTGCTCAGCCGTTCGGATATTGGTGGGTTGTTTTCGCAATTCCTGCCGGACGCCGCCGACTGGGTGCGCAACTATCCGTCAATGTCGGCGCGGCGGGCTATTCTGATCGGCATCGGTCTCGGATCGCTGACAACCAGCCTGCGAGTGATAATTGGTATTGAGCGCACCTGGCTGGGGGGGGACAGGGCATGAGGCTGGAAGCCCGGCACTACACGTTTATAGGGCTGGCGATTACGGTCGTGGCGGCCATGCTGGTTGGTTATCAGCCGGAAGTAGAACCCTCGCCGGACACCATCCGAATGTACGAGTACATTGAGAGTTTGCCTGAAGGCTCCGTGGTATTGCTGTCGTTCGATCACGAAGCCTCTTCGCTGCCGGAGATAAGACCTCTGGCGGTGGCCTTGCTGCGACATGTGTTTTCAAGGAACCTTCGCCCGGTGGGTGTGGCTCTCCTGGCTGAGGGGACGGGCGTCGGATACGGGCTCATGCGACAAGTAGCCAAAGAGTACGACAAGACGTACGGCGAGGACTTTGTCTATCTCGGGTTCCGCCCTCAATACATAGCGGCAATTCTCTCTATGGGCGAATCTATCCCAGCCACTTTTCCGGAAGACTATCTCGGACGTCCGTTTGCTGAGTATCCCATACTGTCCGGAGTGAAGACTTACGATGACATAGCAGGAGTTATATCAGTGGCGGACGGGTCGTTTACACAGCACTGGATCGAGTACGGCCACGGACGATACGGCGTAAGAATTTCAGCCTTCGTGACGGCCGCGATGGTTACAACCTACGATCCCTACCTGGCCTCGGGACAGCTTCACGCCATGGTGGGCGGACTCAGGGGAGCAGCCGAATACGAAAAGCTCATCGGCATTGGCGGGTCCGGCGCGCGCGGCATGCTGGCCCAGACCAGCTCCCATCTTTACGTTATCCTGCTGATCATCATAGGCAACGTTATTTACTTCCGGGCGCGGCAAAAGGGTGGGGAGGCCTGATGGATATAGCCACGATCATCGCCGGAGTATTGACGCTGGCAATCTTCAGCTTCCTGTACCGCGACAACCCGATCTACAAGATGGCGGAATCTCTGTTGATCGGAATCTCCATAGGATATGTGCTGGTGATTACGTGGACCAACAGCCTGATGGCTCTTTTGTTCAATCCGCTGTTCTACGAGGGCCGGTTGGCGCTAATCGTGCCGTTGTTACTCGGACTGCTGATGTTCGGCCGATTCAATCGCAGCACCACGGCTCTCTCTCGCATCCCAATCGCAGTGTTGATAGGCTCCGGCGCCGGAGTGGCCATACCGGCTATGCTGAACGAACGAACCCTCAAGCAGATGTCGGCAACGGTAGCGCCGCTCGTGGCCTCGTCAGGCACGCCGAACCTGTCGGGCATAGTCGTGCTGCTGGGTGTGATTTGTACTATCTCGTATTTCTATTTCAGCCGGGAGCATCGGGGCGTGCTGGGCAAGTCGGCCAAAGTCGGGACCTGGTTCTTAATGATCTTTTTCGGAACGACTTTTGGTTATACGGTT
>JAAERE010000057.1 GCA_024230675.1 bacterium | reverse complement strand
TTCCGCCTGGGGAGTACGGTCGCAAGACTAAAACTCAAAGGAATTGACGGGGGCCCGCACAAGCGGTGGAGCATGTGGTTTAATTCGACGCAACGCGAAGAACCTTACCTGGGTTTGACATCCTCGGCCCTCCCTGGAAACAGGGATTTCTCTTCGGAGACCGAGTGACAGGTGCTGCATGGCTGTCGTCAGCTCGTGTCGTGAGATGTTGGGTTAAGTCCCGCAACGAGCGCAACCCTTGTCCTTAGTTGCCAGCACGTAATGGTGGGAACTTTAAGGAGACTGCCGGTGTTAAGCCGGAGGAAGGTGGGGATGACGTCAAGTCCTCATGGCCTTTATATCCAGGGCTACACACGTGCTACAATGGCGACTACAAAGAGCTGCGAAGCCGCGAGGTGGAGCGAATCTCAAAAAAGTCGTCTCAGTTCGGATCGCAGTCTGCAACTCGGCTGCGTGAAGTTGGAATCGCTAGTAATCGTAGATCAGCGTGCTACGGTGAATACGTTCCCGGGCCTTGTACACACCGCCCGTCACACCATGGGAGTTGACATTGGCAGAATACATTGGGCTAACCTTCGGGAAGCAGGTGTGCAAGCTAGTGTTGATGACTGGGGTGAAGTCGTAACAAGGTAGCAGTAGGAGAACCTGCGGCTGGATTACCTCCTTTAAAAGGAAGACGGAAGGCGACCGACGTAGGGGTCGGACGGCGGACAGTATCGCCGGACGGTTTCGAAGGTCGGCCTCGTTTCGTCCAAGTCGTGCGGTTGCATGCGCTAAAGTCCGGTTCCGGATTCGTCCGGGATTCCGGGCGCGGCCCTTCGGTCGGCGGAGACGCCGAAGACGAAGGGCGGCGTCCGGAATTTCAGATTTCGGAGCGTTCATTGACATTCGAATCGATCATTGACAAGCGTCGACGCTTGGGCCAGGGGCCCGGGCGTCGCACGAGCGGTCTTCGCCGCCTCCCTGCGGGGAGGCGGACGGAGGGCGGCTCGATGTTTTAGACCGTCTCGAAGGCGCGCGCGAGCGCGCCGGTCCTTGAGATTCAGTCAAGGCGAGGCGAACAAGGGTGCAAGGCGGATGCCTTGGCTCCGGAAAGCGACGAAGGACGTGGCCAGCTGCGATAAGCTCGGACGAGATGCATACGATCTTTGACTCCGAGATTTCCGAATGGGGAAACCCGGCGGAGGTTATGCTCCGTCATCTCCGGTCGAATTCATAGATCGGAGAGGCGAACGCGGGGAACTGAAACATCTTAGTACCCGCAGGAAAAGAAATCAACAGAGATTCCGCCAGTAGCGGCGAGCGAACGCGGATTAGCCCAAACCGGGTCTTTCGAGACCCGGGGTTGTAGGGGCCTCGCAGAGGCGCGCGAACTTTAGGGAAACGGTGTGGAAATGCCGGCCGTAGAAGGTAACAGCCCTGTACCCGAAAGGGTTCAAGCGTTTCGAGGATTCCCTGAGTAGGACGGGACACGAGAAATCCTGTTCGAATCCGGGTGGACCATCATCCAAGGCTAAATATTCTCCGGAGACCGATAGTGGACCAGTACCGTGAGGGAAAGGCGAAAAGAACCTCGAACAGAGGAGTGAAATAGACCCTGAAACCTTGCACCTATAAGCAGTGGGAGCCCCACGCGGACGGCTTGCCGTCCGGAGGGGTGACCGCGTGCCTTTTGCATAATGAGCCAACGAGTTGTTTTCAGCGGCGAGGTTAAGTCGAAGACGGAGCCGAAGCGAAAGCGAGTCTTAACAGGGCGTCTCAGTCGTTGGGAACAGACCCGAAACCGGGTGATCTATCCCTGTCCAGGTTGAAGCTTGGGTAAGACCAAGTGGAGGACCGAACCATTGTACCTTACAACGTGCTTGGATGAGGTGGGGATAGGAGTGAAAGGCTAATCAAACTCGGAGATATCTGGTCCTCCCCGAAATGTATTTAGGTATAGCGACGAGTATCGCTGCCGGAGGTAGAGCACTGAATGGACTAGGGGGCCCACCAGCTTACCAAACCCAAT
>JAAERE010000056.1 GCA_024230675.1 bacterium | reverse complement strand
CTTTCAATTCGGAGGCCTCTTTTTGCATGAGCATGCGACCGTTGTCCATGATGGCGATAGTGTCGGCGACCTCCCTGGCCCGGAAAATATCGTGGGTCGACATCAGGATGGCTTTTCCTTCATTGCGAAGCGAGTCCAGCAGCTGGATGAACTCTCGACCGGCTTTGGGGTCAAGACCGGCGGTTGGTTCGTCCAGAAGAATGGCCGGCGCGTCTTTCAGGATGGCGATAGCGATCCCGCATTTCTGACGCATCCCTTTGGAGAAGCTCTTCAATCGTTTGTCATGAGCTTTCTCCGGCAGACCTACCCGAAGCAGAACATCGCGGTAATCCTCCCGGCGATAATCGTTGCGGCCCCCCAGCCGGGCGAAATAATCAAGATTCTGGACCGCCGTGAAGTTCAGGTAGAGCATGACGTTCTCGGAGACGAAGGCGACCTGCTTCTTGGCGGCCAACGGGTCCTTGTGTGTGGCGATGCCGTTTATCCTGGCCTCGCCTTCGGTAGGTTCCAGGAAATTGAGGAAGAGATTGATAGTCGTGGTCTTTCCGGCGCCATTGCCCCCGAGGATGGCTAACAGCCGCCCCGGATCGACCGAAAACGAGACATGGTCGAGCGCCAGGACACCGTCCTCATACCGTTTGGTGAGCTGATGGGCCTCGATCAGCGGCTGACCGGGAATTGTCGTGTGATTGTTCATGTATGCACCTCGCAGGGTTAACCTTGTTTTCTTTCTTAGCGCCGCGACAGCCGGATGCCGTAGCCGACAATGCCGCCCACCAGACTCACGACCAGCAACACAATCAGGATGGTGCCGAATACGTTGGTCTCGGCCTTGATCTCTACCGTGACGGTCTTGTCGTCGGCCGTGACCGGTTCGTTGTTCGACAGGCCGCTGGTCCGAATTCTCATCTGGTATTTGCCGACCGCGATATCTTCAGGCGGCGTAAACGTCAGGGCCATGCGGGCCTCTTCGCTGATGCCCAGCGACGGGACCATGGCGGGGGAGACCGTTTTCGTCCAGCCGAGCGGCAGGTCTATCTTGACTTCGATATTGTTAAGCTGATGGCTGCCTTCGTTGAGCAGATCCACATACATCTCAGCGGTTTCGTCGGCCCCGATAGCGTGGTACAACTGAGGCGACCGTACCTGCAGCTCACCCTTGCCGCGCGGCAGCAATTCCAGTCGTACATAGCCGACTTTCATCTCTGTCAACTCGGCCTCGGTCCATTGGCGTGAATGGAGGTCACCCAGTTCCGTGGCCTGTTCGCGTGGCAGAACCAGGACATAGAAAGGGATGGGGACATCCATGGCGACATCTTCCGAAGGCCTGTCGGGGAGGGAAATCTCCAGCGCCGCCCTTTTGGTACGATTGCTCTGCGTAAACTTGACCTGGCTCAGACGTACCTGACCCTGCGGGTCCTTGAAGAACCGGCCTATCTGGGACGGCAGGTTGACGACTTCGAGCGAAAAAGTATTGCTGACGCCGCTGAACAGTTCGAGCGTGAGATCGAACGAGGCGGAAGTGCCCAGCTCGACTTCCTGGGAGAATTGCTCTGACTGGACGGCTACCTTGTTCACGGTGGCGTCCTTCTCCAGAAAGACTTTCATCGTGCGCGTAGTGCCGTTGGCGTAATAGAGAAAGATAGTCACGGCGTCAAGGTCCTGAAGCAGTATGAAGTCGATCTGCTGAGGCTCACCGTACCTCAATTGAGTCAGCTTGGCCTCGTACGGACGACTGATTATAGCGCCTTCATCGTTCATGATCGAGGCGTAGACGTTGGGGATAACGTCCGGCTGAAGCGTCCGAAACAGCTCGTCCTCTATCTTTAGAAGCTTCTCAAACTCCGCCGTGCCACCGGAAGCGTTGACCAGTGTCAGGCGGACGTGCTTCAGGCCGTCTGCCGAGTGATATTTCACGGCCTCGGACACGGAGACATACTGTTCCTCGAACAGCACGGCCAGCAGCGATTGCTGGTAGTTGACCTCGGCGTCGGAATACAGCCTGCGCACCTGTTCCAGGTCCAGAGCCGTTATCAGACTCTTGTCGAAAAGCTGTTTTTGCCGATCGTAGTCGGCCCGGGCGACATCGTACGCTTCCTTGGCCCGTTTCAGGCCAAGAAGGCGGTATTCGTTGTCGCGCTGATTGAAGTTGGGCGCATAACCCTGGGCGAATACGTCGGCGGTAAACAGCGCCAGGAGAATCAGAATCGTGTTTGTGACTTTGTGGTACATTCAGGGTGCCTTACTGCTTTTTCATCATGATCTGGCCTTCGGGAGCCTCGGGTTTGGCAAAGTTGAAAGTCCGTGTCTCGCCGTCTCTGAGAAGTTCAAAGACAACCTTATCACCGGTGGCTATTCCGGAGTACCGGGTGTCAAGGTCGGATATGGAAGTTACGGTTTCATCCTGGAGCTTGACGATAACGTCACCCGAGGTGAAAACGACATCATCCGGGAGTCCCACCGGGACCGGCAACACATCCGCTACCGAGACTTTGCCCTCGTCTTCGGAAACTAACAGCGCCAGGGCGAGAATCGGCGTGACCTCGCCGCCTCCGTGGTCGGCGGACGTACGCACCATGAGCCGGGTGCCCTGTGTTTCGGGATCACCCTTGGGGAATGCAATCATCTGGCGTTTCGGTCCGCGCTTGGTGGCAACAGTGATCTCTTCACCCACCGCGACGGTGTTGTAGATAGCTTCCAGGTCGGCCGTAGACTTGACCCGCTTGCCGTTGATCATCATTATCTCGTCGCCGGTCTTGATGTCGATTTTGCGGTAGGCAGCCTCCCGGTCCTCGGGATCCATAGCCACGATATCAATCTTCAGTACACCGTCGTGCGCGCCGATCACAGCGCCGAACTCGGGCATCACAAACGGTTGTCCTTCAATCTCCATCTTGACCGCCTGGGCTTCCTGGGCGGAGACGCCGGTCGCCAGGCCGAGGATTGCCAGCAGTGCCAGGCAGGTTGGCAAAACCAATGCTCTTCTAATAGTTGGATTCATTTTCCTTCCTTTCTCTTTGCTTTGCTATTCTCTTGGGGACTTCTACGATTTAGATAAGCCTAAGGTTGCCAACGACATAGTTAAGTCTTGTTAGGGATTGTTAACGGATGTTAAGAGGGCTTATTTTCCACAGAAATTGTCGTATACTAATACTATGACGTTGTCGAAGAGAAATGTCTGGCTCATCGTGGGGCTGATTGTTGTGTCCCTGACAGGGCTGGTGATGCTGCAAGCATCGTTGCTCAACAGTGCTATGGATTCCAAAGAGTCCGCCTTCCGGCGCAACGCCCTGGCCGCGATGGGGGCCGTGGTGCAGGCGCTCGAAGAACAGGAAGCTGTCCATGTCGCCCGCGAGATAGCTCATCGGGAACGCAAAGACGGGGATTCTCTCAGGATGTCGGTCCTGGCTATTGATGCCGAATGCGAACTGCCGCTGATCGAGAAGTTTATGGCACGGCCCGACTCCAACGCACCCATGATACGAGTGGTGGAGGAGGGACTTGAGTATACGCTGCCTCCGCCGGGCTTCCACCGTGCGCACGATAGTGTAGGGAAGCATGATACCGTGATCGTAGTCACGGTGTATGATTCAACGGGACAGGTTGTCGCCGTAGACAGCTCATCTCCGCCCGCCGGTCCCTGGATGCTTCATCTGCAGGCCGACAGCAATATGCAGTACGTCTCCGTGGGAGCAGGGATGGGAGACTCAACCTCGCCGGCGGTAACAGCCGACAGCGGGCGCGTTGAGCTCGTAAAAAGGGTTGTCAGCTCTCTGGTGATAGGGGAACTCCGACCGATTGTTGAGCGGCTGGAAACGGACCAGCTCGATTCGCTCCTCTCGCTATATCTTCTCGATGCCGGTATTGATCTCGAATATGCCTTTGCGGTGGTTGGCGGCGCCGAAGATACTCTGGCGCTGGTCGAACCCGCCGGATTCTCCGAGGAATTGAGAAAGTCCGATCTGACAGTTCAGTTGTTTCCCAACGATATTTTCTCCGACCGGGCCAACCTGGTCCTGTTTTTCCCCGAGCGAATATCTCACCTCTGGTTCGAAATGGGGCCGCTTCTGGGCGCTACCTCGCTGTTTGTGGCGATTATCATATTCTGTTTCGTTTATTCCATTCGGACCATTACCGCCCAGCGCCGCAACGCGCGACTCATGGTGGACTTTGTCAACAACATGACCCACGAATTCAAGACACCCATTTCCACG
>JAAERE010000055.1 GCA_024230675.1 bacterium | reverse complement strand
TAACAGCCCGGACAACACAAAAAACAGACTACCCGCAGCCTCGGTGAGATACGGCTGCAAGTTCCGCCGAGGATGGAGGTCCTATATAATGCATGCGAAAACGCCCCTGGTGTGCCTGATGATATTCATTATGTCATCCGCCGCCCTTGCCCAATCAAGCGTCAATCCCGACATCTCGCTGATCGGCGAACTAAACGTGTACGGTCACAACGATGAAGCCCGATCGGCGGAAGCTGAGAAACTGAGTCTCTCAGACCCTTCGATGGAACTGATGATAAGCGACTACGTCAACCCATACGTGCGAGCCGATGCGGTCGTGGCCTGGCACGGCGAAACCGACGCGGAGATCGAGGAAATGTATGCTACAATCCTCAAAGGTCTGCCACTGGGCATGAACCTTCGCGCCGGCAAGTATTTGCTGGAGTTCGGCCGTCTCAACTCGGTGCATCCGCACGCCTGGTCGTTCGTCAAGCGTCCTCTGCCACATGAGGAGTTTTTCGGAGATCACGGCCTGGCCGATGTCGCCGTACGGTCTTCGTTCCTGCTCCCGACCGGAGACGCCTACACCGAGCTGATGGCCGGTCTGCTCAAAGGCGACGCTCTCCTGGGGCATGGGCACGCACACGACGTCGAAGCGGATGGCGCGCATGAACACACAGAAACCGAAATCTCGCGGCCGAACCTGGGGTTCCTTGGAAGATTGACCACTTCCCTTGCGGTTTCGGAGGCTTCGGAACTGGCTCTTGGCGGATCAATTGTTAACGCCGTCTATGCCGCTGCCCACGATGAAGTGGATTCCGAAGAGGAACCGCCAGAGGAAACCGAGCAGCTTCGCGCGTGGCTGGCCGGACTCGACCTGAAATACAAGTACCGGCCTTCGAAGTATTCAACCCTGCTAATAGAGGCTGAAGGCCTCATGCGTTCGGAGGAACAGCATGAGGGCGACAGGCTTGACTCTTACGGCGGCTTTGGATGTGTCGATTATCGCTTCCGACAGAAATACAATATTGGCGGAGTTTTCGAGTTCATGCGGCGGAGGAGCGCTCACGAGCATGAAGATGGGAACGAGGAAATCCATGAGATCGTGACCCACGACACCTGGCGGGCAGGCCTGTTTGCAGGCTTCGCTCCGATCGAAGAGACCAGTCTCGTGCGACTGACCGGTCATTGGACCGAACCGGACGAGCGGGAGGGTTTTTGGGATCTCAACCTCCAGTTCGTCTTCAGCCTGGGACCGCATCAACCGCACAACTTCTAGAGGTAACCATGAAAAATACGATCATACTGATAATAGCAGGGTTGCTGGTCTCAACTCTGTCTGTAACCGCCGGAGACAAAACAACGGTGGTGGCCTCGACCAGCGACCTGGCCTTTTTTGCACGCCAGATCGGCGGCGATCTTGTTGAAGTGTCTTTTATCGCCCCTCCTTTGGGGGATATACACTACGTTGAGATTCGACCGAGCTACATGATGAAGCTGAAAAAAGCCGATGTCGCTCTCAAGATCGGCCTTGAACTAGACGTCTGGATGGACCGGTTGATCGACGGCTCCCGCAACAGCAAACTCGCCATTGTCGATTGCTCCAGGTTCATCGAGCCGGAGAACGTGCCGACTTTCAAAGTCGATGCCCGACACGGTGATCTGCACCGCTTCGGCAATCCGCACTACTGGCTGGGGCCTCAGAACGTGGGCGCAATCGTGCGCGCCATAACCGAGGGGTTGGTGACGGCCGACCCGGCCAACACCGAACAATATCGAGCAGACTCGGATACCTACCTGACGGGTTTTGAAAACGGGTTGGCGCGGCTGCGCTCGAAAGCCGCCTTGCTCGAGGGGCGAGAGGTCGTTTTCTACCACGACTCCTGGCCTTACTTCAACACTTTCACTGGGTTGGTGGCAGCCGGTTTCATGGAGCCTTTTCCTGGCATAGCCCCTTCCCCCACCCACGTTAAAGAGACCATCGACCTGGTGAACAGCCGACAAATCAAAGTCCTGGCCGTGGAGCCGTACTTCGACAAGCGCGTGCCCAACAAGATCGCCTCCGAAGGGGGAGCCAAGTTGGTTACGCTCTACCCTTCGCTTGGAGCCCGCGACAAAAACGAAACCTACCTGCAATGGCTGGAAGGCAACCTCGATGTTCTGATAGAGGCTTTCAAATGATGGAATACCTGGAGTTTCTGATCTGGCCCTTTGTGGCCTGCGTCGTGTTGGTTGGCATCCACGTCTACTTTGGACTGCACGTTATCAAGCGCGGCATCATTTTCGTCGACCTCTCTTTGGCCCAGGTGGCCGCTCTGGGGATGACGCTTGCTTTCCTCATGGGCTACGGCCTTGAGGGAGACGTATCGTATTTGTTCTCGCTCGGGTTTGCGCTGGTAGGCGCGACGGTATTCACGCTGACCCGTACCACCGAAAGTAAAGTCCCCCAGGAAGCTATTATCGGTATTGTCTACGCCGTGACTTCGGCCGCGGCCGTCCTGGCGGTCAGTCATTCGCCCGAAGGCGCCGAGCATATCAAGTATTTGCTGGTGGGCAGTATCCTGACCGTAACTCCGGCTATGGTTCTGAAGACGGCGGCGGTCTACGCCGCTGTCGGCCTCTTTCACTATCTGGCTCGGTCGAAGTTCATCCCCCTCACCTTCGGCGGTTCCCGACGTCCGGCGAAAGTGCTGTGGTGGGACTTCCTGTTCTACGCCAGTTTTGCGATAGTGGTTACCTCATCGGTGAAAATCTGCGGCGTGCTGCTGGTATTTGTGTTCCTGGTGGTCCCTTCGGTCTTTGCAGCGTTGATAACCGACAGTATTGCACGGCGGTTGATCTACGGCTGGCTGTTCGGACTGGTCGGATCGGCCCTGGGAATCCTGGCTTCGTTCTGGCTGGACACGCCTACCGGGGCAACGGTGGTCTGCACTTTCGGGTCGATGATCCTTCTCTTTTCACTGCTTAGAAAGCTGAGACAATAAGAT
>JAAERE010000054.1 GCA_024230675.1 bacterium | reverse complement strand
GGGCACCGCGATCCGATTCGACAGGATGAAATCGCGAGTACGGTCGAACACGGAGTCATCGTCGGGATCAAACCCGATAATCATCTCGGTCGAAACTTCGATTCCGTTTGCTCGAAAGGCGCTGATTGCTTCGGAGTAGCGTTCCGGCCGATTCCAGGCTTTGCTGACGCTGTTCAGGCTTTCCTCGTTGAGGGACTCAATCCCAACCGAGATCATGCGGCAGCCGCTGCGCCGGGCCAGTTTGAGAAGTCCGGGGTGTTCCGCCAGATGGAGGCTGCCCTGGCTCATCCAGATGATCTTTTCCGGTATCAAAGCCTCCCAGAGAGTTGCGCAATACTCCGGGTCGGCCGCAATATTATCGTCGATAAAGGCTATGTGGCGACTGCCATTGCATTTCGCCGCCCGGACATCTCGGACGACATCGGCGATCGGGCGTTTGCGATAGTCACCACGGTGAAAGGCGGTCACCGAGCAGAAACTGCAGCTGTACGGACATCCCCTGGTTGCCTGTACCGGACGCCAGATTCCGATCCGCCTGCGGTTCATCAGGTCATACCTCGGCACCAACAGCGCATCGTCCGGGGGCGG
>JAAERE010000053.1 GCA_024230675.1 bacterium | reverse complement strand
TATGGGATAGAGTGGTTTTCCTTCAGGCACTACTTAGTCCTGGCTACGCGGAACCCAATACCAATTGACTGCTTATACTGCTCGTAGGGATTGCGGATGGCGGAACGCACGGGGATGGCGGCATCCGCTGGAAACAGAAAGTAGAACGACGTGCCGCCGCGCAACATCCGGTATACACTACTACCACCCGCCTGGGCACTACCGTCCGTCGGCATGGTGGCGTATTTGTCTGCAAAGGTATCCTGCACCCACTCCCAGACATTGCCATGCACATCGAAGATGCCGAGGCTGTTGGGGTTATAGCTGCCCACCGGCATAGTCTTACCTGTAAAATCAGTAGAACAGGCGGCCTGGGTACCGCAGATTATGGTATCACCGGTGTTATACACGGTAGTGGTGCCGGCACGAGCCACATACTCCCACTCACTCTCCGTCAACAGACGGTACTCCTTGCCGGTCCGGTCGTTGAGCCAGGGGAGGTACTCATTGGTGATATTGTCCCAGCTCACGTTGATGACCGGGCGGCTGCCGCGGCCCCAGCCCTGGTCTTCAGGCCTATACGTACAGCTATCATCGCCCTCATCCTCCACGCAGGCATCCCACACCTCAAAGGTGATCTCGTATTGAGAGACCTCGAAATCGTAACCGAAGGTGATCTTATGCAGGGGCTTCTCATTGTCAGTGCAGTTGCTGTC
>JAAERE010000052.1 GCA_024230675.1 bacterium | reverse complement strand
GCGCAGTCCGGGCGGCGGGCGGTACACAGAGCCCTTCCGTGGAAAATGAGCAGGTGCGAATAGTCGATCCAATCCTTTGGGGGGAGGATCTTCATCAGGTCGCGCTCGACCTTTTCCGGGGTTTTCTGGCGGCTGAAGCCAAGGAGTCGGCTGATTCGTCCGACGTGAGTATCAACCACAACGCCTTCTGCCAAGCCGAAGCCCACTCCCAAAACAACCGAACCGGTTTTGCGGCCGACCCCCTGAAGTTTGACCAACTGATCCAACGTCCGGGGAATCCTGCCTTCAAAATCGTCCAGCAGTTGCCGAGCGGAATTCTTGATTGCCTTGGCTTTGTTTGAGTAAAAGCCGGTCGTGTAAATGTCTTTCTCAAGTTCGTTCAGGTCCGCTTCGGCGAAAGACTCGATGTCAGGATATTTGCGGAAAAGCTCCGGCGTAACCAGATTCACTCGTTCGTCGGTGCATTGGGCGGAAAGTATGGTCGCGACCATCAGTTGATGAGTGGTCTTGAAGTCGAGCGAACAACATGCCTCGGGATAGCGCTTCCTCAACAGAGTCAGGACCATCCGAGCGCGCTTCTTTTTGTCGGCCAGAGATTCCACGGGCATGGGCTACTCGCGGCAGGATAAGATGACAATACGGTCGATGTCGTTGAGGTCCTTCAGACATGAGAAAGATCGGTAGCGAGCGTCATCGGCCGTCAGCGCCGCTATCTCCTCCGACTGCCCCATGCCGATCTCGAACATAATTCGCCCTCCCCCGGCCAGGAACTTCGGGGCGTCGCGAAGTATTACACGGACGGCATCAAGCCCGTCCTTGCCGGAAGTCATCGCCAGCCTGGGGTCGGCCTTTACTTCAGGCGGAAGGTCCGCGTAGTCAACATCGCGAATGTACGGCGGGTTGGAGAGAACCAGGTCAAACCGTTCGTCGGGCTCAAGGGCCGCGAAGAAGTCCGAAGGGCGGAAGTCAATTTTCCGGCTCACTTCCAGGTCCGACGCGTTTTTCATGGCTACATCAAGTGCCTCAGTCGATTTATCAACGGCAACCACATCAACCCTGTCCAATTCTGACGCCATCGTGACTGCGATCACTCCGGAGCCGGTACCTACGTCAAGAATTCGCGGCGCCCTGATTTCGTGCGAACGGACAAACCCAAGCGCGGCCTCACAGAGACCTTCGGTCTCGGGGGTCGGCACCATGACCGCCGGAGAGACGAGGAACTTGCGGCCGTAAAACCAGGACTCCTCCAGAATGTATTGCAGAGGATAGCGGGTGGCGCGTCGAGTAACGATCTTTTCCACGCGAGCCAACGCGGCGTCATTGAGGAGTTCGGCGCCGTGCAGATACAGGTTCAGGCGATCGACCTCAAGGACAAAGCAGAGAATCCACTCCATCTCGGCTTTGGCACTTTCGATGCCTGCGGATTCCAGAACGGTCGCCTTCTCGGCTATCAGCTTAGGGAAAAAATCTGGTTTGGCCACCGCTTTTGCCCCTCAGCCCCGGGCTGCAGATCTTCGGAAACGGGTAAGGCTGTACACGTACGCCAGGGCTACCAGGCCGATCCAGGTGTAGCAGAAGGCATAGGTGAATTCGGGCGAAAACTGGATCGAATGCGGGATCAGGTAAATAAACAGCATGGCTGCAAAAGTGCTGAGTCCAATCCAACCGAGACCTCGAGGTGAAAACAGATCCCGGCCGAATTTCCCCCTCGTGAACGATCCAATAGCGGTCAAGGCAGCGAAAAGAAGATATACAAACAGAAGCTGCGTTTTGTTGTCGGTAGCATCGTGGCCGAAAGGTACTCCTTCCCAGAAGCAATCGAAGGCATAGTAGTTCATGGGAATTCCGAAGGGATAGCCGCCGAGGAAGCAGGTGATCATTGCCCAGAACATAAACACGGCCAGTGGGCGAGTGTCAGTTCCCCCGGTGATGAGGGGAAACGAATGCACCGTAGCCATGGCCACACAGAAGACTGCGGCAAAAATAAAGATGATGTGCGTGAGTAGGACGATCGAGGGCACTTCACCGATGTACTTGAAGAGAAACGGCGAACCGTCCTCCTGCTCGAAGGTGGTTAGCGTGGCACCGGTGGAGTCGGTAAGGTCAAAGTAATAGTGGAGCTTGCCGCCCTTGTCGCCGGCGTCAACATCTATGGAATAGCGGACTTCGCCGTCTCCGGCGCGACCGCGCTGCATGGGTGTCGCTTCGTAATCGCCCTCAGCCAGGCCCTTGCCTTCGGTGTGTCGGAAATTCAGCGTGACTCCGGAATCCGGCAAACCGGCAACAGTGAGGCTGATCCTGGCAGTGGTGTGTTCCAGCGCCTTGGGAACCGAGATCATATCAAACGTCACGCCGGACTCGGAACACCGGATAATCTCCGGCTGCCCTTTGGAATTAGAGCGGGCGACGTATAACATCGCCAGCGTGATAACAACCGCCAGTCCTATTCGAATAAACTTCACCGGGCTGCTCCCTGTGTTGCGGTTCCGGCCAGTTTCAATTGTTCTTCCTGGTCGTGTCGTTTGAGCGGCTCCACCAGATGGTCAACGTCCCCGGCGAGAATCTCGCCGAGTTTGTATAGACTCAGACTTATCCGATGATCCGTCACACGGCCCTGCGGAAAATTGTAGGTGCGAATCTTGGCGGACCGGTCCCCGGTGGACACCATCGACCGCCGTTCCGCCTCGATCTTCGCGTTTTGTTCGGACATCATCTTGTCGTACAGCCGGGCACGCAGGACTTTCATCGCCTTGTTTTTGTTTTTCAGTTGCGACTTTTCGTCCTGACAGGAGACGACCAGACCGGTGGGAATATGTGTGATCCTCACGGCCGAGTCGGTAGTGTTAACCGACTGTCCGCCGGGCCCCGAAGACCGGTAGACATCGACCCGGATTTCGTTTTCCTTGACCTCGATATCGATATCTTCCGCCTGCGGGAACACAGCCACGGTCACGGCCGAAGTATGGATGCGCCCCTGAGTCTCCGTGCTCGGCACACGCTGCACCCGGTGAACTCCGGATTCGTACTTCATAGTACCGTAGGCGCCGCTACCGTCGAGAGAAAACGTAATCTCCTTGAAGCCGCCGGAGCCGGACTCGCTGGTGTTGAGAACTTCCAGCTTCCATGAATGCTTGTCTGCAAACCGCTGGTACATGCGGAAGATATCTCCGGCAAACAGCCCGGCTTCGTCGCCGCCGGTACCGGCCCTGATTTCCACGACCGCAGACTTGTCATCGGTCGGATCGTGCGGCAGGAGCCTGAGTTTGAAGTCCGTCTCGGCTTGCTCGATTTCGCCCTCGTACTCGGCCAGTTCTTCGCGGGCCATAGCCACGAGTTCGTCGTCTTCGGCTTCCTTTATGATCTGCTGCGCTTCATCAATGCCGGTTTTCAGTTTACGGTAGTTCTTCCCGACCTCGAGGATATCCTCGATACGCCGCCGTTCCCGGTTGAGTTCGATCAGCTTTTTGCGATCCGAGAGGTTTTCGGGAGCGACCAGTTCCTCATCAACCTGGATTAGCCGTTGCTCCAATTTGTCTACTATCTCTAACATAATATACCTGACATTCTGGTTTTTGTGAAACTAAGGGATATGCTTGCAGGGAGCAAGTGAAACGTGGGAAGCAGCTAACCGACAGCGGTGCGCTTTGACGTGAGCCGGGAGTCGGTAACGCCCAGGGCGGCTTCGAGGGCGGCGATGGCAACCTCGATCTGTTCGTGCGAAGGCTCCTGGGTGGTAATTTTCTGCAGCCACAGACCGGGAGCAATAAGGATGCGGGTTACGATATTGTCGCGCGTCTTTCCGGAGAGCTTTAGCAACTCGTAGGAGGATCCGGCAACGAGAGGCAGCAAACTGAAATGGGTCAAAAATCTGGCGCCCAGCGAAGGCGGGTAGCCTATCCAGATGGTGTACAGCGAATCAGAGATGGCGTAAATCAGAATAGCCAGCAAGGCCACAATGAGAATAAACGAAGTTCCGCAGCGCGGGTGAAACCGGGTATGACCGGCGGCCTTTTCCGGAGTCAATTCTTCGCCCATCTCGTAGGCGTAGATCGACTTGTGTTCGGCGCCGTGATACTGAAAAACTCGGTTGAGCTCCTTGAAAAACGAGATCGCCCAGACGTAGATCACGAACATGGTCAGTCGTATACCGCCGGCAACCAGATTGAATGCCACGGCGTCCTTGCTGATATTGAAGAGGCTCGACACCAGCAGCGGCAGATAGAAGAATATGAAGATCCCCACGGCCATTGCCACCACAGCTGTCAGACCAAGATAAATGGCGTTTTTCTTGTTCTCTTTGGGGACGTGTTCCGTGCCGTTGTTGGCGGCTTCTTCCTTTTCCGCTTCATCAACCGCTATTTCAGCCGAGAAGTTCAAGGTCTTGATGCCCAGGATTAACATTTCGACAAAAGCCACGGCGCCCCGCAGAATCGGGATGTTGAGCAGCTTGTAGCGGGTAGAGAGAGACTTGTAAGGATCAGTTTTGACCAGGATTTCCCCGCTGGGAATCCGCACGGCCGTCGCCACACGATCCTTGGAGCGCATCATGACGCCCTCAATCACAGCCTGTCCACCTACGTTCATATCCGGCATAAGATCACTCGCGGTTGCTAGGCGTTTTGTTGCACGCCAGCCTCAGGTTCACAGAGTAATACGCACAAAACCGCAAGCAGCGCTCCGAAAAGTTCGCATGCATGCGGTTGTGCAAAACAGAAATATAACAGCCTATTTCTTTTTGTCTATCATACCGTACTTGCGACGGAAACGCTCGACACGCCCGGCGGTATCAATCAGCTTCTGCTTGCCGGTGAAGTACGGATGGCAGTTGGAGCAGATTTCAACCGCTATCTCTTTGCGCGTTGAGCGGGTGGGATATTTGGCCCCACAGGCGCAGGTAACGGTAATCTCGTGATATTTCGGATGGATTCCAGGTTTCACCTTATCTAACCTCTATCTTTACGTTCGCTATCTATCAGAACATATCGGGGTTCCCGACTCCAATCGGTCGTCCCACAGCCTTGTAATATATGCAATTAGCCGAATTGCGCAAGAGGCAATAGCGCTGAGGAGTGGATCGCCAGCCAGACTCAGTTGCCCAGAGTTTTCAGCACCACCGACCAGTAGTATTTATTGTGAATCAACGACTTAACGGCGAGGAACGGACTCAGGGCAGCTTCCAACTCGGTTTTACTGAAGTAGTTTTTCAGAATCGTGTACTGCTCCCCGGAGTCCAAAAAGCGTCTCTTGTAGTTGTTTCCAAATTCGTCCAGCCCGGCGGTCTCAATCGTAGGCCCCTCGGCCGGAGGGTTGTTATCTATCATCCAGATTAGCCCGCCCTTCTTCAAGGGCGTTTTCAGAACTTCAAACAGGCGGTCGAACTTCTGCCGGGGCTGGTGGGAAAACCAGAACCCGAGCGCCACCACGTCAAACTTCTGTTGTCCGAAGTTGTGCTCAAACATGTCGGCCGGCACGAAGTCTACGGGGATGCCGTAGGCTTTTTTCTCTGCCTCGGCCAGCATTTCTACGGACAAGTCGGAGGCCGTGATTGAGGCCGCCGAACGGCTCACTATCTGTGTCCAGTAGCCGGTGCCGCAGGCCAGCTCAAGCACGGACCTGCCCGTTACCAGCTCCTCCAACCGCGAGGCTTCGTCCGTCAACTCGCGTCGCCGTTCGGGCACATCCCGATAGTAAATCTGTTCGTACTCCGGGGCTCGCGCCCGATAGTACTTTTCCATGTCATGGTCTGGCATAGCGCTTTTCCAGTAATCGGGCCAGTTGACGCCCCAGTTGGTCGGCCTCTTTGAGAACATCCTGACTATCGGCAGCTTCGCCCGCCTTAGTGAAATCCTGGGACCGGAACTTGAGGACGCCTTCGTTGACAACTTCCACCCACTTGAAGAATCCCGCGATACATCGACGGGCCCCCTCGAACCAGCCCTGCTCGCCGCCTACCAGAACGATAGCCCCGGGTCGCCTGCAATCCAGCCGCTTGATGAAATCGTGTTCGGGATCCTGATTGTCGAAGTCTGCGGGGCGGAAGCAGTTGCATCGGTCGATGAAGGCTTTCGCCTGCGCCGACACAGCATCGAAATAGATCGGCGACCCGAACAGGAGACAGTCACAGGCAGCCACCTTCTTGTAGATATCTGACAGTGGGTCTTCAAGGAAACAGAACGAGGGTGAAGGCACCTCGCCGCAGGCCTGACAGGGTGCAAAGTTCAAATCGTTCAGACGTACAAGCGTGTGCCGGGAACGCCCCCTGCGGAGGTGTTCGGAAATCGACCCCGCTATCTTTCGAAGGATTATCTCCGTCGAAGACCCTTCGACCGGAGAACCGCTAATCGACAGGATGTTAGTCAAGGTTCGTGTCCTCCAATTTCTCGAGGGCTACGTACACTTCGATAATCTCATTCTCCAGAGCTTGCTTGCGCTCGGTGAGCTCCTTAAGGGCTTCCCAGTCATCGGCGGGGACATTGTTATTAAGCTGCTCGACTAGTTCGGCCAGTTCCTTTTCGAGTCTGGCCACGCGTTCTCTGGTGGCGGCTATGTCCTTCTTGAGACGGGAGCGTCGTTTGGATTGTTCCTTGAACTCCAGGTAATCGGTTTTGTCTTTGGCCGGTTTGTTTCTGGCGGAGGGCTGTTGCTCGCTCTTTTTCTCGTGGAAGTAAGAGTAATTCCCGGGATAAACCTCGGCGCGACCCTCGTTGATGTAGACCACTTTATTGACAACTTCGTCAAGGAAGTACCGATCGTGGCTGACGACCAGACAGCTGCCGTCGAATTCCTGCAGCGCCGATTCCAGAGCCTCGCGAGCATATATATCCAGGTGATTGGTCGGCTCGTCAAGGATAACCAGGTTGGCGGGATGGTACAGCAGTTTGGCCAGGCACAGCTTGGTCTTTTCTCCCCCGGACAGCGCCGAAACCATCTTGAAAACATCCTCGCCGGTAAACCCGAACCGTCCCAGGAATCCGCGCATGGTTCCCGCCTCGGCGCTGGGGTCAACCTCCCAAATGTTGTCGAGAATGCTGACAGTTTCGTGAAGGTCCGACAGTTCCTGGTCGAAATAGGCGACTTCCACGTTGTTACCGAGTCTGATGTTTCCTTCCGAAGGCTCCAATTCGCCGATGAGAGCCCGAAGAAGCGTGGATTTGCCGGAGCCGTTGCGTCCGATCAAGCCGATTTTGTCGCCCCGGTAGATATCAAACTTGACGTCCTCGACTACCGGCAAATCGCCGTAGCCGAGCGTGACCGATTCAAGCGAAAGGACGTGCGCCCAGGAGCGGCCGGAGGATTCCAGTTTGATCGAGGGGCTCTTGGGGTCGTTGCGGGGAGCTTCGAGCCGCCTAATACGATTAAGATACTTGAGTTTCGACTGCGCCTGCTTGGTTTTCTGCCCGGCCATATTGCGCTGGATGAAATCCTCTATCCTTTTAATCTCCTCCTGCTGATGACGGAATCGGTGTTCCTGCAATTCCCTCCGCTTGGTGCGGTCGGTCAGATAGCGGTTGATGCCGCCGGTGTAAGTCTCGATCCTTCCGAAAGCCATCTCCCAAACTTTGTCGGCCGCAGAATTTAAAAAGGCCCGGTCGTGCGAGACAATTATGCAGGCTTTGTCCAGCTTGTTGAGGTAGTCCTCCAGCCAGGCCGTGGATTCGATATCCAGGTGGTTGGTCGGCTCATCAAGGAGCAGCAGATTGCCGCGCCCGGCGAGCAGGCGGGCCAAACCGGCCCGGTTTTTTTCGCCGCCGGAGAAATTGGACAAGCGGTCCGAGAAACGGTCGCGTCCGAAACCTAGCCCGGTCAGGATCAAAGTGATCTCAATGTCGAAGTTGAAACCATCCTGCTGTTCGAAAGCCTGCTGAAGCTCCCCAAGTCGCCTGAGTTGATCGGAATCGCCGGGCTGTTCCTCCAGATAGTGTTCCAGCTCCCGGATTTTTCTGAGCGTATCCAGCAGATCGGCCCGGGAGTCCGCCACAAAATCAAAAAGGGACATATCGAGATATTCGGTCTTTTCCTGCTCGACATAGTCCACAAGACAAGTGCGCGAGCGCGTGATCGTCCCTGAGTCTGGTCGTTGTTTGTCGGCCAGTATCTCCAGCAAGGTGGTTTTACCGATGCCGTTTTTGCCGACAAGTGCAATCCGCTCCCCTTCCTGGATCGTAAACGAGAGTTGCTCGACAATTACCTGGTCTTTAAATTTCTTGGAAATCTTTTCGGCCGCGAGGAGAGTCATGATGTTAGTCCTCGGTTGGAGAGGATTGCCGCCCCAGCAACATCTCGGCGATCAGGAGCAGGACTGCCGCCCATAAGAAGATCTGCCACAGTTCGCGACCGATCCTGAATCCTGAGATTATCTCGGCGATGGGGGCGTCGGTCTCGACCTGCCGGTAATCCTCGCGTCCCAGCGACAGAGCGAATTGATCGGTCTCAGTGGTGGTCAGATCGCACTCGGCAGGATCGAGGTTGACGGCAAACCGGTCAACCTCCCGACCCTGGTGGCTTACGAGATAGACACCCGGACTTCCCAGCGGCCCGGTGTGGATCACCTGCGCGCCGTTTTCTTCCTCCGGCGGGATTCTCCGGACCGAGCTGTCAGGAGCCACCAGGTCGACCGCGTACATCACGGCCCCCTCGGAAGACAACGCACGTGTGATATTGGTGCCGGTGAGCAAACGAAGGTCCAAACTGGACAGGTCCGAAGCCAGGTATTCTGAAACGCGCGCTACGAACGGCACAAAAAAGCCGTGGCTGACCAGATCGGCGTATTGCGGCGAGACGGGGCCGGTGAAGGTCAGCACCTTTCCCCGACCATAGCGAGCCTCGACCAGAGCCGGGCGATCTCCCGTGAATTCCATGAGCGCGCTGACACGAGGTTCGATAGTCAACTCCGGCAGAGTGAAGAATTTTACTTCCGGAGGTTTACCTTCCTCCAGATCAAACACAGAGAAAATCGGATGATCCAAATCCAGCGACTGGAGCGAATAATAGCCGGCTCGGTTGAAACTCCTTCGAACCGCTTGCTGGTAGGTTACACCGGTGACCGAGGACCAGGCTTCGTTGAAGTAATCTATGTCCGTCCGACCGCCGTAGGTGATGAGCAAGGACTTGCCGCGATGCACGAAATTCTGCAGCCGCGACAGATAAGTCGCTTCCAGCCGGGGAGCACCGGCCAGCACGACAACATCGTAGTGGCTGAAACTTACGCCGGAGAGTTCCTGCGGCGAAGCTTCCTTGACGGACCAGTATTGTCCTCCGGATGCAGGCGGTACCAACGCCAGTGACAGGAAACTGGCAGCTTCATCACCGTCAATGATCAGGAGGTTGAATTGATCCGGAATTCGAAAACTGAAAAACTGGCGATTATCGCCGGGGAATTTGTCGTCGGACAGTTCCACATAGCCGGAATGGAAGCCGGTGCGGGAGACGGCCCGCGTGAAACGCACCGTGGTTTCGCTTCCGGCAGCGGCGTCGAAATCGGTCTGAGCGACGCGCTTGCCGTTGACAAACAGAGAGGCGATTCGATCGGTGGCTTCCTGATTGCCATAGTTGCGAATAGTGGCCACCAGGTCAAAATCATGCCCCGCCTGGATTAACTGTCCACCAAAGTCGAGCGCTACTACGCCGAGATTGTCGACCTCTTCAAGCGGCAGATCGACAAGATAGAGTTCTATGTCGACCTCGCTGAGGATTTCGGCCTCCGGCAGGGAGGTGCGCTGACGGTCGGTGACCAGATAGACTTCCCGATTGAGGTTGGTGGCGTTGTCCAGCAGTTGTACGGCCTTGCCCAGCGCGGCCTCAAGATCGGCGCGGCCCGCTCCAGACTGAAGCCGTGACAGCTTTTCGACAGCCACAGCCGCGCTGGCGAATTCATCGCCGGACTCGCCGGCCGCACGATCGAGCGCCAGCAGGCAGACCTCGTCAGACTGGGAAAAAGTGTTCAGCAGCTCCTGTACGCGGGCGCGGGCGATCTCAAAGAGGTCGCCGTCGAGAACGTATCGCCGCATCGATGCGGAATTGTCGACCAGCACCACGGCAGACACTGCCGCGTGAGAACCCACCCCGCCTTCTTTGATCGTCGGACGCGCGAAAGCCAGGACAACACAGAGGATTATCAACATACGGATAATCAGGAGCAACAACTGTCGTATTTTCAGCCGCCTGAGTTGCCGGCGTTGCATCTCTTTGAGATGGCGCAGCGATGAGAATTCAATCACCTTTACCCGCCGTCGCGAGAACAGGTGAATAATCAGCGGTATCAGCGCTGCCGCCGCTGCAAACAGTATCGTTGAATTCAGGAAGCTGAACATATTCTATTGCCGGTACGGGGTCTCGATCAGTTTTCTTGCTTCATCCTGATGGTAGATCGCAGCCGGCAGGGCCATCACCCGGCCGTAGTGCTCGCGTGCTACATCGTGCTCACCCCTGACATCGGCTACCTTGCCGAGCCAGAGTTGAATCATGCCCTTGTAGAACGGCCGACTCTCGAGGAAGAGCGCCGTGGTAAGATGATCCTGAGCGGCGCCGGTATCTCCTGTACCGAGATGACAGATTCCCAGCCACATAGACTGACTGGGCGAGGCGCTGTGCCGCGAGGACTGAATCGATAGTGAGCTGATCGCCTGCGTGAAATAGGATATGGCCTGAGATCGCCGGACTTCGTCTTCGGATTGCAGAAGAATGTGGCCAAGCAGCGCTCTGCTTTCGGCCTGTGAGCCGGCCGCTCCCGCAGAAGCTATGACGTTCTCGAATATATCGACGGCCACCTCGTCGTCACCCGTTAGATGGTGATTGAAAGCGCGGTTGAAAGCTATTACTTGACTGGCCGTATCGAGCGCCTGGGCGTGATTAAGATTCTCGGCCGCTCGGTCGAATTCACCGTTCATCATTTGATAGGCAGCCAGGGCCATCCAGCCGGAAGCGCTGGAGCTGTCAAGGGTCAGCTTGATTTTCTGATTGTCGCCGGCAGCGTAGTACTCACCGTTGAAGAAGTGGGCGCGCACCGTCAGCGAGAGCGCCTGAAGCGAGTCATCGCGACCGGCCGCAAGCTGCAGAAGTTCCCTGGCATAGCGCATCATCGAAGCCTCGTCCAGCATGGCCTCCGCCCGATTGGTGTAGTGCAGTATCTGCGGAAACTTGATCTGTATCGTGTCCACGTATTGAAGCCAACCGGCTTCGAGTTCGGAAGGTGACTTCTCATACACGGCCTGCAGCGACTCACGAAGATTCAAATCGTTCGACTGTCGATACAGATCCAGGAACAATGAAATATCGTACTGCTCTACAAGGTACCTGACGAAGGTGGCCGAGGTAAGGTCGGCGACCGTCGGATCGGCCTGAAAATAAGAATAAGTGTCCAGGAGGTTGTCCAGCGGGACCGTTTTGCCCTCGCTGATAATCTCTTTCATTCCGTGCACGGCAAAAGTCAGGTAATTGGCGAACCCCTCCGAGAGAAAGGCGGGCGCGTAACCGTACTTGCGAAGTATAGCCGCCTGGTTGACCAGGAAGGGGTAAGTGGAATTGAAGTCCTGAGTATATATCGAAAACAGGGCACTGCGCGTAGGGTCAACCAGCATGCCGAAGCGGTCGTCCCAGATCACAGAGCGAATCTTGCAGGGACAGGCATACAGATGATACTTGCCGGGCAGGTTGAATCTGACAAGACGATCGAACCGACGGTACTCATCTTCCATCAACCCCTTGATCGATCCCCAGTAGAAGTCGGCCAGCGACTGGGGAACGTAGTGGATATCGAGATGCGCGGTCGGATCAAAACTGAAATCATCTTCGGATTGATGCAGATAATGGCAATTGGAGGTGTCGATTTCGATCGAGGCCAGAGGGACCACAGTCAGGGTCAGCCGCGAGTCGTCCTTGCCCACGATGTCTTCTATTTTTGCCGGAAGGTCGTATTCGACGTCGAAACTCCGGGCGTAATTCTTTGACTGGGCGTCCAGCGTGAAAACGTGAACCTGGAAACGAGCCCCAAGGCTGTCGACGCCGGTGACTTTCACGTTGAACGAAAGACAGGTGGCGAACCCCGTCGCCTCGACATCAACGAGGAAATCGTTGGTATCGGTGTACAGCAGAACGTTCTTCTGGCTGGCGCCGTCCATCTGGTGGATTGAGAGTTCGGCCCGGAGACCTGGAGCCGCTGAGGCTCGATTGAGCGAAATCAGCGAGACGGCACATACCAGAAAGATAAAGTATTTAGGCATAATGTCTTTATACGCAGCATCGGCCTCAGGGACCGGTGCAGCCTTCAATAAGGGATTAATCTTCGACTCTAACCAGACGACCGTCCCGCATAACCGGCAATACCGGCCGGGAGTCGACCTCGGAGCTCACTTCTACATCGCGGCCGAAGCCTATCTCGGTCAGATACCGGCCGTGCTCCCCCCGGGCTATGGCTTTCGGCAGATCTGCACGGTTGGCCTCATACAGCAACAGAGCCAGGGTGGCGGCATCGTTCAGCTCCAGGTAACAGCCGTGGGTCTGTTTGAGCAAATCTATCACCATCCCGCCGCAGAGGGTGTCCTCGATCGAAAAACCGCCCTCATGACCGGAGCAGACGATGATGGTGTCCCGATCCACTCCGACTACGGCTGCGGCTACGGTCGAAACGTTAACCAGGGCGCCCGAGAGAGTCAGTTCCGCCCTGGCTACGCGCGCGAACACGCCCGTGCCGTTGGTAGTGCATAGAATGACGTTTTTGTCGCCGACCGTCTCGCGGTTGAATTCCAGCGGGGAGTTCCCGAGCTGGAAATTCTCTATCTTGGTTCCTTCACGCTCCCCGGCGAGCACAGTGGTTTCCTGTCCCAGTTTGGTCCACATCTCCCCCGCCTCGCCCGGACCGGCCGTGGGAATAACGCCCCTGGCGCCGGCGTTGAGGATGGTGCAGATCGAAGTTGACGATCGCAGTACATCCACCACCACCACGGTCTTTTTCTCAAAATCAACTTTGTGCAGCGGGCCCGATGTCAGAAACAGTTGTATGCGCATGAAGAAGCGACCTATCGATGCGAAGCGTTTTTGTAGAAGGGCGGCTTAACAACCACTGCCGGATAGCGTTTGTTGCGAATTTCCACCTCAACCGTTGACCCGATCCTGGCCTTGCGTCGTGCCACATAACCCAGCGCGACCGGTTTCTTGAGCGAGGGCGAGAAGGTCCCGGACGTGACCTCGCCGATCTCCTTCTCACCGTCAAATATCTTATACCCGTGACGTGGGAAGGCCTTACCTTCGAGCTCCAGACAAATCAGCCGCCGCTTAGGTTTCTCAGCCTTCTGTTGGGCGATGACTTCCTTGCCGATGAAGTCTTTGTCCCAATGCACAATCCAGCCCAGCCCGGCCTCAACCGGGGTCGTGGCCTGATCAATATCGTTGCCGTAGAGCGACATTTTCATCTCAAGGCGCAGCGAGTCACGGGCTCCCAGGCCGATCAGCTCAAGGTTGTGACCGGCGCCAGCTTTGGTAACGGCCTTCCAGAGCGCGGAACAGTGCTCATTGGGGATATAAATCTCAAAACCGTCCTCGCCGGTGTATCCGGTTCGGGAGAACATCAGGTCTACTCCGGCGACTTTCGCCGTAACGTGTGTGTAATACGGCATGTTCTCGAGGTCGTGATCGGTCAGCTGGGTCATCAGTTTCTGGGCGTTAGGGCCCTGTATGGCCAGGAGACCCAGGCCGGCCGAGAGGTCGACCAGAGAGACCTCGCCCTCGCGATGAGAGTCCAGCCAGTCGAAATCCTTCTGCAGGTTGGAGGCGTTGACTACCAGGAAAAAGCTGTCTTCTCCGGTCCGATAGATCAGAAGGTCATCAACAATACCACCCTCGGCATAGGGCATGCAGCTATACTGAATCTGGCCGATCTCCAGTGCGGCGACGTTGTTGGTGGTGGTTTTTTGGAGAAACGCCAGAGCGTCGGGTCCCGAAACCTCAAACTCGCCCATGTGGGACAGGTCGAAAAGTCCGATATTCTCCCGCACGGCGAGATGCTCTGAAGTTACGCCCTTGTATTGAACCGGCATCAGGAAGCCGGCGAATTCTACTATTTTGGCCCCGGCTTCTACGTGAAACTGGTAGAACGGAGTCTTAATTGCGTTTAGGTTTGTAGCTGTCATCTTGCTGTCTACCTTTACAAAAATACGTCAATGGGGCCTAATTAACGGCACCCCCGGGAAATGTCAACAGCATTCCCGTCGATGGCTTTGGCGGCCGGGAATCTCCCGTCTCCGCAATCGACGAAAAAGCCCGCTCCACCATTTAGGCGAGCGGGCCTTGAATTTCCGATAACAGGTAATCTCGGCTACTTGAACAGAGTTTTTCCGTCGGACTTGAGGTCTTTGCAGGCCGTGGTCACCCTCGAAGCCATGTTTTCTTCGGCCTTCTTGAGATAGGCACGAGGATCGAACTTCTTCTTGTTGGCCATCTGATCGCCGTTGTGGGTCAGTTCGCCCTGATTTTCGATCATGTGCTCCTTGACCGGCTGCGTGAAGTAGTACTGCGTATCGGTGTCGACGTTCATCTTGATTACGCCGTAGTCCAGCGTCTCATGAATATCGGCCAATTCGGAGCCGGAACCGCCGTGAAACACGAGATGCATGGCGGCCTCGGAGCCGTGCTTGCCCGTGACAGCGGCCTGACCCTCCTTGAGGATTTTCGGACGCAGCTTGACGTTGCCCGGCTTGTAGATCCCGTGAACGTTGCCAAAAGTCGCGGCGAGCATGAACGTCCCGCCCAGCGGATGCAGCGTTTCGTAGACGCCGACCATATCCTCGGGCGTAGTGTACAGTTTTTCCGCCGGAGTGTCGCTGTGGTCGACACCGTCCTCTTCGCCGCCGACCACACCGGTCTCGACTTCAAGGATAATCTCGTTGGCGACGCACTCTTTCATGAGGGCATGAGCAATCTTCATGTTTTCATCGAGCGGCAGCTCGGAACCATCGAACATATGCGACTGAAACAAGTTGCCCTGTCCGGAGGCACGACGCTCGGCCGTGGCAGCTATGAGCGGCCTGACGAAACTATCGACCTTCCTGGGCACACAATGGTCGGTGTGGAGGGCAACATAGATGTTGTAGCGATCGGCGACGCGGTGGACGTGTTCGGCAATGGTGATCGCCCCGAGCGCCATGTCCTTGTTGTGGAGTCCCGAAGCGAACTCGCCTCCCCCGGTCGAAACCTGAATGATACCGTCGGAACCGGCGTCGGCAAAACCCTTCAGCGCGGCGTTGGCTGTCTCGGTGGAAGTCACGTTGATAGCCGGAAAGGCATAACGACCGTAGCGTGCGGCCGTGAGCATCTTCATGTAAATCTCGGGCGTAACTACTGGCATTTCTTTGTCCCCATAAGTTCTATGTTTTGAGCCGATCCGCCGGGCCCTACTTGGCCAATTGGCGAAGAACCATCGCCAGGATCCCTCCGTGACGATAGTAGTCAACTTCCACGAGCGTATCAATGCGTACTTTCATCCGGAATTTCTTTTCGCCGTCGCTGTTGAGCGCCTTGACTGTTACCGTCTGACCCGGTTTCAGGTCGTTGGAAAGGCCGTCGATAGCAAACAGCTCATCGCCTTTGAGGCCGAGCGACTCGCGGGTCTCGCCTGCCTCGAATTGCAGCGGCAGGACACCCATACCGACGAGATTGGAGCGGTGAATGCGCTCGTAACTCTCAGCGAGTACAGCTTTGACGCCGAGAAGATTGGTCCCCTTGGCGGCCCAGTCACGAGAGGAGCCCATGCCGTAATCCTTACCGGCCAGAACGACCAGCGGGGTTCCGTTCTTTTTGTACTTCATGGCGGCGTCGTATATACTCATCTCCTCACCGGTCTCCTGATGGCGCGTAACTCCTCCTTCGGTGCCGGGGACAAGCAGGTTGCGAAGTCTGATATTGGCGAAAGTGCCGCGCGTCATAACGCGATCATTTCCGCGCCTCGAACCATAGCTGTTGAAGTCTGCGAACTGGACTTTGTTTTCCATAAGGAATTTGCCCGCCGGAGAGTCCGCTTTGATGACGCCTGCCGGCGAGATATGGTCGGTCGTTATTGAATCGCCAAGCAGGGCCAACACGCGAGCGCCGCGAATCGGCTGAATGTCTTTGGGCTTTGGGGCCATATCAACAAAGAACGGCGGCTGCTGAATGTAGGTAGACTTGTCGTCCCACGGGAAGATTTCGGCCTCAATGCTCTTGATTGCATTCCAAGTCGGGTTGCCGTCGGCAACGGAAGAATACTCGTCGCGGAAGAGGTCCTGCGATACGTTCTGGTTGACTACCTTGGCCACCTCTTTTTCGGTCGGCCAGATGTCTTTCAGAAATACTTCTTCCCCCTTGTCGTTGACGCCAAGGGGCTCGGTGGTGAGGTCCTTGTCAACGGTCCCCGCCAGGGCGTAAGCAACGACCAGCGGCGGCGAGGCCAGGTAATTGGCCTTGGTGTGCGGACTGACCCGGCCTTCGAAATTGCGATTGCCCGAGAGCACGGCCGAGACCACCAGACTGTTAGCGTCGATGGCTTCAATCACGGGGGCAGGAAGCGGACCGGAGTTTCCAATGCAAGAGGTACAGCCATAACCGACGTTGTGGAAGCCAAGCTTCTTCAGCGGTTCAATGAGGTCGGCCTTCTCAAGATAGCGCGTCACAACTCTGGAGCCGGGAGCCAGAGATGTCTTTACATACGGTTTGGAGGTCAGACCGCGTTCGACAGCGTTGCGGGCGAGAAGGCCGGCGGTTACCAGCACGTAGGGATCGGAAGTATTGGTGCACGACGTGATCGCCGCGATCACCACCGCGCCGTGACCAATGTCGGCCTTGTAGCCGTCGGCAATGCTGCTGGTGGCGGCCAGTTGGGCCGAAGGCAGTTCAAAGCCGCGCTCTTTCACCGGCGTGGTCAGGGCCTTTTCGAATTCTGACTTCATATTGGACAGCGATACACGATCCTGAGGACGCTTGGGGCCGGAAAGTGATGACTCGATACTTGAGATATCCAGTTCGACAACGTCGGTGAATTCCGGCACTGAGCCGTCCTTCTCGCGGAAAAGCCCCTGTTCCTTGTAATAGCGTTCGACAAGGTCAATCTGTTCGTCGCTTCGGCCGGTCATGCGGAGATATTCCAGGGTGGAGGCATCAACCGGGAAATAGCCCATCGTAGCGCCGTATTCCGGTCCCATATTGGCTACCATCGCTTTGGTTGTCAGCGGCATATCGTCAAGAGCCGGGCCGAAGAACTCAACAAACTTGCCCACAACACCCTTTTCGCGGAGCATCTGGGTCACGGTCAGCACGAGGTCGGTGCCGGTGGCGCCCTTCGGAAGTTCTCCTTTGAGCTTGAAGCCGATCACTTCGGGCATCAGCATATACACCGGCTGGCCCAGCATGGCCGCCTCGGCCTCGATACCGCCCACGCCCCAGCCGACAACGCCCAGGCCGTTGATCATAACGGTGTGGCTGTCGGTGCCCACCAGCGTGTCCGGGAAGGCGGCGCCGTCGCGAGTCCAAACGACGCGAGCCAGGTATTCGAGATTGACCTGGTGACAGATACCGATGGCCGGTGGAACGACGCGGAAGTTGTCAAAAGCGTGCTGCCCCCAGTGGAGGAATTCGTACCGCTCGCGATTGCGCTCAAACTCTTTTTCTATATTCAACTGGAGAGAGTCATCGGAGGCAAAGGAATCAACCTGGACGGAATGATCGATCACGAGATCAACGGGCACCAGCGGGTTGATCTTTTTTGGATCGCCGCCCATGGCTTTCATGGCAGAGCGCAGCGCCGCCAGATCGACGACCGCAGGGACGCCGGTGAAATCCTGAAGCAGGACCCGGGCCGGCCGAAAGGGGATGGTAATCTCGCCCACGGAGGCAGGATTGTAGGCTGCAGCCTTCTTGATATCGTCCTCGGTCACGATATGCCCGTCGAAATTTCGCAGGATCGACTCGATCAGTATTTTGATGGATTTCGGGAGGCGGTCTATCTGGCCGTACTTGTCCAGACAGTCCAGACGGTAGATATCAAACGCCTGCGATTTAGTCTTCAGTTGGGCTTTGGCTTCAAACGGGTCCATCACGTTTCTCCTCTTTGAGCGAAGGCTGCTGAGTCTTTCCCCAATGTGTTGAGATGACCATTATAGCCAACAGTATGACTGAATTCAAGAGGCTCGGCAATAATTCCTGACGGCTATTATTTCTGTTGTGGCGAGTTATTTAATTCACTAAATTAGAATGGGTTAGGTATTCCATAGGGGAGTTAGAGGATTGTCCTGACATTGGCCGTTATCCAATAATGTTTGTGAAGAAAATAGCATCCGGGCAGGTCGCTATCGGCGCTCCCGCCAAGATCAACCTGTTCTTAGAGGTTTTGGACCGGCGCGACGATGGCTATCACAACATAAATTCGCTGTTTCAGGCGGTGTCTTTGTTCGACCGCCTGCAGTTCAGGAGAACCAGAGACCACATGGGTGCCGCGATCACGCTGACTCGGCCTTCGGAGCTGCCCACAGACGAAAACAACCTGATCGTGAAGGCGTTTGATCTGCTGCGCGACAGGTTTGATATAACCGGCGGGCTTGATGTGGAGTTGGAAAAGAACATCCCCATAGCTGCCGGACTGGCAGGAGGTTCGGCCGATGGAGCGGCCACAATTCTGGCAGGGGCGATTCTGTTCGATCTGCCTTTGGACTTTGCCGAAATGGCTGGACTGGGATTGGAACTGGGTTCCGACTTGCCGTTTTTCTTCACTCACGGGCAGGCTCTGGTTTCCGGACGCGGCGAGGTGGTCCAAGAGACCTCTTATCCTGCCGATTACTGGCTGGTTCTAGTGACTCCGGACCTGGCCGTGTCGACCGCCGAGGCCTACGCGCAGCTTAGTTTGCGCTTGACAAAATCGAGGATTCCGTTTACTTTGGAGCGCTGCGATACACCCCACGAGTTGGTTAAGTCGTTGGGCTTGACCGGCAATGATTTCGAGGAGGTTCATCTCAAGTCTTACCCGGATTTGAGAAGAATCAGAAGCGAGCTTTTGGACCGGGGCGCTCTGCTAGCCCGTATCAGTGGCTCGGGTCCATCAGTGTTTGGGTTTTATTGCGACGCGCCGGATATAGATGGCGGCAATTTAGCCGGAAGGGCCGATTGGCGAACAACAACTGTTCGTCCGGTGACCCTGCCGGCACGACTTCCATGAGGGGAGGCCAGCGTGGAGATTACAGAAATACGGGTTACCCTGCGTGACGAGGAAAAACTGAGAGGTTTTGCCAACGTCACGTTCGACAACGCTTTCGTAGTCCGCGGGATGAAGATCATCCAGGGTAGTAGCGGCTATTTCGTTTCTATGCCCAGCAGGAAACGACCAGACGGTACTCATCAGGATATCGCTCATCCCGTCAACAAGGATATGCGGGCCGAGATCGAGAAGAGGGTGCTAGAGGCGTACGAAGTCGAGTTGAAAACGCACAGTTCGGCCTAGTCCGTGAAAAGACGTCTTGGGGCGTCGTCAAGCGGTAAGACACCAGCCTTTGGAGCTGGCATTCCCAGGTTCGAATCCTGGCGCCCCAGTAAATCAGGCTCAATCGTTGCCAAACCTGGTTTGCGGCGGGTGCCTCCGGCCGCGAAGCAGGTTTTAGTTTCGGAGTGAGGAAGGCGCAAAATGATCGTTAGGAACGACATCAAGATTGTCACCGGCAATTCCAACCGAGAACTGGCTGCCAAGATAGCTACTTACGTCGGTCAGGATTTGACCGACTGTACGGTAACCAGCTTTTCCGACGGTGAGGTATTTGTTCAGATCAACGAAAACGTCCGGGGCGCCGACCTGTTTATCGTTCAGCCGACCAACGCCCCGGCGGAAAACCTCATGGAATTGCTGATGCTGATCGAGGCCTCCCGGCGAGCCTCAGCCATGCGGATAACGGCTGTTATTCCGTACTATGGGTACGCCCGGCAGGATCGCAAAGACCGGCCGCGCGTTCCGATCACGGCCAAACTGGTGGCCAACCTTCTTACTACCGCCGGCGCCGACCGGATCATGACGATGGACCTGCACGCCAGTCAGATCCAGGGATTTTTTGATCTTCCTCACGATCACCTTTATTCATCGATTCTCTTCAACGAGTATTTCCGGAAGCTCGACATTGAGAATCTCGTGGTGGTCTCCCCGGATGTGGGTTCTTTGAAGATGGCCCGGAGCACGGCCTCGGCCCTGCACGCCGGCCTGGCGATTGTGGACAAACGCCGACCGAAAGCCAACGTCTCGGAGGTTATGAACCTTATCGGAGACGTCAACGGCAAAAACGTCCTTATTCGTGACGACATGGTGGACACGGCCGGCTCTCTGTGCCAGGCGGCAGACTACATCAAAGAGGTAGGCGCTCAGGAGATATACGCCGCCACCACACACGGCGTTTTATCGGGCAAAGCTATCGAACGTATCGAGGAATCGCCGATCAAGAAGCTGGTGATTTCGGATTCGATCGATCAATGTGATCATAGTACGTCGGACAGAATAGAAGTTATCACCTGTTCCGAGTTAATAGGTGAGGCAATAAAGAGAATATTCGACGAGCAGTCTGTATCATCGCTGTTCGAAAAGCTGCCCAGCAGCGTGGTTTGAGGAAATTCGCTGGCCCAATATGAGGAGACACTGATAAGATGAAAGAGATAGCAATTGCCGCGACGGCTCGCCCCGAAACCGGCAAAGGTTCCGCCCGCAGGACCCGTCGTGAGGGAAATATCCCGGCGGTGGTCTACGGACCGGAAATAGAGCCGATGGTGCTCGCTGTTCCAGAGCGGGAATTTCGCGCGGCAATGAAGGCCGCGGACAGCAGTTCCATTCTGAATTTGAACGTCGACGGCAAAGAGAATCGCGTGATTCTTCGCGAACTGCAGCGTGACCCGGTGACCAACAAAGTTGTCCATATGGATTTCCACGCCATATCCATGACCAAGCCGATCAATATCTCGCTTCCGATCAAGTTTATCGGTACTCCCATAGGCGTCAAGACCGATGGCGGCATCATGCAAGCAACCATGCGCGAGCTGGAGATTTCATGTCTGCCGGCCAACATTCCGGACGATTTCGAGGTTGACGTCGCCGAGCTCGGAATTGGAGACTCGATCCACGTGCGCGACCTTGAGATTCCGGACGTGGAAATACTCACGCCGGAACGTCGAACGGTGGTTGTTATTTCGGCTCCGACCGTAATCAAGTCCGAAGACACCGAAGGTGAAGAAGAGGGCGAAGAAGGAGTTGAAGGTGTCGAAGGTGAAGGTGTCGAAGGTGAAGGTGCCGAAGGCGCCGCTCCTGAAGGTGCTGAAGCCAAGACGGAAGCCAAGACTGAAGACAAGCCAAAGGGCAAATAGCTTTTCGGATTTCAATAGGTTCATTTTGAGAAACAGCCGTTCCCAAAAGGGAGCGGCTGTTTTCCTTTTTATCCCCGGGTCGGGGAATTCAAATCATATCGTCGGGATCCACATCGACCACCAACTTCACATTCGAAGGCAACCCGAAACGGGTTCGGCGGTTCTCCCAGTTATATAGCAGGCGGGTCAGTTTGAGGGGCTGCCGCGTGACCGCGAACAATTGACGGCGATGGTTGCCGCGAAGATACGCGTGTGGACAGGGCGCCGGGCCAAGCAGATTGATCTCAAGACTGGCGGCAGCGGCTTCCTTTTTCAATTCGAGGCCGAACTGCTCGGTATGGGCGGGCAGCTTGTCCGGGTCCTTGCCGGAGAAAACAAACTTCACCATGCGACTGAACGGCGGAAAATTGTGAACCTGGCGAGAGAGGACTTCGCGTTCATAGAAGCTCTCATAATCCTGGCGGGCGGCGTCCTGAATTACTTCGCTGTCGGGATAGTAGGTCTGAATAACGACGTCACCGGCGGTCTCCCCCCTTCCGGAACGCCCGGCCACCTGCAGGAGCCGTGAGAAAGTCTTCTCCGAGGCACGAAAGTCCGGCAAATCCAGACCCTGATCGGCCGAGAGCACACCGACCAGCGAGACCCCGGGAAGATCAAGACCTTTGGTGACCATCTGCGTCCCGAGAAGCAGATTGTACTTTCGCTCAGCAAACATTTTGAGCATTTGGTGAGAGTTCTTTCGCCCGGAAGCGGTGTCGGAGTCGAACCTCAGGGCCCGGCCGTCCGGAAACAGGCGGGCTATGTGCTCCTCAACCTTCTGCGTTCCCGCCCCCGGATACTGGAAATCGCTGCTGCCACACTTTGGGCATTTGTCGACAGAGAGCGAAATGTGACCGCAGAAGTGACAAGAGAGCTTCCCCCCCGTCTTGTGATAGGTGAGTTTAACGTCGCATTGAGGGCAGCTTGGGACGTGGCCGCACTCCGCGCACTTGAGCTGGGGTGAATAGCCGCGTCGGTTCAAAAACAGAATCACCTGCTGATCCAGCTCAAACCGGGCGTCGACTTCTTTCTTAAGTGGGAACGACATGTACGGAAGATCGCCGTGAAGTTTCTGCTTCCGCATATCCACGACCCTGACCAGCGGAAGCACTGCTCCGGCCGGACGCTGCGTCAGCTTCAACAACTGGTAACGCCCGGTGCGCACATTGTGATAGGATTCGATTGAGGGCGAAGCGGAACCCAGAAGCACCGGGATATCGTTTATTTGCGCACGCATGATAGCCGAATCGCGCCCGTTAAAGCGGGGCGCCGGGTCATCCTGTTTGTAGGAACCGTCGTGCTCTTCGTCGACTACAATCAGGGCCAGATTCTCGAGCGGGGCAAATATCGCGGACCGCGGTCCAACCACGATTCGGTACCTGCCTTTTCGGATACCGTTCCAACTTTCCAGCCTTTCGCGCTGACTCATGGCCGAATGGATTACAGTAACTTGATCGCCGAAAAATCCCCTGAAGTACGCCAAAGTAGCTCCAGACAGAGCAATCTCCGGCGTCAGTACGAGAACCGTGCCATTGTTTCGGAGCGCCTGCCGGGCCAAATGACAGTAGACCAGCGTTTTGCCGGAACCGGTTATCCCGTGAAGAAGAAAGCTCTGGAAACCCTTGTCGAGGTGCTGGGCGACCCTGTCGACCGCCTCCTGTTGTTGTTTGAAGAGTCTCAGTTCGTTGACCCCTTCCTTGGGCCGGACGAAGTCAAGAATACGATCGGGTCGGTCCGAGATCACGGGCTCCAGCGTACCGCCAGCTACGGCTTGCCGCAGATAGTGATCGGTCCATCCCTCCTCCTTCAGGGCATCTGGGCCGAGAACGCCACCGAAAGTGGAAGGTTTGAAGCGTTTTCTCTGATAGAACTCCGTCCAGATCTCCGGATTGGCGGTTCGGTAGCCCGCTATGACGGTCTTGTTCCCGGCGTCGCCAAGCGGCCACTGTTCGACCAGCACCTCGCTTTTCACCAATTCCGGAACACTTGTCCCGGAGGCCTTCCGTAGTTCGGCCAGAGCAGCAGAGGTGAGTATCTTGCCGGGCCTGAAGATATTTCCAGGATCAACCGTCACAGACTCTGGCAGCGTATTGGACCATCTCAATTGCACCGAGCGCCGCGTTTTCAGCAACGGGGGCAGGGCCGACGCAAGACAGTCAGCCGGATTGGCGAAATAGTAGTCCGCCATCCAGAGACACAGGCGATACAGATCGGTCGGGAAAAAGCTTGTATCGTCGAGGGCCTTCACAATCGGCTTGGTAGTCATACCGGGCTGGGCGGAGGGCTCGCCGAGGTAGAAACCGACCGTCCGAGAACGCCCAAATTCCACGAGCACCCGCTGACCGAGCGCGGGCACATCCAGGTCCTCCGGCAGATGGTATGTGAACGTTCGTCTGAAAGGCCCGGTGACGGCCACCGAGGCCAGGCGTTTTCGGGAATGCATAGCTGAATATAGAAAAGGGCCGGCGCGAAGCCAGCCCTTTCGGAAAAGTATCTGATGTATCTACATCACTTCAGCTGCGCTTCAAGTTCGGCGACGCGGGCAGAGTTGCCCAGCTGGTGATGGAGATCGCGAAGAGTCTGTACTACGCTCTTGTTATTGGGGTCGAGTTCAACCGCCTCCTCATAGGCGTTGGCGGCCTCGTCGAACTTCTGAATGCTGAGATAGCAATCGCCGAGCGAGGACCAGTTCTGGGAGTCAGACGGGTCGATTTCGGAGATTCTGGAGAAAGCCACGGCAGCTTCATCGAACTTGCGCAGGATGGCGCAGGTGACCCCGTACTCATCGGCATAGCTCTTGTTGTTGGGGTCGGATTCGAAAGCCTGTTTCAGAAATACACGGGCGCTGTCGAATCTTATGTCTTTTTGAGCGGTCCAATGGTCGAACTTCTCCCTGTCACTTTCCTTATAGACATTAGCCGAATCATTGGCCAATCTGGCCATCTGGTTATGATAGCGTCCTGATCCCTGAAGAACCTCACTGTTTTCGGGATCATAGGTCAGGATCGTCTGCGACAATTCATACGCTTCACCATAACGCTGACAGTTGTTGTAGCAGATGGTGAGGTTGTACATCGTCCCTACGACGCCGGGAATGTTGTCGGGGTTGGACATTACTCCATCGTCGGCGGTGATGATGTCTATGTACTCATTGAAGTACGGAATAGCGTCGCAATAATCGTTCGACTGGATGCTGTTGTAAGCGAGTTGAATCAGTACTTCGCGCCTGTTGTCGGTCTTGTCCAGCGCCTTCTCCAGCCAGAGCCTTGAAGTTGCCATATCCTGGGTCTTCTCGTAGGCCGAAGCAAGGCCTACATATGTGCGCGCGTCCATCGAATCGATAGCAATCGCCAGAGTCATATTGTCTTTACAGGAATCCAGCTTGGCGTCCAATTCCGACTGGTAGCTGGCCAGCGCCGAAGAATCGGTCTCCTGGGCCACGTATTCCATGAGATTTCCGACATCATCGATCTGGCTGACACCGGAGTTATAATAATCACGCCAGAAGAGGACTTTGAGGGAGTCGATCTCCTCAATATAATCGTCGCATTTCTTTCGATACTTCTTTTTAACATCTTTGTTTTCGCAGCACATGCCCAGCGAATCGGAATAGGCAACCATGCGTTCCACGAGCGGAAGCTTGACTTTGAGATCAGCCCGCTTCCCGATCAGGTCGACCTGAATCTGAGTCATCCAGTAGAGACCTTCGGCGTGCGGTCCCCAGTTCATGAAAAGAGTGTCTAGCAGGGCGATAGCCGTGTTGATACGCTCTTCTTCGCCCGACAGGATTTCTATCTTGGCGGAAGATATAGCCGCGCCCGGTTGCAGTTTTCTCCCCTTTTTGGCGTCTACGCTCACGGCGCCCGCGAGGAGAAGAGCCGCCAGGCCCAAAACCAGGTATTTATTGAACAGTTTCACAATTAACCTCCTTCAGCAACATTGCCAGCAAATCTCCGGTCGAATTTAATCGCTGCCGTACAACTTGTCAACCGTTGACGGCCTATCTGTTAGTAAATCGGACAGCCAGCTTGATAACGGACGATTCGCCCGCTTTTACCGGTAGTTCGAACCGAATATTGTTGGCGTCTTCCTGCGAATACTCGTGACTTGACTCCAGGATTTCCCAGAATCCCCAAAGCCTCTTCTCGACAGAGACGGTGATATCTTCAGTCTTGTGATTGCGCACCTCGATCTCCCAGTGTCGGTCTTCGACCTTCTGGGAAACGCGAGTCCTCTCGATCATTTTCTGCTCGCCCTTGACGTCGAAGGCCACGCCGACCTTGACCGAGACTTCTTCGTCCCGGGGAGTGTGTTTGACCCAATCCTCTCCGAGCAGAATCAGGGCGCCGTCGTCATCGGCCTTGAACATTCTCAGACGGCCGGCCGGCAAGGGCATTCCCAAACCGTCATCCGCTGAGTTCCGGAACTTGATCTGCACGTTTACATTGCCGGCATCGTGATCGGGGCGGTAGACAAATTCCTTGTCGACCTTTGCCGAGGCCGGTTCAAATAACGAGATTTGTTTGATTTCCTTGTCCGCCAGGGTGGCGCGACGCGGCAGCGTATACATGTGGTATTCGAAGAACGCCTTTTCCTCGAAACCCTCGGCCAGGCCCGGCGCGGCCATCATCGCCAGTTCGCCCCGTCGCGGGGCCGCTTTCTGGGCTCGGTGAATGTCGCCGGCGATCAGCTTGAGTTTGGCGTCGTTGAAGGTTTTGCCGGAAGTATTGTTGATCGACGACCAGCCGGAGAGATCGAGGTTGGTTTCGTCCTTGTCCAGAACACCCACATACTCTGCGGCCCAGGTGAGCCCGCCGGTCTGATATCCGACCCGGCAGTCCAGGGCACCCTCATGATCCGACTGGTAGAGCCAGAACAGGGTAGGGCGGGTGATGAGGCCGTCGGGAAGCATGGGGAAACTGACTTCGGTCACCTGTTCCATTGAGACGATCTTGACTTTCCCCCCCGGCTCCAGGAGCGTTATTGCGCTTCCGCTGTAGGCCAGCAGCGTACCGGCATAAAGCCTTCCCTGTTCGTCGATCAATTGGACTTCGTTATCAACGTACTTGTTGTATAGCTGCTGGGGTGAGACGAGATCGTAGGCGTAATTCTGCTCCAGGATGGAAACGTTCTTGTCGTCCCCGACTATCTCAAATCGAACGGAATTCGGGTCGATCCGGACCGGTACATCCCGGAAAGCCAGTCGATCGATTCCCTTCACGAACTCAAGCTCACGGGTTTCGCTGACAACTCCCAGATCGTTGTTGTAGACCGTCACGGCTACCTCCCCGGCGGCCAGGGGGGCTGCCAGGAGTATTATCATGCCGGAAACGAGTAATTTACAGAGCATAGTACTTCCTCTCCTAATTCTTATACACGTAAGAGTCTGCCGTGCAGTACAGCCTCAAAGCAACTAAAAAGGCGATTGCTCTGTCTGTGATACCCAGGCAGATAGGATTTCTTCCGAAAGATCATTGCCGGGGATGTGGAATGAACGAGCTAACTATTTGCTCTATACGGAGTTGGAGCCGTTCCGGGGAGGCATTAGTGTCCTTACTGGAGAATCTGCCGCGATTCGGCTCGATCTGCTGATATGTCAGCAAATAAAGACCGTATATAATCTCCAGACTCAGTTGATAACGAGGCTCTAACAGCGGCAGAAGCCGGTCGACAGTGGCACGGGCGCGTTGACGGTAGTATTCAGCGAGCTGCATATACCGGCGGATCAGCAGGCGAAAAGCCTGGGTTGGACGACCGGTGTGAGCTATATCGGCCAATTCGGGGAGATGCAGGGATTGCTCGGCCAGCAGGTCATCGGCGAAGTAATTCAACCCTCTTAGATGGTCTTTCTGAAAGTCCCGGACGATATGCACAAGATAGGAAAACAGGGCCAGGTCCCGGGCGCCCTTGCGAATGTCGTATGAGGGAGGCTCGAAGGTACCGTCCTTGGGCGTCACGCCGCAGAGGTGCATGAAAACCGAGGCGGGCGAAATCGCCGCCCCTTCCGCATATCTCAGAAAACCCCTGAAATTGCGATAACCGTTGTGGCTGAGATCATAGATCATCGCTTTGCACAGCCGCTCCCAGGGCCAGAGGGGAATTCGGAAGTGGTTGGTTGTCCGGAGGAATTCGGCCTGGAAATCGTCGCCGGGAGCTTTAGCTCTTGCCGCGTCCAGCCAGTCCTGCATAAGCTGCTGCATCTGGGTCGACTCTTCTGGCGTGATCGGCTCCCCCTGCTCCTTGCGGTCGTCCACGAGATCGTCGATTCGCCTCATCGAGCGATAGCAGACCCTGAAGGCGGCGTATCTTTCAGAGTCCCAGAACCGGGCGGCAATATCCAGAATGGGGTTAGTCAGGATTTTACTGAAGTCGATTTCGCGCGCGAAATCCAGGCTTTGCTTATTATCGAAGGTCACAGTAAGAGATAGATAAAGCCGGCGCTCACCCGGCGCAATACTCTTTTCTCTGTGTCCGCAGGAATGTCAGTGGCAAGCCGGCAGGGGTGTCAGGGTAAGGAACTGATTATCTATCAGGATTTGGAGATCGGTGATGTCGATGTCTCCGTTGAGGTCAAGATCGCCTTCGTCTACGCAGATTAGCGGCTGAAGGGTAAGGAACTGATGATCGATAAACACTTGAAGATCGGTTATGTCAACACTTCCCGATTGGTCTATGTCGCCCTTACTCGGGGGCAAGCAACAACCAATCACGGCTGAGACATCAAGCGCCGCTGAAGCTGGCGAGTATTCGGCCGGTCCGTCTTCGGCAATCAGAACGTAGTCATAGGCCACACCGTCCACAGCAGTTGTGTCTACAAAGACACTATCGGCAACACCGGGGTTGACAAGACGACCTGCCGGATCGTCGAGTCGAAAGAACGAACCGTTGGAGGGCTGCGTGCGGCGATACACGTGATATGTGAATTGCGGATCATAGTCCCAATACAGAACGATCCTTTCGGCCGTCTCTCGTGTCGCTCCCAATCCAGAGGGAGCCGAAGGAAAGCCGGTCTCCGTCAGGGTGACATCCTCCTGCTGGATTGACTCCGCCAAAATCGTAGCGCTTATATGCGACCATTCACTGACGGTAGTATCGAAGAAAAAGTAGTCGAAACGCACGTTCGGAGCCTCATCCAGGTAGTTCTGGAAGTCGTCGAACCAGAAGCCGACGTCGAATCCGGCGCCGTCTGAAACCGACAGACGAATCTCATCGTCGGTGCCGTGAATGAAGCCGAAGAACACCAAGTCAGAATCTGCGGGCGTGCTGAGATCCGATCTGGATACCTCGCCGAACACGGAACCCTGGGATCGAACCTCCGGTCCAAGGCACAGAGAAGCCGCGAGCGTGGCGAAGATGCCCATGACGACGGATCTTGTTTTGGATCGGCTGTAGAACATAAGAAAGTTTCGCTGGACGTGTATCTGTCAGCTTTATACCTAGTATACGGCTCAAAGCCTCCGGGTTCTAGTCCTTTGTCTAGTAAGGTTATCGGTAGATTCGGAAGCGTTCCCCAGCCCAAAGGAAACGGCTGCTGCCCCGGGGCAACAGCCGTTGAAGTCGCTATGTCGTACCGTTATGGGCAGGGCGACAGGGGAGTCAGAGTCAGGAACTGGTTGTCGACCAGAATAGAGAGATCGGTGATATCTATTATCCCGCTGAAATCAAGGTCGCCCTGAATCTCGCAGGTCAAAGGCGTCAGACTCAGGAACTGGTTGTCGATTATCACCTGAATGTCTGTCACGTCGACCACGCCGCTCATATCCATATCACCGACCGTAGGCCCCTGGCAGCAGTTGTAGATCGTGAAACAGTGTGGTCCGTCCCAGAACGGTTCCACACCGAGCGACCCGCCGTACATCATCTCCCAGAAGGTCACTGGACTCCACGAAGCTGAGTCTATGCAAATCGTCTTGCCTTCCTGATCGGCCGAGAACTCGGTAGTTAGGCAGAAGGCAACATCGTTGAATCCCGGCTCCAGTCCGTCGCCTGCAATCGCAACCCAGTGCGCACTGAGTGAGTCGGCGTCGGCTCCCGTGACGCCTGAGGAAATGAAGTCCGCAACATCGAACAGACCGTCGAGCCATCCCATTGGCACCGTATCCAGGACCGGCGGCTGCCATACGGCACCGTCGGGCGAGGACAGGCTCAGACCGACAGCAAGTCCCATGATGTTGTCGTCGGGGAATCCGGACACCGCGAAATAGAATTTCACCGGCGTACCGGCGTACACGGTGTCACCGCCCCTGAGGCCCGAGACGCTCTCCAGATATACCGAGGTTTCGCAACCGTAGCAATCATCGCAGGCATCACCGGAGAGGTCGCCATCGGCGTTCTCCTGTATGGGGTTATCGGCCCAGATACAATTGTCGTTGATGTCGTAAATACCGTCAGCATCCTGGTCGAACGATGCACGCCAGGCGATGTTGTTCAGTTCGAATCCATAGAAGGACCCGAACTCCCTGCCGGCGATCACCAGCTTATCGTCGAACACTGCAACATCCTTCACGGTGCCCCATGTCTCCAGCACCTCATGCCAATCAGAACCGTCGAATCGCCGAATTGCGTTGGAAAAACCAGCGGCTATCAATTCTCCGTGAAACTCCGCGAGACCGGAGACCTCGAAGAGATCAGTGCCATCCCCCACGGCCGACCAGGACGAGCCGTCCCATGCCGCCACACTGCCGACAGGAAGCCCCCCCGACATGGAAGGTCGCCCACCGACTGTGAGCTTGCCGTCGTACACTATTAGAGCCGACACATCGCCTGTGAATCCATCACCCATCGGCTCCCAGAAGATACCGTTCCAGCGGGCGATGTTTGCGACCGGGGTACCATCGCCTGTTTCGGTGAAATCTCCGCCGGCAATCAAATTGCCCTCGAACTCCATAATTACCTGCACGCGCCCGCCAAGGCCTTCACCGAGCGCTGTCCATGAGGAACCGTCCCAGACAGCCACGTTCTTAGCAGCAACCCCGGCAGCGGTATCAAAATGTCCGGCAACCGCCAGTTTGCCGTCCCAAATTGTCGCCGTTCTGAAATCTCCATCGGGACCAAAGCCGAGATCAATCCAGGCCGTCCCGTTCCAGGCGATAGCACAGCTAAGAGTGTCGCCCGCGACCACCGATTCGGCCACAGCTATCAATTGGCCGTCGTATTCTACCAGATCGTGAATCCAAAGGTGCGCGGCCTCGCCCATTGGCTGCCAGACACTTCCGTCCCAGCGCACAATATGGGCAATCGTATCCGCGCCCGCACCATAGGCAAAGCCGGCGGCCCACAGATCGCCCTGGTAAGCTTCCACCACCTCGACAGTTTTGAGGCTGATGCCGTCTCCGAAGGGATTCCAGACGGTGCCTTCAAAATCCGCGATAACTGATGAAACCGTTAGAAGACAGACAAAGCCAAACGCTCCGAGAATTTTGATGCAACCGTGCATGGGAACCCTCCCGTAAGTTGTGGAATGTCACCGGTCGTTAGCCTGATCCGCGACACCGGGCAAAGCCGGACAGTTGATGCTGCAAGATGTGTGATCCCCGGTCATGATCGGCGTTGACCACCCCAATATGGACTATCAAAAAATAGCGTTATCTATCTACAATGTCAAGTGCAAAAGGCTGACCGGTTGGCCAGCTGATCGGTCAATTCCGTAGGGTTTCCCTGGCAAAAGACGACTGCTGCACCGAGGCAACAGCCGTCAGAGTCGTTTTGGCGTTCTCTTAGGGACAGGGCAGAAGCGGGGTCAGGGTCAGGAACTGATTATCGATCAGGATCGACAAATCAGTGATGTCAGTCATTCCGCTGAAATCGACGTCCCCTTCGACGTCACAGACCAAAGGCGTCAGAGTCAGGAATTGATTGTCGATCAAGACCGAGACGTCCGTAATATCTACCCCGCCGCTCTGATCAACATCGCCCACCGTCGGAGGGATACAGCAAGTACCGCCACCCCCTGTGAACAACTGCCAAAAGCCGTGACGAACCGCATAACCGGGATACGTCCCTCTTTCAACAGCCGACTGGCCCAGGGTTCCGTTGAGGTATATGCCGGTAGAGAAGCCTTTACCGCCGCCGCCGGAAATCACGCGCCATAGTACCTGTTCGCCGCTGTTCACCGCTGTCGACGCCGGCACCTGCGATGGAATGAGCAAGTTCTCGGCCGTATCGGTAACTTGCCGGATTCGTACGTCGATCGAGCGTTCCCTAACAGGCTCGATTGTGTCGACAATCTGCCGGCTTCTGACCTCGATTGCACGCTCCTTTCGAGCCTCCTCGCCCCGGTTAATATCGGCGAAGCTCGCCATTCCCGCCAGACCGATCAGGACCAGCGGCAGCACGGTTCGCGTGAGATGTTTGCGTTCACATTTCATGTTGCACCTCGCCTAGTTCCCGGCCAGTTTGTCATCGCCGATCTTCTTCGGATCTGTCGCGGCCGCCAGTTGCTGAACTTGTTTGACCAACGCGTTCATAGTCGTTTGTACGCGGGCCAGTTCGGCGCGCAGTTCGTCGTTGTCAGTCTTGAGATCGCGGGCGGCGGCGAGCAGATAGATGGAGAGCTTGTCGTACTTGACGCCGTTGACCTGTCCCTGATCGTTGTATATGACCATTTCGGGAATGACCTTTTCGACGTCTTCGGCTATCAGTCCGATATCCTCCACGCCGTTCTCTTTCCAGTTGAAACGCACCGGCTCGAGATTGAGTATTGCGTCGGACCCGATACCCAAATCCCTTATGTCATCCTTATACCGCCTGCTGGAAACGGGAATCCATCGGTGAAGCACACCGTTGAGATCGGCATGGACCGGGTCCAGGATATTGGTCGTCGGCATGTTTCTCAATCTGGCGGTGTTTCGTACGTCAAGGTCTTCGGTGGGATCAGGAAGGTTGACACCTACGCCGTTGTCGGCATGGACCAGGAATTGATTGATGCCGGTCGAGGCAAAGGAGCCGGCCGAATAGTCGTTCCAAACAAACGTGTTGTTATGCATCGCCTGAGCCTGCCGTCCGGCGGCGAAGCTGTAATTGCCCTGGGAGAGGTTCATCAAACCTCCGGGGATCGTAGCCCATTGGCCTGTGGCTCTGTTGACAGAGCCGCCACCTACAGAACTGAGCCCCCAACTGGCTTCGTTATCCATCCCGCCTGCAACGGTCGTGCCCGACCCTCGGGCTTCGTTGTCGACGCCTCCTCCAACTGCGGCCCCATTACCCCTGGCCTGGTTATGTGATCCTCCGGCGACGGTAGCATAGGTTTCAAAGGTTGGCCCACTGGCATTGTCGCCCGCGGTGTTGGCCTGTCCACCTCCAACGGTACCATAGTCGTCGACCACATAGTTACTGTCACCCCCGCCTATGGTCGCAGCCAGGGTAAGGGACCAGTTGTTCATACCGCCGCCAACGGTGGAGAGTTGACCTTCGGCTTGATTACCCAGACCACCTCCCACCGAACTGTAAACGGCCGCTGCCCGGTTGTGCTGGCCGCCGGCAACAGTGGCCGCTATCTCATCAATGGTCGGTGTGGTGTTGTCTCCGGCGGAGTTGCCGCCACCTCCTCCCACGGTGCCGTAGTTGTCGTGGACGAAGTTGGCTGTCGCTGGAAATCCGGGCGTTACCCAGCCCCCTCCCGCCACAGTACCGTACTCACCCTCAACCGAGTTGTGGGAACCGCCGCCTATTGTGCCGTAGTCACCGGCGATTACGTTGAAGTCGCCGCCGGCAATGGTTCCGAACTGGTTGTAAACCTCATGCATCTGTCCTCCGCCGATGAAGCCGTACTGCCCGCCGGCGTAGACGTGATTGGTATCTCCGCCGACAACGGTGGCGTACTGGTCCTCAATAATGTGAGCTCTGCCACTGCCGATAAACCCGTAGGCTCCCCCCGAGTAAATCTGGTGGCGATCACCGGCTACAACGGCAGCAAACTGGTCGTCAACATAGTGATTCCGGCCGCCGCCAATGAAGCTGTACTCTGCGGAGTAGGTAACCTGGTTGCTGTCACCGCCGGCAATTGTCCCGGTCACACCTTGTACGACGTTAAATCCGCCGCCACCGACCGTGGCGTATTCTCCTATTGCCGTGTTGTCGTACCCTCCGCCAACCGATGTATATTTCCCGGTGGCGTGATTGTAGTGTCCTCCGGCGACTGTACCGCCCGGTTCACCCGTCGGTCCCGTGGCGTTGTCGCCGGCAGTGTTGCCGCCGCCGCCACCGATAGTGCCGTACTCATCGTAAACGAAATTGCCGGTGGACGGATTTCCGACAGAGGTCCAGCCGCCCCCTGCAACAGTTGAGTAATCAGCTTCGGCTCGATTGAAGGCGCCGCCGCTAATGGTTGAGGCGACACCTTCGGCCCGGTTATAATACCCCCCGGCCAGCGTCGCCACATGGTTGTTGGTCTCGTTCTTAAACCCGCCCCCCACGACACAGGCGTACGCCTCGGCGGAGATAATATTCTGGTATCCTCCTCCCACGAAAGTATAATGTCCCAGCGACCGGTTGCGGACGCCGCCGCTTATAGTCTGGGCATAACCAGGCGACAGTGTCTGATTACAGTAGCCACCGGTTACCACGGAGAAGTCCGTTTCGGTCCAATTGGAAGCTCCGCCGTAAATGGCAGAGTGTCCGGCCCCTGCTTTGGCGGTATTCTTCTGGCCCCCGAGAACAATTGCCCCGTCCCCGCCGACAAGATTATCCAGCCCGATGGCATAGGATGGTGCGGGAAGATGGATTGAACGACAGGGGTTGGCCGGTAGTCGGGCGGCAAGAGAAAATCCGGGCGTTAGGGCGAGCGGAACAAAGAGTCCGGTGGTGTCAAAAGTCGTGTCGGTAATGCTGAGGACTTCAACCCTGTTGCCGGAGCCGCCGAGGACGGCACAGTAATCATCAAGAACGGTGTTGTTGTCCCCGGCTACAAAGGTGTAGAGACCCGAGTCGATGTTGTTGGGGCCGGGATTGAAGCCCGGCACTGAGGACGCGTGGAGAGCGTAGGGCACCGACGTCAACCGAGTACGGGGCGCAATCTCAGGATCGGCACCGATCCGTATCGCCAGGTAGGGGAAGGAGTCTGCAACCAAGGTATCTCCAATTGGCTCAGAGAGCCCCAGAATGACATCAAAAAGTCCGTCGCGCACCGGCACGGCAGAGTGGACTTCTTCCCAGATGGAAATGTCGCCGGTGGAGTCGTCGTAAATCGTGAACGTGATCTCATAATCGCCATCCGCGACCGGGTCGCCGGCGGCATCTGTCAGGCGCCCCTGATAGTTTATCATTGGTGGAGCCTCTGCAAAGGCAGTGACCATAAGAGCCAGCAGTAGAGTACCAGCCAGGATAATTACAGAATTTCTCACAAGTAACCTCCCCGAGTTAAGGATTGCTTAAAACCGACGCCGTATGCTCACCGCCCTCTCCCGGCAAGTGGCATGTCATCGCGATCCAGCGTCGATACGCGAGTCAAGTTTTGTGGACGTTTTGTGGTATCCCCCCGCCTCGCGACCGCCTGTGGAGAAGAGGCGTCGATGTGGACGCGAAACAGAAAATGCGCCTGGTGTCGGGTGTGTGCTCTGTGATTCCCGTGAAAGTGCTGTTGCGCAGATGGGTTTCTACTTGAAACTACACAGTTCGCCCGTGACACGCAAGGGAAAACAGCCCGATTACACCATGATACGTCATAGTCTCTAGCGCAGCTTCCTGAGGTGGCTTCGATCAGAATCGACCCCGCTTATCCCTTTTGCGGGTTGCTCTTGTCCTTGCGTACCATTATATTAGAGGGGAAGGTGAGAGTCATGACCTCAATTGAAGCCATAATAAATCGTCAATTGCTCAAATGGGAGCTGGAGAGACGGGAGTTTGAAGAGGCGGAAGCTCCGCGCGAGAAACCGGCTCCAATCGTAACCGTCAGTCGCGAAACCGGCAGCCGGGGATCGTACTTTGGCTCCCGTCTGGCCCAACGCCTGGGTTATCAGCGCCTTCATCGCGAAGCTATTGACATAATCTGCCGGTCTTCAGGCTATCGCAAACGAGTAGTTGAATCCCTCGACAAGGGTTTTCGCGGCGGTTTGGAATTGATGGTGGAGGCGATCTTCACCGGCCAGGCAGTGGATCACTCGGACTACACACGGCAGCTGTGTCAGGTAGTTATTTCCATGTCGCAGTTGGGCGGGGTAGTTCTGATGGGACGCGGCGGTAATTCCATCCTCGGCCCCCGGCGTGGTTTTCATATCCGCATTGTCTGCCCCAGGGAAAAGCGGATTGAGAATCTGATCAAGTACAAGGAATTGAAAGCCAGCGAAGCGGCGAAGGTGATTGAGACTTCCGACCACGACCGCCGGCAGTTCGTGCGCAAACTGTTCGACGCTGATATCGATGATCCCCGTCAATACGACATGTGCCTGAACACGTCTTTGGTGGATATCGAAGAGCTGGTGGATACGACCGTTACGGCCATCGAAGGCAAGATGGATAAGCTGACTTATCTCGATCACGATCCAATGTGATCGGTCCTTAGAACTGGTCGGTTTTCAGCATCACCAGCGTGCAGGCTTCCACAACCTCGATTCCCTCGCCGGCAAGTTTCCTGGCCAGTTCCACGTTCTCAGCCCCGGGATTGAAAACCACGCGCCGGGGCTTCAGCTTCAGAATCGAATCTAACTCTCCACTGGATATCTTTTCGCTGACGTAAACGGTCAGGGTATCTACGGACTCGGTTATATCGGCCAGCGATTTGAGCCCCGGGACGCCATCGACGGTATGCCCGGCCGGATGGACCGGTATCGGCCGATGGTCGTATTCCTTGAGCATCCTTACCGCTTTGAAAGAATACCGCTCTTCCTTGGGTGAGGCGCCCAGCACGGCCACGTGGGAATGTTCTGCTGCTCTGGTCATGGTCAACTCCTGTGCTTTTACCAATTAGATAGGACCGGCAGTCCAAACGATTCAACAGTTTTTTTTGGTATTGGTTCTGCTCTCGAGCTTAGACGACCGGAAGAATGCCCGCCGGGTCAAACTTGGCCTTGATTTTCCGCGAATACACGGCGTCGGCGTCTTTGTTGGCCTCGTCCAGGCCGGACAGGAAGTGCTCTCGGTCCACAGCGTGCATGGTCATCGAATCGAATTCAGCGGCGCCGCTGATCGGCATTACTCGGAAAGCGGCACTGACAACCAAGCCCAACAGACCCCACGAAGGCGCAAATATCTTGACGATATCAAAGCCCGAGACCGATTTGAAACAGACCGAACCGGGCGTGATGATTTCTCCCTCGGGCGTAACGATCTCTGACTGGATGAAATACTTTTTGATCGGAACGTCGTGGCCGTGTAGATCGGCTGAGAGATTGACCGCTATCGCTCCCCCGACCGAGCCGACGTACGGCAGCGCCGAATGCGGGAGCCACAGGCTCTTTTCCTTCAGGCGAATGTTAACTTCTCGCAGGGGAAAGCCGGTGCCGACTTTGATGAAGTAGTTTTCCTCGGAGACTTCGATCATGTCGTTGAGGCGGTCGGTGCGGAGAACGACCATGCTTTCGAAAGGCTCGCCCAGCGGGTCGATATTGTTGCCAAAGCCGGTGATGTAGATCTTCTGCCGCTGTTTGTTGGCGAGTTTGAGGAACTGGGCGGCTTCCTCGGCCGATTCCGGGTGGAAGGTTGCGATAGCCTTCTGGTAGGTCAGGCGGTCTTCGGGGAACTCAGCCTTGAGGCTGTTGACGAATTCTTTGGGGCGGTCCATGGACGCAAGATAGGGAAAAAAGGCCGCGTGTCAATGGGGGGGTTTTGCCCTTCATTCGTTGTTCGCCAGAGTCAAAGAAGAAGAAAGACCCGGCCGAGGGTTCGGCCGGGTCTTGTATAGACGATTGCTTACGTAATCAGGCGGTTTAGTACATTCCGCCCATACCGCCCATGCCGCCCATGCCCGGATCAGGCATGGCAGGACCAGCCGCGCCCTTGGGCTCCGGCTTGTCACAGATAACGGCTTCGGTCGTCAGCAGCATGCCGGCGATCGAGGCAGCGTTCTCCAGCGCGGTGCGAGTGACCTTGGTGGGGTCGATCACGCCGGC